>SPJM01000017.1 GCA_006844585.1 Methylococcaceae bacterium | reverse complement strand
TTCTTTTTGAAGTGTTTGAAATATATATCTTCGATAAACTCAGATAGTGGTAATTTCCATGGCTGCTGTTTTGTGTTGCTCAGGCCGCCAAATTTCTTTGGGTTTAACCCAAGCTCTCTGGCCATTTGTATTTGAGCATGAGATAAATGATATTTCTTTCTTGCTTCTATCCATGGCCTCAATTTATTAGGGATAAAGTTTTTCTTTTGCATTAATGCAGTTCTCATTCAGTTTCTTATGAATAAAGATAACGGCTTCATCAAAGTGCATATCATATATATCCAGAGCATCGTCTTCACTGAGTGTGATACAAAATTCATTTTCTATATCATAAACTTGATCACATTCGTATATTTCATCTGGAGGTTTGGCTATTGACCACATACAACACATTTGATTCGTATCCTTATGCTGATAACGTTTTACATGTTTACGATATACATGATGAAGCCTTTCCTCGATACTCTGTCTGTCTTTTTTCATTTCATTTGCTTATACAATTTATTTATTCATTTATACGTTAGAGAATGCTTTTGCACATAACATTATTATTATCAGGCAAATTCGCCCTGATATTCTAGATATTAACAGAACAATCAGGCAACTTTGACAGGATATTAATATCCTGAACTTTTGCCTTGCTATTCCACAGTATTGGCCGTGAAATCAGGCAAGTTTGCCTGCTATGCAATTTATCCTGTCAAATTTACCTGATAATCAATATTACCTGCAAAATCAGGCATTAATAGTGTATTGATTAGTTTATCTGTTAGGGAAGAAGTATGTCAACTCATAATTAACTGAGATTCCGAATGAGGCCGAAAATATTATATGACTGAAACATTATTCCCCCCCCAATCCCAAAAAGACATATTTTTAACGAATCATTGCTAAATATTCTTCTTCAGTAATAATCTCCACTCCTTTCTCCTTGGCGGCGTTGATTTTTGTTTCGCCGACTTTTTCACCAATGACTAAATAATGGGTTTTGCCCGTTACCGAACTGCCGACTTTAGCGCCTAAGGACTTGGCTTGCTTTTTCATCGCATCGCGCGAGCCTTGCTGCATGGCGCCGGTAAAGACCAATAATTTACCGGTTAAAGGGTGGGCGAGTTCATCCGAGTGTGGTTGGTAACTGTCTTCCAGATTAAAGCCTAATTGATATAACTGATGGAACAGTGGTTGAATGTTTTTAAAGCCTTCGGTTACAACGGCGGCGGTTTTTTCGGCAAAGCCTTCAACAGCGATAATATCTTCTTCGCTTAGCTTGAAAATTTCCGCCAGTGGGTAATGACTGAGTAATTTTTCGCAATTGCCTAAACCCATGCGGAAAATGCCGAAAGCGGACAGGAATCGCCAGTCTTCGACGGCTTCGCTGCGACTGCGGTTTAATTGATCGACCAGGTTTAGTGATTGTTTGGGACCAAAACCCATCGCTTCAAATTGTTCGGCGGATAATTGATAAATCTGGTAAACATTGCGGATGTTGTTTTGATAAAGTTTACGGATGGTGGCTGCGCCGAAACCATCATTATTCTTTAGGACTCGGAAATAATGCTCCATACTGTTGGCGATTTGTTCCGGACATTGCAGATTGTTGGGGCAAACCAGATAATCGTTATCCCAGATCAGTTCATGCTCACAACTGGGGCACTGATTCGGAATTTCCGGTTCAGCCGCTTTGATGACTTTTTCAATTTTGGGAATGACTTCGCCTGAGCGAGCCAGTTGAATAATCGCGCCGGGACCTATGCCGTTTTTCAGCACCATATTGTAATGATGAGCAGTGGCGCGGGAGAGTAATGCGCCGCTCAATCTCACCGGTTCCAATTCCGCAACCGGGGTGATGCGACCGGAACGGGAGGTTTGCGGGGTGACTTTCAATACGGCGACTTCAGCGGTTTCGGTGTTTTCCTTAAAAGCAATCTGCCAGCGGTGATGATGGCGGGTGGCGCCCATTAAGTCTTTGATTTCAGGGTCGGTGATTTCAAAAATCACCCCATCGACATCATAATCGACTTGGGAGCGGATATTATTGACGATGGTTTCAAATTGTTGGACTATGTCTGACCACGGCCCTTGCCAATCCGGTAACAAAGCAAAGGGATAAAAGACCACGGCATTATTTTTTATCGCTTCAATCGCGGGTTGCTCCAGTTCTTTTTCTTTAATGACGCTGGCTTGAAAATTTCGCGCATTATCAAATTCTTCATTTAAATGATGCTCAAAATAGCTTTTACTGATGACAATTTCACCTGCGCCCAAGCCGCGTTCGCCTTGATTAGCCACTTGTAAACCGCGTTCAAAAACTCGTGAAATATCGGTGCCTTTACGGCCGTCGCCGCGGGTGTATAAAACCGCGCCGTCGTCATATGCGGCATAGCCGTCTAATTTCGGGGTGATGCGGAAAACGAGTTCGGTGAAATTCTTTTCCAGTTCTGCCGCGGCTTTTTCAATGCGTTTAGCCCATTGCTCAATGGCTTCGAAACTATAGGCTTTATCCGTGGATAGCATGGGGACCGGTAGTTCAATGGTTTTCCCGATGAACGCGGACTCCGGTTCAACGTGCTGTAATAAAGGGTGTTGCGGTAACCTTTTTTTTAGTTCGGCTTGAAATTTAAAGTCATAATCCGCGTCGCTAATTATATTTTCGCCGCCCCGGTAAAGCGCATTGGCAACGCTTAAAAATTCGATTAATTCCTCATTGCTCAATTCATTGACTGACTCAGGCTGACCGGCAATTTCGAAGAGGCGGTTTTCAGGTAAGAGGCTAAGCGATATTTCAGCTCTATTAAGTATTTCTTTTTGATTTTCTGTGAACATGATGAAAGATAAAACAACTTTGGTTGTCTATTATAAACGACTCCTTTGTTTGAGCTGAGTGCGCGATAGTTAAAAATAATTGATAAATTGAATAATCGGATCTTTTCGTATCTGGATTCGCGATAGAATAGTAAATAAAATATAAACTGCTAATCTTAGGACTGAGAATTTTATTAAACCCGAAACTAACTTGTTTTTTTGTCCAGCTTCTACGTTGTGGAAATAGTTACATAGCTTGCTATGCGCCTATTTCCACGCCTTGAACCTGAACAAAAATCCTACGCTAGTTTCGGGTTTTATTTCATCCTCAGTCCTGAGCTAGACCGCCGAACCTTAGAGAGCTGTTTTGGAAGAAGATCTGACCACTGACATTATTATTCTGGAAAGCCATTTGGATGCGATGATGGATCGCGCCCAGCAAAATAGCATTTCTTTGAAGCGCTTTCAGGATTTTGAAATGATTTTACTGAAATTAAATTCATTAGCGGAAATGGCCGAGCATATTTTGAATGAAGGCAAAAGCTTTTTCGATTTGGATGTGATTAGTTTTTGTTTGGTAGATGATAAAGGCGATATTGCTCAATATTTGGAAGAAGACGGCTATCAAATTCACGAACACCCCGATTTGGTTCTGCTACCCGATAAACGATTGATTGAACAAGTTTTTGGCGTAGCTGGCAGGCCTTTTTTGGGGCGTTATAAAGAAGAAGCGTTTGCGGATTTTTTTCCGCTTTCCAAAAAACCGGCTTCGGTTGCTATTATTCCGTTGATGCGTAGAGGTCAGTACTTGGGCGCGTTGAATTTCGGTAGTTATGAAAATAGTCGCTTTATCGTTAATATGGCGACCGATTTCGTCGAGCATATGGTTTCCGTAGTCAGTATTTGTCTGGAAAATAATTTGAATTTCGAAATCATGCGTAGAACCAGTTTGGTGGATACGCTGACCGGGATTAACAATAGGCGCTTTTTGGAACAACGCATCGGCGAGGAGCTGGACAGAAGCCAGCGTAATGATCAGCCGTTATCCTGTTTGTTTTTAGATATAGACTATTTTAAAAAAGTTAACGACACTTATGGTCATCAAGCTGGCGATCAGGTTCTGATGGAGGTGGCGGGCGCAATTAAACAGCAGCTTCGCAGCAATGATGTACTGGCGCGTTATGGCGGTGAAGAGTTTGTCGCTTTGTTAACCGGCATTAATGATTTAATGGCCTATGATATTGCCGAAAGAATACGAAAAACCGTTAAGCATATTCAAATTGAATTTGAAGAGCAGTCTCTTCAGGTCACGATTTCAATAGGCTGCTCAACATTTATGCCTTGCAAAGGGCGTCAATACTCTACTGATGCTAATGCTCGGTTGCTGATTCAAACAGCGGATACCGCTTTATATCAGGCTAAAAATAAAGGGCGAGACTGCGTAGAGCAAGGCGGTATTGTCGATCAAAGTGGAATGGGGCGGAATAAAATCGCCTGATGGATGTGATTATTTTTAAAGAAATTTTCGCTAATTTAATTTATAATATTGGGCTGAATTTGGTTTGCTGATTGCGAATGACAAATAAAATAATAAACAAGCGACCTTGTTTCCACTCGCGGCTATTGAGAATTTTATTGGAAAAGGAAGGTTATTAATTGGGTCAGCCTATCAAACACCGGTTTCTATTTTTATTTCGGGAAAACGCAAAGTTATGAAAAAAGTGAATATAGCTATGGTAAGGCTGTTACAATTTGTCGTGTTTGTTATTTTTACATTTATGACGCTGTCTTATTTTGGCGCTATGGTTTTGGTGCCGTTGGATATTGTCGTATTGATCAGCAAATTATTAAGCGTCGCGGGCGTAGGAACTTTATACGGCGCGTTAGCTGCAGTTCCGGTAGTGGCTTACTTGGCGCTGTTGGTATATAAAACGCCGGGTTTGTTGCAGTTAATTATGGATATCGGTTTGGATATTATCAACAGCGGTAAAAAGCATATTGAAGCTTTTAACAACATTGTTGAAGAAGTCAAAAAATAATCGTTAGCTCATATCAAGAAAAAGGGGCTTTTTGGCCCCTTTTTTGTGCAGATTACATTGTAGGGTATGCAATGCATACCCTAAAGAAAGCTCGTAGCTCAGACTTCAGCCTGACCACCATCGTAAATTATATCAAGCGCAAACCCGCTCAATACTCGCTAAAATTCCATTAGCATCCAAACCGCACAAACTCAATAATTGTTCACGCCCGCCTTGTTCGATAAACTTATCCGGCAAGCCTAAGTTCAGCACCGGCATTAAAATCTGCTGCGCTTGCAGGAATTCATTCACCGCGCTGCCCGCGCCACCGGCGATGACGTTTTCTTCCACCGTGACTAAGACATCATGGGTTTTCGCCAATTCCAGAATCAGGGTTTCATCCAACGGTTTGACAAAGCGCATATCGGCCACGGTTGCGCCCAGTTGCT
>SPJM01000169.1 GCA_006844585.1 Methylococcaceae bacterium | reverse complement strand
ATTTCTGTCGATTTTTCGACAGCATATAGGGAGCAATCACAAAAAGGTATTGCGCTGCAATGAATTAATGGTATCCATACCAATGCTATAAACACTTAGCGCATCATGTTGCGCCCTACTAGCTATGTCGATTGTGAGGCAACAACACAAACAAAAAGCCACCTCAACTAAGGTGGCTTTTGTGTTGAGACAGTCGCGACAACGTTGGCAACGTTAGTGTACTGCAGGCTTAGCTAATCACTCGATTAAGCTTGATTTTTACGACGACTCATACCAGCAACGCCTAATAAGCCTAAACCCATCATCGCGTAAGTAGACGGCTCAGGCACCGCAGCAACCGCGGCCGCTGGGGACCACACTGCAAATGTTGAGGTATCATCGTTTCCGGTATCAAAACCAATAGGGAGTCGAAATGAAGGGGAAGAGGATGATACGCTAGCATTGCCGTTGAAACCTGTGAATTTTTCCAGATTTAGTATGGTGAAATCTAATGCAAGGCCCTGTACGTCACCGTATGGCGTAATGATACTGCCAAAAGCATCTATCTGTTGTGGTTCTATCCCTCGTGTTAGTTCTGGCGCGTCTAACACAGCTGAGCCTGCAGCATTGTAAAGGGATAATAGAGCCTGGCTAGCAAGCAATGAAGCCTGCTCATCAACAAAAGCAGAACCTGACGGGTATAGGTCAGTGAATGTACCATCGAAAAATTGCACGTCGAAAAGTGAGCCGCCTATTAAAATATCAGTCGCTCCTGTGATTTCAATGATGTTGCCTCCAGTGTCGGTGGTCGTCACGAGGCTGGGAGCAGCCCATGTGGTGGTAGCGGTGAATAAGCTTAAAATTAAAGCGGCACGCGACCTGTCTAGCAGCTTTTGGGTAGGTGTATGTAACCTCATATTTTATTCCTAAATTAATTATGGATGTAAACCAGCGGGATGGCTGGTGTCAGAGCAGAGTTTGCATGCCTGGAAAGGTGAATAAAATAATCTATCAAGCTGCTAACTGACTACGCAACAAACTCTGTTTATACTTATATCATATTCACAATTTTTATTACATAGGGTAAAAGAGCTAATCAGCGGCTGTAAATGCGTTCATCTCTGTCGATTTTTCGACAGAATGTAGGGCACAATCACTAAAAGGCATTGCCATCACATGTTAAAACAAGCCCGCTTGCGCAGGCGGTGGCGTATCTAAC
>SPJM01000168.1 GCA_006844585.1 Methylococcaceae bacterium | reverse complement strand
TGCAATCATCCTTTCCGTCAAATCATACAATCGAGTCTGCGTTTCGCTCAATTGATTAACAACTTCTTCTAGAAATTGCTTTTTCAATTGTAAAATCTGCAAACGCGTCTCGCCAATCTGTATTTCGCTACCAGCAATTGTTGAGCTCAACTCTGCAACTTCACCATCAATACGCGCATTATTGCGCTCGATATCACGCAACCTTTGCTTATCCGCAAACCCTTCAGCCAATAATTCCCGTAAATCTTGAATTTCTTCCTTATAAGAAATCGCCAATTTTCGCTTACTTTGTTGTTGTCCGTGCAGGCCATTGATTCTAGCCTGCAATTGACCAACCCTTTTCTTTAAAACAGAAATTTCACCTTCATGGGAACTTTTTCTGGCCTTAAAAATCTGCTCCTGGCCGGATTTCATCTCCGCCAAACGATAATCTTCCAATTGCTTGAGCCGTTCGCTATAAACCACTTGCCCTTCGCCATCCCGTTCAGAAATCAATCTGGACTCCAACGTCAATAATGTCGCCAACTGTGATTTAATAATCTCCAGCTCCGCCTTAATTTGAGTATCATCCAAGATTAAAAGATCATCCCCTACCCCAACCTGATCGCCATCTTTAGCAATCAGTTTTTTCACAATTCCACCATCAAGATGCTGCACTGTTTTTCGGTGAGATTTTACTGTCACG
>SPJM01000167.1 GCA_006844585.1 Methylococcaceae bacterium | reverse complement strand
CAGGCAATTTAAACGGCTTTTCACCCTCCCCAATCTCTGGCAAAGCCTTCTGCTTTTTAATCTTGCCTGCCTTAATCAAACGCGCTTTTTCTTCGGCTATTTTTTCCAGCAATACACTTGCCGGTTCGTCATTCGGATCTTGCGGCACTAACTTCCCCCGCACGGCCAATTCCAGAATTAATTCCCTAAGTTTTTTAATCCCATAAGCGGTTTGTTTTTTATTATTACCCCGCCCGACACCACTTTTGTTTTCCAGTGCCGTTGTCCAGACGGCCAGATTGTCGGTAATACTCTTTACCATATTTTAAACTCCGTCATACCCGCCGGGAGCGGGTATCCAGCGCCAGGGATGGCATACTGTAATAATGTCATAGTGTTAATAGTCAGTCTTTGCTTTGTTTTAGGTTTTCACATCCCTGTGATCTGGATTCCGGCAATCCCTGCCGGAATGACGAGTAACCTTTGAGTCGTCATACCCGCCGGGAGCGGGTATCCAGCGCCAGTGATGGCATACTGTAATAATGTCATAGCGTTGATAGTCAGCACTCGCTTTAATTTAGGACTTCACATCCCTGTGGTCTGGATTCCGGCAATCCCTGCCGGAATGACGGGTAACCTTCGGGGCGTCATACCCGCCGGGAGCGGGTATCCAGCGCCAGGGATGGCATACTGTAATAATGTCATA
>SPJM01000166.1 GCA_006844585.1 Methylococcaceae bacterium | reverse complement strand
CCACCCAAGCTGGAAAAGGGTCATTCAGCGTTGCCCAATAATTTTTCCCTTGCAGTAGCTCTTCATCGTTTAACAAGCACGCATCCAATGCTTGTATCATTCTGTCCTGGTCCAGCTCCTGTCCTATAAACACCAGTTCCTGGCGCATATCACCAAAGGGTTCTACCCATTGTTGTTGTATAGAGTCCAGAGACTCTTGGTCTGTAGGCCAATTTTCTTTTTCTACGGCTTTCCAAAACATGCCGCAATAACCGTAACTCGCAATACCGCCTGCCTGACTCCATTGCCCGGCAAACTCGGGGCGCGATGCCAGCCAAAAATAACCTTTAGACCGAATCAATTTGCCGTATTCCTCGGTGTTATGCAGGAATTGATAAAATTTTTCAGGGTGAAACGGGCGGCGAGCCAGATAACTAAAACTGCTAATGCCGTACTCTTCTGTTTCGGGAATATGCTCGCCCCGCATTTCTTTCAACCAACCGGGAGCTTGCTTTGCACGTTCGAAGTTAAACAGTCCAGTGCCCAGTACCGCATCAATATCTACATTGCCTTGGGTAATCGGAAGGATTTGCGCATCGGAATTCAATGTTTTCAAGATAGCGGTTAAGCGTTCGATATCGACAGCGCTAACCAGATCGGTTTTGCTGATAAGGATTACATTCGCAAATTCAACCTGATCGA
>SPJM01000165.1 GCA_006844585.1 Methylococcaceae bacterium | reverse complement strand
AACTTGACCACTTCACAGCCGCGCGGGTTGCCAGTGCAATAAAGCATTGTTTAATCGCATCATGCAAGCTACGCTTTTCCCGAAACCCATAGGAATGTTTGTCGCCTAATGTTTCAGCGACTGGCTTCAAGGCGAGCGCGTACAACGCTTGCATCGCCCGATCATGCATTGTTGGAATGCCGAGCGGGCGCAATTGGCCGTTACTTTTAGGAATCCAGCAACGACGCAAGAGCTGGGCTTTATAGCCCCGTGTTTTTAGTTGTAATACAGCACACCAATATTGCCGGCGTGTTTTCCAGATAACACCATCTATACCCGGTGTTCTTTTACCTTTGTTGGAAATGATGCGTTTCACCGCCAGCATTCTGGCGTAAAACGAGCGACTCAGAAGATATTGCAAGGCTTTCACCTTGTGCCATCGACCTTGCCGGACAGCTTCTGCGATACGCATTTGCAGCCGATTCACCAGATCTTGAACAATAGACCAGTTGACCTGGCTCCAGTTCTGTTTCCGGGTAGAAGGTGCACCAGCCAGACAGGCCGTCATTTGCGTTTCCTTCTCAAAATCGGTTCTCCAAACTCTCTCACAGCGAAGCACCCGATGGACGTAGGCTCACTTTCGTGCCGGACAAATCTTGAATCCGTATCGGCTACATTACATAACCGCATTCGCTTTTTC
>SPJM01000164.1 GCA_006844585.1 Methylococcaceae bacterium | reverse complement strand
TAGCAAGCATCTGCTCCCGGAACCGACACAGAGTATTGATTCATCCGGTTAGTGTAAATAATTGAGGAACAAATACTTGACCTATGGACTCTTAAGATAAACGCTGTATGAAGAGTATTCATTATTCGTAGCAGGAGACAGGCCATGAGAAATATCGTTATCGCCGGATATTGCAGATCGCCTTTTACACCGGCTCATAAAGGCCGACTGGTTAAGACCCGGCCGGATGATTTAGCTGCTGCGGTGGTTAAGGGCTTGTTACAGAAAACCGGCGTCAATCCCGAAGATATTGAAGACCTGATCTTGGGCTGCGCTTTTCCTGAAGCCGAACAAGGACTCAACATCGCCCGCCTGGTAGTGCATCTGGCGGATTTACCGGTTTCGGTCGCCGGAATGACCATTAACCGGTTTTGCGGCTCTTCCATGCAGGCAATACACAATGCGGCGGGCGCTATCAGCATGGGCGCCGGAGAGGCGTTTATCTGCGCCGGTATTGAATCAATGACTCGAATTCCGATGAGCGGATTCAATACCCTGCCGAATCCAACACTGTACGAAAACTATCCGCAAGCCTATTTCGGCATGGGCGAAACCGCTGAAAACCTGGCCAAACTATACAAAATAGAACGTGGCGCGCAAGAGGCTTTTTCAGTCGCCAGCCATCAAAAAGCGGC
>SPJM01000163.1 GCA_006844585.1 Methylococcaceae bacterium | reverse complement strand
TATTGATAAGCAATATCTTCATTAACCCCATTACGCAGCCAGCTTTGTGCGATAATCTGACTTTGCTTATCCAGCTGGTTTTGCAAGGCGTTGTCTGCACCGAAAGTTTTATCGGTTAATCGGCCAGCGCCATCATAGCTTAAGGTAGTTGTTAAACCGTTGCCTTGCCGGAAGCTGCCCATATTAGCGCCATGCCAAAAAATATTATCCAGCACATCGGTGGTGTTATTTTGCTGAATACTTTGGATTTTTGCCAGCCTACCGGCTGCATCATATTGATAGGCGACGCTGTTGCCACTAGGATAGTCTATTTGTGTTATTTGACCCGTTTGGTTATATTGATAGGCAACTTGCAGAGCAGTTCCCGCAATATTGCTAGTTGCCGAGGTAATCAAACCACGGTCATCATATTGATACTGACTGCTACCGGAACCGTCTGTGACACTGCTTAGACGGCCTTTACCGTTTGTGCCACTATCATAGCTTAAATCAGTATCCAGTTCGGTGCCGGCATAGTCTATTTGGGTGACACGGTTTAAAGCATCATAATCATAGGCAACCGCTACATTGTTGGCATTGATTTCCTGTACGATATTCCCGACTGAGTCATATTGATATTGGGTCAGGCCGGTATCGGGGCTGCTGCGTTGCAATAAATCACCTAATGCCGAATAGTTATATTGGGTGACACCTTGATTAGCATCGCTGACTTGTATTAAACGATTAAACACATCATAGGCAAATTCGGTATTACCATTCAGCGCATCGTTGGTCTGTACCAACTGTCCGAGTTGGTCATAGCTATAGTTTTCTGTGGCAACGGTGGCATTGTTATAAGTCCCATGACGGTCAATCTGCGTTATATCATTTAGGGCGTTACGCTGGTATTGGTTAACCAATTGGCTATTGTTAGCCAAAAACTCCTGTTCAGTAACACCGTCCAGTGGGTCAACCCGGGAGACCTGAGTGCTAATCAGGGTGTCATCGGATTGATGATATTGACGGGTCACTTCGGTGTAGTCATTCTGATAATCATAGTTAATCAGTAAATAATCCCCCGAGGGATAACTGACCTGAATGGGTTGGTTTTTGTCGTTGTAAGCAAAGGCCGTTACCCGAGCCAGCTCGTCAGTTATACTTGCAATCAATCCTTGTACTGTGTAGCTAAATTGTTGCACACGCCCATTACGTGTGGTTTTGGTCAGGCGGTTACGACTGTCATATTCTCGTTGCG
>SPJM01000162.1 GCA_006844585.1 Methylococcaceae bacterium | reverse complement strand
CCTGATATTTTACTTACGATTCCTTGAGTGTGCTTATTGACGATAAAATTATCCGGCGTCGCCAAACCTGAAACAACCGATTCTCCCAAGCCAAAGTTTGAATTAATGACTACTTCGTCATAATCATTAGTGATTGGATTAAGGCTGAATGCTACGCCTGCGCTTTCGCTGTCAATTTGTATTTGTATGACGACTGCAATGCCAGGTTTCAATACATCATAATGGTTGTCGATCTTATAGCGAAGCAAGCGATAATCCAAACAACTCGCAAAGGTAGTGCGAACAGCATCCAATAAACCGCTTTTTGGAACGCCCAGCACGGTCTCATAAAGCCCGGCGAAACTTGCCGTTTCCCCATCCTCTTCCGGCGAAGAAGATCGCACCGCAAACAAATTGGTTTCTTGATAGCGTTCCAAACAAAGGGCAAGCTGTGTATGCTGTTCCTGATTGAAAGTATAAGAGCCAACGATCATTTTCAGCTCTTCACAATGTTGTTGAAGAGAATCAATTTGATCAAGCTTAGCGATAAATGTTTGCCAAGCTTTTGTCTGCTGTAATTGTGAAAACCAAGGCTTAAAGAACTCTGTCGTTAAAATAAAACCGGAGGGGACATTAAGCCCTTGGGAGCACATTTTTATCAGATTGAAACCTTTCCCCCCCACTAATGAGATTGGAGGTAATTTTTTCGTATCAGAAAATGAAACAATCATGCTGATATTGGGTACGCAGTGCGTACCCTACGGGCTAATAACCCTTAATCAATGGTTTCCATCCAATGGCAGCGTTGCTTGACTATATCCGCCGTCGCTGGGTTGCCGATGCCTTTGGCGATTAATGCAATGACCCGGTCATCAGTATCATAGCCGATATGCGCTTCCATTGGGTTGGCCATTTTGCCCATCCCGAACACATCAAAAACCGTCGCAACATTAATGTTAATGTTGGTCACATCAATACAAAGGCGGGGGTCTAAATATTTGTCGACGAAATCGTGTTGAATAGCGTAGCTTAACAAATCATTGGGATCGCTAAAGGCGATAATCGGCGTTCGCGCCAGAATTCGCTCATGATATTTGCTTCCTTTTTCAACGCAGAAATCTTGTCTTTTATTTCTGACGGCCGGTAATTTTCGGCCTAATTGCAACATGGGTAATTGGTTGGACATCATATAAATAGGAATCTGCTTATTTTTTAGAACATCCACCAACACCTGGTTTTGCGCCGAATTATCCGCG
>SPJM01000161.1 GCA_006844585.1 Methylococcaceae bacterium | reverse complement strand
CAAAAGAGTTTTGGGTGAAATTTATGGCTATTTCTAAATTTGATTACAATCTGGCTTTTTCAAGAAACATAGGCTGGGTAACTGAGCAAGAACAAAAGATATTGCAACATAAGCGCGTTGCAATTGCTGGAATGGGCGGGGTTGGCGGTAGTCATTTGCTAACTTTGACTCGGTTAGGGATAGGCGGCTTTAAAATTGCTGATTTTGATCATTTTGAACTAGCCAACTTTAATCGCCAAGCAGGAGCGACTACAAGCAGTCTTGACAAAGCGAAAGTGGATAGATTGTTTGATATGGCTAAAGATATAAACCCTCAACTGGAAATTGAGAAATTTCCTCAGGGCGTTTCAATTGATAATTTGGATGCATTTTTTGAAGGCGTTGATATTTATGTTGATGGCTTGGATTTTTTTGTTTTTGAAATCAGACAGGCAGTTTTTAAGTATTGCTACGAAAACGGGATTCCAGCGGTAACTGCGGCACCTATTGGTATGGGGACTGCAGTTCTTAATTTTTTACCGGGTCAGATGTCTTTTGAAGATTATTTTGGTTTTGCAGGTCATAGCAAAGAAGAAAAGGGGTTGAGATTTATTTTAGGCTTGGCGCCTAAGGCGGTTCATGCGGGTTATTTAATCGATCCAAGCCGTTTGGATATGGAAAATCAAACAGCGCCTTCTACGCCAATGGGATGTGAACTCTGCGCAGGTGCAGCGGCAACTCAAGTGTTGAAAATTTTGTTGGGGCGAGGGGATGTTCTGGCAGCGCCTTATGGGATGCAATTTGATGCTTATAAAAACAAATTAGCTTATACATGGCGACCCGGCGGCCATAAAAATCCCTTGCAAAAGATCTCATTGAATTTGATAAAGCGGATGGGTCTCCCGCAGTCATCGACATTACCCGTGTATACGGATGATAAATTAGAGCGGCCGATTGATAAAATTATTGATGCGGCGCGTTGGGCGCCTAGCGGCGATAACATGCAGACCTGGCGTTTTGAGATTGTTAATGATCAGCATTTGATTGTTCATGGGTTTGATACCGAGAAAGAGTGCATTTATGATATACACGGTAATCCAAGCAAAATTGCTATCGGCGCTTTATTGGAAAACATAGATATAGCGGCGGAATATTTGGGTTACCAAGTACGGTGTGAAAGGCAGGCCCATAAACCGGATTCTCATCCGACCTTTGATGTATATTTAAGTAAAGCGCAGAGTCAATC
>SPJM01000160.1 GCA_006844585.1 Methylococcaceae bacterium | reverse complement strand
TTCCGGGGTTGTCACTGTTTTATGCCGGCCTGGTAAGAAGTAAAAACGTTTTGTCGGTATTGATGCAGTGCTTTGCAATTACCTGTTTGGTGTCAATATTATGGCTTGCTGGCGTGTACAGCTTTATTTTTGCCGATGGGGGCGATTTGCAAAAGTTTATAGGGGGTGCATCTAAAGCCTTCCTGCCGAATATAGGAACGGATACCCTGAGTGGCGATATACCTGAAACAGTTTTTTTCATGTTTCAGATGACATTCGCCATTATCACACCGGCGCTAATTGTCGGCGGATTTGCCGAGCGGATGAAGTTTTCCGCAATGATGTGGTTTAGCGCGTTGTGGCTGATAATTGTTTATATGCCGGTATGCCACTGGATCTGGGGCGGTGGCTGGCTGTCCGACCTCGGGGTAATGGATTTTGCCGGCGGGATTGTAATCCATATTAATGCGGGCGTTGCCGCGTTGGTGGCGGCGCTGGTGATTGGCAACCGGAAAGGATTTCCCGATACGCCGATGCCTCCACACAATTTGACCATGACAATGA
>SPJM01000016.1 GCA_006844585.1 Methylococcaceae bacterium | reverse complement strand
GCCGATCCTCTTTCGTGACAAAAATGACTTCGCATTCCGTCGCTTCATTCATATTTCGAATCAATCGAGTCCTAACTTTTGAATGACTGATTTTTTTTCCTTCAATATTCTGAAATGAAGATTGATAGCGGACATCAAAAAAACAAAAATCAATTTCTGCAAGACTATCTTGTTCAGGCCATTCCGTGTATTTCGCAAAGTTGTAGATCAACGCGACCTTCACAGTATAGCTATCCATTTCTGCGCTAATAGAATAAGCAGACAAGAGTAGACCTAATCCAAAAAAACAATATATCCCTATTTTCATTAGTAGGAATTTCATGACGCTTCCAGTTGAACTTTTAAAATTCAAGCTCAACTTTTCCATAAAAACTGGGTTCCACGCGAAATGGAACATTGAACTGCTCAGCTTCGTATTCAACGTGTGAATTTTCAAATAAGTTTTTTCCATAAGCCGAAAGCCGCAAATTCGGGGAAGCCCGCCAACTCATACCGACATCAACGCCTTGATAACCATCGATCGTTTTATCGACTCTGCTGACTGCATCAATGACCTTGCTGTAATCCACATAGCGCCAACGGGCATTCAAACTTATATCATCAGTAATGGCCCAATCACCTTGCAAGCTGATAATATGCTTGGGAGCATAAGTGTTCTGCGTTTGCAATCCATCGAAATGGCTTTGTATGAAACCATAGTTTACATTCAATTTCAGCGATTCATGAGGCCGCCATTGAGTGGAAACATCAAAACCATAATTATGTCCCTTTTGATCATTGATGAAAGGCACTTGAATATCAATATGCGACAGCGACCCGCCGCTAATATTGAAATCAAAACCGCCCCGTAAGTTATCATAATCGTTATAAAAAAACGCCGTATCGAATGCTAAATTATGATGCGGCATAAAACGCCAACCCAATTCGTAAGAAAGTAAGCGCTCCGAATCAAATTGTTCATTACCATCAACAAAAATGCGAACCGGTAGGGATAAAAGTGGATTCAATTCGAAAGGTGGAAGTGTATGGTTATGGAAGTCGATATTATTTTCTACCCGGGAAGGCGTTCTAACAGCATATGCAATAGAACCCCACAAGCGATGTTGATCATTGACTTTCCACATTAAACGAACATTGGGCTGCCACTCTTCTTTGGAATAAGTGTGATATTCAAAACGAAGCGCCATAGTCATCCATAACGCATTTTTGACTAAAGTGATTTCATCGCGAACAAAAGCGCTCCATAAGTCCGTTCTTTCTTCTTTGACTGTAGACACTATATTGGGGTGAGTATTAATTGCATCATAAAAAAAGCGATAACCTAATCCCCAAGCAATATTATGCCGTTCTCCCAACATAAATTGATGTTGAAAATCCAAATCAAAGGTATGACTATGAAAGCCTAATAAGCTTTCCTCGCGATTGGTGTAATCGTAATACAGTTTTACAATAAATTCAGATGTCGCGGATAAAGCATGCTTATAATTGGATAGAATATTCCAGCCTTCATGCTTAAAGTCATCCGATGCAGAGGCGCGATACATGGGCGCTATTAAATTCGGCACATGATATATTTGCTTCATTCGGCTGCTATAAGCATCAAAGCTAATGGCAAGGTCAGCAGCATTTTCAAACTGCACATCCAGCCTTCCACCCGCTTGGTAATGCGTCCAACCGTTATCAGTATCAACCCCCATCAAAGCTTGATGCAAGCCCTCCGAATCATTTGAATAATGGTCTAAATCATCACGCTCAAAACCTTTGGCGTATAATCTTGCAGAAATGTTATCGGATAATTTACCGCCATATCTAAAACCGCCAAACACCTGCTCGTAATTTCCGGCTCCCACTTCAAGATACCCCCCCTGAGTATCAGCGCTATGTTTGGTTATGATATTAATCACGCCATTAACGGCATTGGCGCCCCACATTGCCGAGCTGGGCCCGCGTATCACTTCGATACGCAAAATATCGTTCATCAAATAATCCTGAACTTCCCAATATACCCCGGAAAACTCAGGCGAATAGACAGAACGGCCGTCAATCATCACCAATAATTTATTGTTATAACGCCCATTAAACCCTCGACTGCTAACCGCCCATTTCTGTGAGTCGATTTGCGCGACATGTAAGCCCGGCACTCCTCTAAGGGCTTGGGGAATTGATGTCGCTCCGGATTTTTTTATATCATCTGCTGTAACCACATAAATGGCAGCCGGCGCATCCGATAATAAAACCGCCTCCCGAGAAACTGATGTCACCTCGGTATTAAGCAGGTCTTGAAGCGACATTTCAAAAGCATCGTTGCTCATTTCATCGGCAGAGGTCGTATTAACCGATCCCCACACTAACAAAAAAAATATTACTTTCTTCATTTTTCTTTTCACCACAATGGTCTTTCCAACCGAAATAAAGTCTTTTGTTAAAGCATAGATGAATTAACAAAACTAAAAAGAAAAAACAAAATTGTTGAAGATTGGTTTTATGAAGAAGAGGACAATATATGGAAATAGCGGAAGCTGAAGTTGTACTATGTGAATTTCACTTTAGCCACTTCAACGCATTAAAGAAAAGACCGGTTCTTGTTTTGAAAGATAATTTGCCTTACGACGATTTTGTTGGCATTCCAATCAGTAGTCAAATTGGTAAATTACATAATTTGGAAAAAAGACGGGGAAATAACCCCGCCCCATGCTTCACTCATTCATCACTCAACCAATAGACCATCAACCCGCTGAAAACCGCGCGGCAGAGCTATACCGCGTTTCGCGCGCTCACCGCTATATTGTTCAATATCTATTGCTTTTAAGGTAACATGCCGCTTGCCGGAAAGTATTTTCAAAGACTGCTGCGGAGAAAAAACGGCTAAGGCAATCACAGCATCTTTCCCAGCCTTAAAATCCGCAGGCGGTATTTGAATGAGTTTATTGCCTTTACCTTTACTCAGTGCGGGCAATTGCTCAACCGGAAAGATCAATAATCTTCCCTGTGTGGTAGCCACTGCAAGCAAGTCATCCGGGTTTTGAATTGCAATCGGGGTCATTACGTCGGCGTCGGAAGGCAGCGTAATCGCCGCTTTACCGGCTTTATTCTTGCTTTGCAGATCTTTTAGCTGAACCCGAAAACCATAACCGGCGCTGCTGCCCAATAAATACCAGTCATCATTCGCACCGGTAAATACATGTCTAAATAAGGAACTCGCCGGGGGTTTTAAACGGCCTGTCAAAGGTTCGCCCTGACTTCTAGCCGAAGGTAAATCATGGGCGCTGGTGGTATATACGCGCCCGACTGAGTCCAACACATAAACCGGTTGGGTGGTGCGCCCCAAGGCTGAAGATAAATATCCGTCTCCGGAACGATAATTCAAAGCCTGCACATCGATTTCATGCCCTTTCGCCGCCCGGATCCAACCTTTTTCAGACATGATGATGGTAACCGGCTCATTGCTGATCAAGGCCGTGGTATCCAAAGCCTGCGCCGCGCCGCGCTCGACTATCGGCGAACGTCTGGCATCGCCGAATTTTTCGGCATCGGCTTCAATTTCCGAACGAATTAATTGATTCAGCAGTTTTCGAGAACCTAAGGTTTTTTCCAAATATTCGCGTTCTTTCTCCAACTCATCCTGCTCACCGCGAATTTTCATTTCCTCCAACTTAGCCAGGTGCCGCAATTTCAATTCCAAAATCGCTTCCGCCTGGCGGTCGGTGATGCCGAACCGTTCCATCAACACCGGTTTCGGCTCGTCTTCAGTGCGGATAATGTGAATCACCTCATCTATATTAAGATAGGCAATCAATAAACCTTCCAAAATATGCAAACGGTCAACAACCTTATTCAAACGGTGCTGCAAACGTTTACGGACGGTTGTTGTGCGATAGACCAACCATTCCGACAAAACCTGCTTCAGGTTTTTAACCTGCGGCTTGCCGTTCAAGCCGATCATATTCAGGTTGACCCGGTAATTCTTTTCCAAATCCGTGGTAGCGAATAAATGCGACATGACCGCTTCCACATCCACTCTTTTCGATTTTGGAATCACCACCAACCGCGTCGGGTTTTCATGATCGGATTCATCGCGCAAATCCTCAATCATCGGCAATTTTTTAGCCAACATTTGCGCGGCGATTTGTTCCAGTAATTTTGCCCCCGATACCTGGTAAGGCAAAGCGGTAATCACGATATTATTTTCTTCCTGCTCATAACGCGCGCGCATTTTGATGCTGCCGTTACCGCCCAAATACATTTTTTGTATATCTTCTTGAGAGCTGATAATTTCCGCTTCAGTGGGGTAATCCGGCCCTCGCACAAAATCCATCAGTTGCGTCAATGGTGTTTCCGGGGCATCCAGCAACTGAATACAAGCAGCCGCTACTTCCCTTAAATTATGCGGAGGTATATCGGTAGACATGCCCACCGCAATGCCCATTGTGCCGTTCAATAATATATTGGGTAAACGCGCCGGCAATAACTGCGGCTCCTTCATGGTGCCGTCGAAATTATCAACCCATTCAACCGTCCCCTGCCCTAGTTCGCTGAGCAAAGTCTGTGCATAAGCGGTTAACCGTGATTCGGTATAACGCATAGCCGCGAATGATTTCGGGTCGTCCGGCGAACCCCAGTTACCTTGGCCGTCAATCAAGGGATAGCGATAGGAAAAATCCTGCGCCATCAATACCATCGCTTCATAACAGGCGGAATCACCATGCGGATGATATTTACCCAACACATCACCCACCGTGCGCGCCGATTTTTTATATTTCGCCAGCGCCGACAAGCCTAATTCCGACATCGCATAGACTATGCGTCTTTGCACCGGCTTCAACCCATCGCCGATATGCGGCAACGCCCTATCTAAAATCACATACATAGAGTAATCCAGATAGGCTTTTTCCGTAAATTGCTTTAGCGGCAGTTTTTCAAAATTTTCCTCAATTCCCATATTCTCGTTGCTAATTTAATTCAATTCCATTATCAGTGAGCTTAATCAGACGTTTTTTATAAAGTCCGCCCACGGCTTGTTTAAACACCTTTTTACTACAAGCAAAAGTATCGTAAATCAATTCCGGCGGACTTTTATCGGTCACTTTAAGGTTTCCGCCTTGACTTTCCAAGCGCTGTAAAATGCGTTGCGCAACATCATCAACCTTTTTGCCGTGACGCTCTCTATTTAGACACAAATCAATTTTATGATCATCACGAATTTTTTTGATGTAGCCGCTAATCAATTGCCCTTTTTTGAGCGGCTGAAAAACTTCATCTTTATAAAGAACTCCCCAAAATTGGTTGTTCACTATGGCTTTAAAACCCAAATCAGTGGGTTCAGCAATCGTCAGTTCGACTTGACCCCCGGCCTTTAAATAGTGTGCTTCATCGTGAATAAAGTCATTCAAATAAGTCGTCGCGGCAATGCGGTTATCCTCATCTAAAAACACATAAACCAAATAACTGCGCCCTACCTGCATTTTTTGCTGTTGCTCACTGAAAGGGACGAATAAATCTTTCGGCAACCCCCAGTCTAAAAAAGCCCCGACTTTGCTGATTGAGACCACTTTCAAAAAAGCAACCTCCCCGACTTTCGCCAAAGCGCTTTGCTGCGAAGCCAACAATCGACCTTGGCCGTCAGTATAAATAAAAACCTCAATCTCATCGCCCGCTTGCAATGAATCATTCTGTTCAGTCAGTTTCAAGAAGATTTCGGAACCGCCATCACCGGACAAGAACAATTCATTATCGCGCCGACGTTTTATTGTCAGGCGGTTAGTTTGGCCTATTTTAATCAAAGACTTCCTCCAGCGTTGCAACTGTCAAAACGCGTTCCACCCAATTATCCAACTCTGCTTTGTCCGCATGATAAACTTTCGTTCTAATAGCATCCGGCAGTTCGCCGAATTTTAAAGTCAGCAACTTTAACAAAGTTTCCGCTTCACCCAGAACTTTGCCTCTGGCTTCACCCAGGACTTTGCCTCTGGCTTCACCCAGGGCTTTACCTCTGGCCTCCCCTCTGGCCTCTCCTTCTTTAATCCACTCTGGTATGCGATTTGCCAACATGGTTTTAATCTCCAATAAATCGGTTACTTCTGATTTTATCTCCGTCTCTTCAG
>SPJM01000159.1 GCA_006844585.1 Methylococcaceae bacterium | reverse complement strand
CTAAAATTTTCAACACATTTTCATGTTGAATCCGTTTTCCCGCCCACTCTTCGTGGAGAAAATGTTCTATATAATGGGTATCATCTTCATACAGAATAGAAGGCGTTTTTAGAATCACCGTTTGATTTGTTTGAGTATCGTAAGCCCGATAAATCTGAGTGCGTTTACTGGCGTGTAGCTCTGCTTCTATCCGGTAGCCATCCAGAATCATACCGGGTTCCAATAACGGCGGAAAAGGCAGGTTGGCGTGCCTGCGCATGATTTCATCTTCTTTCGCCAACGGCAATTCATCAATGCGCAATAATTGACAACTCAGGTTATCATCGCTGTCTTCGCCTAGCGCTTTGTCGATAATCAGTTGCGCCTTCTGATCCAGATCCCCTTCTTGCCTCAGTATTGCTTTTAGCTCAGATTCATTGATGTATTCATGAACCCCGTCAGTGGTCATGATAAATAAATCCCCCACTTCCAAAGGAAAACCTTTGTAGTCTACTTCCAAATGCGGCTCAATCCCCATCGCACGATTCAGATAAGCTTTTTCAT
>SPJM01000158.1 GCA_006844585.1 Methylococcaceae bacterium | reverse complement strand
TGAACATGCAATTAGCCATTGCCAAAACGGCGCGGAATGCTTATCAAACGGCATTGGCGAACGAATTGCCTGCTGAATAATTTAGTATTGTCGCCGGTTAATTTGTGAAGCAATTTATTTCGAAGTCGGTTTCGCTGCGATATGATCCTGCTCAGGATAGACTGCAGTGGATAAGTCATTGTGCTGAAAAGCAAATGGTTTCTGTTTGGTTTGCTCGTCGAGTTTTATTGCTTGTGATGCCGCAATTGGCTGAGTGGCTGGAAAAAACGGGCGGCGTTTCGGCGGATGCTTTGTCAGGGGATAGGGTGGCGGAAACCGAAAAAAAACGTTATCAGCAATTTGAGCATGAAGCTGCGCAGCAGCAAGTGCCTATTGTTCAAGATGTATTGCCCCGTGAAAGAATATTTGAGGCCGAGTTCCTGGTTAATTCGGTAAAGTTGGCGATTACCCGTAGTCAAAAAGTTAAGCTTATTCTGCTTGATGATAAAAACAGCGTTGAAGTCATTTCGGTGATGTCGGTTCCTGAAATTCATAAGATAATAG
>SPJM01000157.1 GCA_006844585.1 Methylococcaceae bacterium | reverse complement strand
ACTGGGTTTTTTATTGCCTTGATTTGGCGTTATATGGGCTGGCACCAGTCAATCTACGAAGGCATGGCGGGCATATTAAGTGGTTTATTGTTGCTGAGTATCCCGTTTTTGTTAGCAAAAAAACGCTGAATATGGTATTAATCTCGTCGATAAGGCCGGTAAAAGTCTAAAAGCCATTATGGAGGCAAATCATGAATGATAAACAACGCGTTGCTTTACGAGCTGTTGAAGAAGTCAAACCAGATATGCGGGTTGGCTTGGGCACCGGGTCCACCGCCAATTATTTTATTGAATCTTTGGCTGAAGCCAATGAACAGCTGGGGCTAAATATTCAAGTCGTATCCAGTTCCGTAGTCAGTGCAATCAAGGCTCGTCAATTGGGTTTGTCGTTGCTGGCGGTTGAACAAGTAGACCGCCTAGATCTTTATGTAGACGGCGCTGATGAAGTTGCGCCGGATTTAACGTTGCTCAAAGGGCGGGGCTATGATTTGGTCAGAGAAAAATTACTGGCGCAAGCGGCGGACCGATTTTTGGTTTTGGTAG
>SPJM01000156.1 GCA_006844585.1 Methylococcaceae bacterium | reverse complement strand
TTTTTTGCAACAAAGAACCGGCGTTAAATTTTTGCAGTATTTCTTCGGTTTCTTCCGGGTTGGTGAGTTCATGGTGCTTGCGGATTTCCGCGATGCGTTGTTGATTGCGGAATTTTAAATATTCGCGTAGAAAGCCGACCCCGAAAATAGCGCCCACTGCGGTATGTGTAGAGCTGACCGGTAATCCGAGTTGGCTGGCGATGATCACGGTAATGGCCGCCGCCATTGAAATGCAAAAAGCGCGGATTTTATCAAGTTCGGTGATTTCGCTGCCGACGGTCTTAATCAGTTTTGCGCCGAACAAAGCTAAACCTACGGAAATGCCCAATGCACCGACCATCATGATCCACATGGGAATAGCCACTTTTTTACCGATGTCGCCGCTGAAAACGGCGTCGTTAATCGCCGCCAAGGGTCCGATTGCGTTGGCGACATCATTGGCGCCGTGGGCAAAGCTTAATAAGGCGGCGGAACAAATCAATGGAACGGTGAAGAGCGAGTCGACGCTTTTTTTGTCATTAAGTAAGGTGTGGACGGTTTTGG
>SPJM01000155.1 GCA_006844585.1 Methylococcaceae bacterium | reverse complement strand
GTTATGGCTTGGGCCTGGCGATCACCGAAAAAATCATCCGCCAACATGGCGGCCGAATTCATGTGGAAAAAGCGCCGAAATCAGGCGGCGCGCGGTTTGTCATAGAATTGCCGGAACCTTTGCTGCGCGGTGCGCACCCTACATCTACAGATGCGTAGGCGTAAAAAACAAGTTTTTAATCCGCAGATTACGCAAATTATTTTCCACTCACTCCTATTCGCCTGAGTGCTTCTGGCTAATTCGGGAAGCTGGAGCTTCTCGTTTTTTATTTCCCAAGCGGAGCTTGGGAAATAGCCTTATAGCCTTGCTATTTTTTATAGAGACACTTCGCTGTTTCCCAAACTCCGTTTGGGAAACCCGAAACAGGAAGCTCCAGCTTCCCAAAACACTCAATAGCCTGTTATCTGTACATATTATAGGCCAAACTTCAGTCCGACCCGCATCAGCCGTCTTTCATCAATTCAAAGAATATCAAACCCCTGCGCCGTAGTAACCGCGCAATCGCTCACCTCAACTCCTGACACTTTCGCCATAATCGGCCCTTT
>SPJM01000154.1 GCA_006844585.1 Methylococcaceae bacterium | reverse complement strand
TGATAGAGTGGGTGAGTGTGCGTTCAGCAATGATTTTTGCTTTTTGATGGTTGTCCGGCGAAATGAACAAAGATAATTTAGTGGTTGATTTATGGGCTCGCCATTGATTAATGACTTCATCTAAGTATTCTGTTAATCGCATTACCTGGCCGGATTCAGCGCGCATCTGGCCGGCTGATGCGGACATTACCGATAATGCATCTTTACAACGATTAATTTGTTGTTCCATGATTTTTAATTTTTTTTGCATAACCGGATGATTTTCTTCCGGAAACTCCTGTAGCATTTCGTGAGTCAGAATGGCGATGGTGCCGAGTGGCGTTCCCATGTCATGCGCAGCGCTGGCGGCAAGGGTGCCTAGGGATACCAGTTTTTCATCCCGTAAGGCATTTTCTCTGGCTTCCGCCAAGTTGCGTTCTCGCTCTTTCAAGGTGTTGGAAAGTTCCACAACGAAGAAGGCGACCAGGCCGGCGCTGAATACAAACCCGAACCACATGCCGAAAATATGGAGATTGAAATAATGCTTGTCGGCAACCATGTGCAGTT
>SPJM01000153.1 GCA_006844585.1 Methylococcaceae bacterium | reverse complement strand
TTTACCTTGAATAATTCTATCAAATCAGTTGTGCCGGGCATTATCTGGCCAGCATTGCCTGACCGAACGGCTTCCCAGATTCTCGCCGCGATTCAGCAATTGAATCATAGTCAGTGGATAGGGAATAATGAATTAAGGCAATTACAGCATGATAATTTACGCCTGTTATTGCTACATGCTATCGATACAGTTCCCTTTTATCAACGCTTGTATGCCGATGCCGGGGTAACTGAAAAAACGCCTTGGGAGCAGTTGCCTATTATTTCCCGTCTGCAAATTCAGGATGCCGGGAAAGCAATGTTTAGCCTATCCCCACCCAAATCACACGGTTCGATAAACACGGTTGAAACTTCCGGAACCTCCGGCGCGCCGTTGCGCCTGCTCTCCAGCTCCGTCACCAGGTTTATGTGGATGGCCTTTACTTTACGCGAACACTTATGGCGTCAACGAGATTTTTCAAAAAAACTGGCGGTGATTCGGCCTGATGAAGAAGATGCCTATCAACAGCATGTTGAGCATCACAATTGGGGATTTCCGGTAAGTCTGA
>SPJM01000152.1 GCA_006844585.1 Methylococcaceae bacterium | reverse complement strand
CGACAAAATCAACATATTTGTACTGCGATCCTTTTAAAAGAAATAATTAATTTAACAATTGGGACAAATCAATCATTTTCAAGTTCATTGTCGATAATATTTTTACAATGCTATCGAATGTAAAGCCGTTTCCCGTAAATTTGCAGCCTCACTGAGCAAGCGTATCGCATCGGTATGTTTCCGCAACCAGGTAAATTGACGCTTCGCCAGTTGCCTAGTCGCTACGATGCCTTTTTCGGTCATCATGTCATAATCATAGCGCCCTTGTAAATACGCCCAAGCCTGTCGATAACCAACCGCCCTGACTGCGGGCATGGTTTCATCCAGATCGCCTCTATAATATAACTGCTCGACTTCTTCCAACAAGCCGTTTTGTAACATCAACTGAAACCGAAGCGCTATCTTATCATGCAGAGTTTTGCGTTCCTGCGGCGCAATAATTAATTTAATTTTCCGATACGGTAGCGGCTGATCCGACGCCTCGTTAATAATCTCAGTCAACGGCTTGCCGGTTATTTCATAAACTTCTAAAGCGCGCTGGATTCTTTGCGGATCATTCGGGTGAATGCGCGCCGCCGACTGCGGGTCAATTTTTTGCAAGCGTTGATGCATCTTTTCGCCGCCT
>SPJM01000151.1 GCA_006844585.1 Methylococcaceae bacterium | reverse complement strand
AAGCGAACGGAATAAAGTCCTTTAATAAGGCATGGGGCAGCGCAATTTCCCTTTGCTCCCCTGATACTTTCAACCTCATCAAGGTGATAAGCTGCAAAGGCGCGTCATCCTGAATTTTGCGAAAAACCTGTAAATCAAGTTTGTTGACGGGTTTTGAAGTTTGCTTGCCGACTGTTTGCTGATTCAACCACAAAACACCGTTTTTAATGCTGTAATCCTGCTTGCCGACGCCGTTGACAGTTAAGTCCAGCAATCCGGTTGCTGGCGGCAGAGTGATTTTTTTAGGCGATTGAAACCAATTAAAATCGCCCGCCAAGGTATATTTCCCCGGCTTTAGATAGACGACAGGCCGCCCGTTTCGCGACCCGACTTGAATTTTTTCGCCATTCGCCGTCACCTGTTGCGGCCAATTTTGCCTATCGCCCGGTAAACTTATCCAGGTTTCTTTATAAAGCGTCCAGCTTTGTTTAAATTGACCGTTTTTATTATCTAAGGTTAATTGTAAAGACCCCGGCCAACTGCATTGCTTATTTTTATATTGGTTGAATAAAAACGGACAATGAATATCCGGATAATCCATCAGCACCCAATCCGTCCACGGCTTGAGCGGCTCCGGCAGTTTGTCGGTTAATGCGCTGGCA
>SPJM01000150.1 GCA_006844585.1 Methylococcaceae bacterium | reverse complement strand
CTGGCGTTTTTATCCAGCCATTGCGCGTAATTATCAGCATCAATAATCACCGGCATACGCTGATGAATCGGCGACATTAATGCATTGGCGGCGGTAGTGATGATTGTACAACTGTAAATCGTTTCACCCTTCCCTTCCCAGTATTCCCATAACCCGGCAAAGGCTACCGGCGCATCGGATTGAGGTCGAATGCAATATGCCTGTTTACCCTCTTCGCTGGTTTGCCATTCATAAAAACCGCTGGCCGGAATCAAGCAGCGTCGTTGTTGGAAAGCTGATTTAAACGCCGGTTTATCCGCCAGACTTTCTGCGCGCGCATTGAACATACTGTATGACTTTTTTTGATCCTTTAACCAATGCGGCATTAATCCCCAATGCAGATAAACAGCTTTGTAATCGCCTTTGTCCAGTTTTACCACAGTTAGAATTTTTTGACCGGGCGGAATGTTATAACTGGTTTGATAACGCGGCAAACGCTGCAAAGCAAAAGTTTCCATCAATTGATCCGCAGGCGCGGTTAACAGGTATCGTCCACACATAGCATCTCTTCTCGAAAAAAATAGATAATGTATTGTAAGATTTAATGTAGGATGGGCAAAGCGCAACACGCCCTTCCTATAGCTGCTCACACAGTCAATA
>SPJM01000015.1 GCA_006844585.1 Methylococcaceae bacterium | reverse complement strand
GCTTAAGCTTCATTTGTTGCCGCCCCCATCAATTGCATTTTTTCATTCCGAGATAATTTCTTAATGACAATTTCCCGCTTGCTCGCTGAACTGCGACAATGCCCGCTTTCCTGATAAACTATTTTTAACGGCTGGCGCGCGCGAAAATATTTTGCGCCTTTAGCACAGGCATGTTGACTGAATCTTCTATCAGGATCAGTCGTAATGCCGGTATAAAAACTATCGTCGCTGCAATGGATGATATAAACAAACCAATCCATTGATCACTCAGCAATCACTCTTCATCATTGTCTTTTAAACGCCCTAATTCGGATACTTTCATATTGAACAAACCGGCGCAGATTAACGCCATAATGACGTAACCATATTGAGTAAAAAAGATTAAAACGCCGTTTTGGGTATGGGTGGCTGAGTCTTTAAGGATTGGCGTGACGAACCAAGTCCATACCAGGCACACCATAAAATACACCACCAAACCGGCAACCGCCCAGGAAATCGGCTGTCGCCCTACCCGTTGAGCAGTCATATAAAACCAAATGACAACAAAAAAAGCGACTAATGTACCTACCATTTTTCTCTCCTATTTCTGTTTGAAGACAATCATTATATTTCGCGCGCTCAATGCGCTTCATATTTCCAACGGATGTCCGCAATAGCGACAATAATGCGCATCAAAATCATGCCCGGTGGCGCCGCAATCCGGACAAGCCTGGTTATTCAAACTGTCTGTTTTATGAATTTTCAACAACTCGCTACTATAAATACCGGTCGGAACGGCAATAATACCATAACCGGTAATCATCATTAATGACGCAATCGCCTGACCAATAGGGGTTTGCGGCGCGATATCGCCGTACCCTACCGTCGTTAGGGTTACGACAGCCCAATACACCGATTGGGGAATACTGGAAAAACCGGCTTGTCCGCCTTCGACGACATACATCAAAGAACCAAACACCACGACTAAGGTCGCCACTGCATATAAAAAAACCATTATCTTGTAGCGGCTATTGGCTAAAGCCACCAACAATACTTGAGCGCTGCCCATATATTCGGCCAACTTTAGAATTCTGAACACGCGCAGCAATCGAAATATGCGGATAATCAACACATATTTAAGACCGGGAAAGAAAAATACCAAATAAGTAGGCACTATTGAAACGAAGTCAATAACGCCGAAAAAGCTGAAGCAATACAGACTGGGTTTTCGAACGCAAATCAAGCGTAAAAAATATTCTATTGAAAAAAGAATAGTAAAAAACCATTCCGCATAAAAAAAATAAACGCCAAAACGTTGCCCTAAGCTATCAACAGTATCCAGCATGACCACCAGAACGCTGATGATAATACAGATAATCAAGACAATATCGAAACAACGACCGGATTTTGTTTCTGCGCCGAATATGATGCTATTCAGCTTTTCCCGCCAAGGCGCCATCTCGTGTTCACGTTCCGCTCTGTATGGGTTATA
The DNA here is from genome assembly GCA_006844585.1 of Methylococcaceae bacterium. Lineage (GTDB taxonomy): Bacteria > Pseudomonadota > Gammaproteobacteria > Methylococcales > Methylomonadaceae > Methylomarinum. Next base: position 5,384 of record SPJM01000015.1, on the reverse strand, counting down.
CATCTTGGTAATCTCGGGATCAGCCCATTTGCTTCACATAATCCGCCAACCGCGTTCCCAAAGCTTGCACTGCTTGCTTTTGTTCAACATCCGCCAAGTCATCATCGTTAAAGGCTTTTCCGGCAAAGGGCAAGGCTAATTGTTCCGGCAGTACGATCATCCCCAGATTAGACAATAAAAGTCTTAAAAAGACCAAGCCGCGCATACCGCCAAGCTTTCCCACTGATGTCGCCATAATGATCACCGGCTTTCCTTTGAAAACCACCAAAGGCTTTTCTTCAACCGATTCTTTTCGAGACGACCAATCCAGCATATTTTTTAACAAGGGCGTAAAGGCGCTGTTGTATTCAGGGGAAGCAATCAAAAAAGCGTCATGTTCATCCATCATGCGCTTAAACGCGATCGCCGCTTCCGGCATACCCTGCTCATCTTCCAGATCCTGATTGTAAATGGGCGCAGGATAGTCAATTAAATCGATAACAGTCACCTCAGCGCCTGCTTGTTCAGCCGCTTGCGCGGCTATTTTCACCATTTTCTTATTAAAAGAGTTTTTGCGACTGCTGCCCGCAAACGCTAAAATTTTTTTTCCGCTATTGCTCATTGTTTACACTCTCAAGATAAAAACATCGCATCGCCGTAACTAAAAAAACGGTAACGTTCTGTAATGGCGTGTTGATACGCCTTTTTAATATTGTCATAACCGGCAAATGCAGATACTAACATTAATAGGGTCGATTCAGGCAAGTGAAAATTGGTTAACATCGCATCAACCACATTAAACTGATAGCCCGGCGTGATAAATAAATCGGTATCGCCGAAACCGGCTTGCAATTCCCCTGTTTTTGCCGCCGACTCCAACGACCTGACTGAAGTGGTGCCAATGGCAATCACTCGCCCGCCTTGCGCCTTGGTTTGCTTAATCTGTTCCACTGTTTGTTGCGATACATTGAAATATTCCTGATGCATGACATGGTCGACCAAATACTCCGCACGCACCGGTTGAAAAGTGCCGCTGCCGACATGCAAGGTCACAAAAGCAGTATTCACGCCTCGTTTTTTCAAGGCTTCCATTATCGCTTCATCAAAATGTAATCCGGCGGTAGGCGCAGCCACGGCGCCGGCCTGCTCGGCATACACCGTCTGATATCGATCCAAATCCTCGGCATCGTCAGCGCGTTGAATATAAGGCGGCAACGGCATATGCCCGCTTTGTTCGAGTACTTCAGCCGCCCCATGCTGGTGGTCAAACTCAATAAAAAACAAGTCGTTGTCGCGGCCCCGCACCGTACAATGATAGCCGCCTTGCAATGCAATCAAGGTATCCGCTTTAGGCGCTTTACTGGCTTTAATATGCGCCAAGGCATTGTGTTCATCAATAACCCTTTCGATTAATATTTCAACTTTACCGCCGGTCGATTTTTGGCCGTACAAACGCGCCGGTATCACCTTGGTGTTGTTAAACACCAATAAGTCTTGCGCTTCAATAAAATCCAACAAATCGGTAAACTGTTGGTCGCGTAAGCGCCCGCTGTTGATATCCAAACACAACAACCGGCTTTTACTGCGTTCCGGCAACGGTTTTTGAGCAATCAACTCATCCGGCAAATCATAATAAAAATCACTCTTCTTCAAAAAAATGCCTCATTCATGTTCATCCAAACGCCATAAACGTAGATAATCTTGATAATCATATTGCTTAAGCAAACGAAGTTGCTCATTTTGACGGCTATATACATTCGGTAAATTATAACCGTTGAATCGATTGGCTTTAACCAGACTGTAGGCGGCGACATCGGAAAATACAACGCGTTCGCCGATTTCCGGAACTTCGGCTAATTGGAATTCACCGAATATATCCCCCGCCAAACAGGTTGAACCGGCAAAAATAACGCTGTAACCGCCTGTTTCGCGCCCCCAAAGCGTCGCCGGGGTTTGATATTCAAACACTTCCGGATGATGATTAACCGAACTATCCAACACGGCGACAATTTTACCGTCGCTGACGAAACGGTCAATCACTGTGGCCGCCAAATAGCCCGCTCCTTGAACAAAGGATTTACCGGGCTCGATATATACTTGGAATCCCAATTCCTGCTGCAAGCGATTAAGCAGTGCGAAAAACGGTTGCAATTGATCTATTTGAGCATACATATAGCCGCCGCCCAAATTCAACCATTTGATTTGCTGATAATGTTTTTCCAAAAAAGGCCATAATCTATCCAGCGTGCGCTGCAAACAATTAAAATCAAGACCGCCGAAACTATTGTGAAAATGCAATCCTTGCACATATGACGGTAAATTAAATTGCTCCAGCACATTGATATCAATGCCTAATTTAGAATGTCCTCGACAGGGATCATATCGCCGATCATTTAAACAGGATATTTTGGGATTGATTCGAAGACCGATGGAACAATTTTCAGTCAATTCATGAAAATGCTCCATTTGGGTGAGTGAATTGAAACTGAGATGACTGACCTGACGGCCAATTTGAGGCATTTCTTCCGCTCTAAGCCCCGGCGAAGTTAAATGTAACTCGGTTTCCTCACTTTCTAATAATTCATTCGCCAATTGCGCTTCAAACAAGGAGCTCACAGAAAAACCATCGACCCGGTTTTTCATCAACTCAATCAAATATTGTAGCGGTAAAGCTTTGATCGAATACAAAACCATACAACCGCTTTCCGATCTTATTTCGGCGAATCGCTCCAGATTTGCCTGCAATGCTGCTTCGTCCAAAATAAACGCCGGGGTCTTCAATGAAGCATCATTTAATATTGCCGTTTCCATTAACGTCCTTTTCCACTATAAATTTCAGTTTCAGTAATGACCTTATCCATAAAAATATCATGTTCATCCATTGTTATCGATTCCAATAACTGGCTTTCAAAAGCAATTCCGACCAGCAATGCGTCTTTTCGCACTTTCGCCAATAGTCGATCATAATACCCGGCGCCGTTTCCTAAACGCCCGCCTTGCCGATCAAAACCGACGCCCGGCACAACGATTAAATCCAATTGTTCAACCTGGATTTGTTTACCGGTTTCTTGCCAACGCTGTTTAGGCGGCTCCAAAATATCCCATTTTCCAGGCCTCAGCTCATTCATATCCTGCAACAACCATAACCCTAATTTAGGCTTTGAAAACTCATCTTGCGTACAATATGGCGCCACAATTTTTTTATCTGACTGCAAGATGGACGTTAAATTCTGTCGAGTTCTCACCTCAGAACGGCAATCAACATACCACATCACGACAGATGCCGTTTGATACTCCGGCAAATTGATGAGTTTCTCGCAAATTTGCTGACTCAAGATTGATTTGTTCGGCTGCAATCTTCTGGCATCGTAGGCTAAACGACGCTGTGCGGATTTTTCGAGCATAGCTAAAGTAATTTCTAAAATGCATATTATATACAAGCTTCTCTACCGTAGATGGGCATTTTATTTTATACTTATCGGTTGAACTAATATAAGAGGTAAACATGGAAAAACCATTCATTCTACACATGCTGACTACAGCAAAAAACTTAAGTCCATTTGATGTCAACATGGCGATGGATGCGGGCTGGGTTTCAGCGATCCCCTATATTAATGTCGAGCCGAGCGAAGTACGCGGTCTGGTTCAAGACGCTATCTTTTCCCGCGGCCCTAAAGGCTTGAAAAGAACGGGGATTTTTATCGGCGGGCGAGAAACTCAACAAGCCATAGATATGTTAAATATGGCTAAAAATTCCATGGTGCCGCCTTTCGAAGTACCGGTTTTTGCAGACCCCAGCGGCGCATTCACAACCGCAGCAGGCATGGTGGCGGCCATTGAAAAAGAACTGGCCGATAAATTTTCGACTACACTGGAAGGTAAAACAGTACTCGCCTTAGGCGGTACCGGCCCGGTAGGCCAAGCCGCCGCCGTCATTGCCGCCCAAGCAGGCGCCAATGTGCGCATTATCGGCCGACAAATTGAAAAAGCGGAAAGAGTCGCCGAATTATGCAGCGAAGAATTCGGCGACGGTAAAATCAGCATTGCGGCGGGCGCTGATGCTGACAAAGGCGAATACATTAAAACCACCGATATTGTGTTAGCGACCGGCGCTGCGGGCATTGAGTTATTAAATGCTGATTTAGTCGCCGCTGCGACAAAATTAAAGGTAGCGGCCGATGTTAATGCTGTGCCGCCTGCCGGAATCGCCGGCGTTGATGCTTTTGACAACGGGAAAGCCATCGAAGGGTCAAACAGCGGTGCGGTCGGCATAGGCGCTTTGACAATCGGCAATATCAAATATCAAACCCAAAGCCGTTTATTGAAAAAAATGCTCGAATCCGATACTGCTTTATATTTACATTTCGAACATGCTTTCCAAGTCGCCCGCGAATATATTAAAGAATCAAATTAAATAAATCCCAAAAGCTCATCAGGAGAAAACCGAATGGCGAAGCGCAGTATTCTTCATATGCTGGACCCAATGCCGAATAATAGCCCGTTTGACGTGAACATGGCGCTAGATGCCGGTTTTGACGTTTTAATGCCTTATTCCAATGTAAAACTAGACAGTGTTCACGCCCTGACTCAAGACGCCATTTTTTCTCGTGGTCCTGCAGGCGTTCGAAAAACAGGTATTTTTATCGGCGGACGCGACATGGGACTGGCGACCGATATGCTTCAAGCTTGCCAACGCGCCATGGTTCCTCCCTTTGAAGTTTCGGTATTGGCCGACCCCAGCGGCGCTTTTACGACCGCCGCCGCCTTAGTCGCTTGTGTGGAAAATGAATTAACTGAAAAACACCAATTAAAGCTGGAAGGCAGCAAAGCGCTGGTTTTCGGCGGCACCGGCCCGGTCGGTATCGCCACCGGCGTGATAGCTTCTTTAAATGGCGCAGAAACTGTTTTGATTGATCATCTTTCGAAAGACAGTGCTGAAGACGCGGCCAAACATTATAACCGCCGCTTTAAATCAACATTAACGGCTGCAAAAGCCGGAAGTGAAGAAGAAAAGGCGGAAATCATTGCTGATGCGGATATTATTTTTTGTACGGCTAAAGCAGGCATCCAAGTATTGAGCGCAGATACTTTAAGTTCGGCAAAACAGCTGAAAGTCGCGGGAGACGTCAACGCCGTGCCCCCGGCCGGGATTGAAGGAATCGGTTTAACTGACTTCGGAGCTGAGCTGAGCAGCGCTCCAGGCGCATTCGGCGTGGGCGCTTTGGCGGTGGGAAATGTAAAATACAAACTGCAAAACACCTTATTAAAATCAATGCTGGAAACCGATAAACCTCTTTATCTAGATTTCCGCGATGCTTTCATAAAGGCTAGAACTTTAGTATAAACTCATAGATATAAAGCAATCTACCGACCGCAACGCCTTGTTGCGGTCAGCCGATCTTATT
>SPJM01000149.1 GCA_006844585.1 Methylococcaceae bacterium | reverse complement strand
GCCAATTGATATGAATCGGCGACAAATCCTTTTAATTTCAAATCGGAGCGATATTGTGCTTTTAAATCAACAACTGGTTCCAAGGCCAAGGCTTCCTGGGGAACAACTTTTTTTGAACGCGCAAAAATTTTTTTTAGCATGCCAATTTGACCGATAAAAGCTGTCGACATTACAAAGCGATATACATCGCGCGGCAACGGGCGCCGGTTTTATAGCGAGATATTTTTTTACCCATAAAAAACCGCAACCTTAACCGCACGAAGTTTAGTTCTAACTATTCAACAATCTTATACTTTCTCGGCCTTTTCTTGATAAGTTTCTATTTGATCAAAATTCAAATAGCGATAGGTATCTTCAGCAGAGTCGCTCAAGGAATCAGCATACTGCATATACTCATCAAAGGTGGGAATCTTACCCAATAAAGAACAAACAGCGGCTAATTCGGCTGAAGCCAAGTAAACATTGGCGCCGTTACCCAAGCGATTTGGAAAGTTACGCGTAGACGTGGAAACCACTGTAGAATTTTCCGCCACTCTGGCCTGATTGCCCATACATAATGAACAGCCCGGCATTTCGGTGCGGGCGCCTACTTTACCGAAAGTACTGTAATAGCCTTCCTCGGTCAATTGCGTTTGATCCATTTTGG
>SPJM01000148.1 GCA_006844585.1 Methylococcaceae bacterium | reverse complement strand
GAACTAATTCGCGGGGATCTAATTTGATCGGCTCGGTGGGGTCTGTGCAACAATTGCTCATTTTGTTCACCTTTGGGTAATTGTTTAATTGATTCTTTACTTTTTCTCAATAATACCCTATAAATCTTATCAAAACCGATAAACTATTTTGTTAGAATATTCCTATAGGCAGTTCTTCAATGTGTTGTTAGTCCTCTCAATTGAAAAAGGTTCATATTAAACATGAGTTATCAATATGCAGTCGGTTTGTTTCTCTCAATTGCATGCTCTTCTGCGCTGGCTGATGTTGATGAGATTGATTATTTTTCACTGTCTCCGGAAGAGTTAGGTAATATCCCTATCAGCATTGCCACCGGCTCCGAAAATAACATGAAGCATTCAGCGGCGGTGACGTCGTTGATTACCGCTCAACAAATTGAAGCGATGGGGGCGGTGAATTTGCAAGAAGTGTTGGAGACGGTTCCCGGTCTGCACGTGACATTACAAGCGGTGACTTATGATCCCATCTATTCCATGCGGGGAATGCGCAATGATGTCGGCGGTAAAGTATTAATGATGATGAACGGCGCGCGTTTTAATCTGCCCTATAAAGGCGACCCGATGACCAGTATGGTGTTGCCGGTTGAAGCCATTCAAAAAATTGAAA
>SPJM01000147.1 GCA_006844585.1 Methylococcaceae bacterium | reverse complement strand
CTAATTCGCCGAAAGCCCCCATCGCCACCCATGGCTCTCCGGGACACTGCATCAATACCTGCAAAGCCGCTTGCATGGATGAAGGGTTGGCGTTGTAACTATCATTAATGATAATTTCGCCCTGTTGACCGATCAACGGCTGCAAACGCCCGGCTACCGGCTTCATCAGAGACAACCCGCGGCGAATCTGCGCTATTTCTATACCCAATTGCAAACAAGCAGCAGTCGCCGCCAAAGCATTTTTAACATTATGCTCGCCGGCCAAATGCAACCGCATCGGATGCGATTGTCCATCCAGGCGTAATTCAAATTGAGTAACGAAAACGCCGTCTTCAATTTTCATATCAATCTGTTGCGCTCGAACATCGGCCTGTTCATGCAGCCCGAAAGACACCACTTTTCGTTGTCCCGCCAAACCCAACCAATACTCAAAAAAAGCATCATCGCGATTAAGCACCACGGCGCCGTCTTCCGGCACATTGGCGATCATTTCGCCTTTAGTCCGAGCGACGCCTTGCAGGTCGCCGAAACCTTCAATATGGGCGGCGCCGACATTATTAATCACCGCCACATCCGGCTTGGCGTAAGCGCTGGTATATGCAATCTCGCCCAAATGATTGGCGCCCATTTCGA
>SPJM01000146.1 GCA_006844585.1 Methylococcaceae bacterium | reverse complement strand
TTTTAATCGGCTGCATTCGGGTTTTCATCACCGATAATTGCAAATCGGCAGTCACCACATCCAGGTTGGCGACCGCTTTAGCGAATGCTTCGCCTGCTTCATCATTGGCTTTTAAGGTTTGGAAGCGATTGCGCACCAGCACCAACTCGCCCACCATATTCATAATTTCATCCAAAACATAGGTATCCACCCGGACGGTGGTATCCGTCTGCGCCTGCGCAGGCTTACCTAAATTTTTAACTTTAGCGTCTTTCGGCGCAGCAGCTCTTTTTATAGGCGGTTCCGATTTCACCGGCTCGATTTTTTCCGGCGGAGGCTTTGCTGCAGGCTGCGTTGGCGGTTCCGCTTTGACCACGGGTTCCGGCTGTTTCGGCTGCTCAACAACAACTTCCGGTTTTGCTGCTACCTCGCCGTCCTGTAAAGACTTGCCGCTGAACTTACCCTTACCATGCAATTCATCCAATACCTGCTCAAACTCTTCCTCGGTTATATCATCGGAAGCAACTGTGGGAGTCGCTTCTGTCGGCGGTTGATCGGTGAGTTTACTGCCGGAAAACTGCCCTTTACCATGTAATTCATCCAGAACTTGTTCGAACTCCTCTTCGCTAATTTCATCGGCGGCCGGTTCTTT
>SPJM01000145.1 GCA_006844585.1 Methylococcaceae bacterium | reverse complement strand
AAGTGGTCCCTTTACCCGGCGTCGATTCACATTGTAAACAACCGCTGTGCGCTTTGATCACGGTATCCACGACAGCCAAGCCCAAACCGGTGCCCTTCACTTTATTGGAATAAAAGGGTTCGAAAATCCGTTGTTTTTGCTGAGCGCTCATTCCGCCGCCGTTATCCTTAATGACTATCCGCAAATGGTAAGCTTCCGTTTGCAGCACGCTCATCTCAATTTTTCCGTCTTCAGCCATCGCGTCGACGGCGTTATTCAACAAATTCATTAAAGCGCCCTGTAAAGCATCCATATTGCCCAGCATGGAATCCGCCGGGGCCAGGTTTTCCAAGCTAAATTCAACATTAAATTCGGTCATATTTCGACGTATGCCGCTTAACAGCTCAGCCAGCGAAAACACCTCCATCGCCATTCGTCCTTGCTTGGCGAAAATCAACATATCATTCACTTGCCTTTCCAAATGATGTAGACGCTCCAAAATACGTTCGCTGAATTGCATTCTCTTGTCATCATCAATATTCGGGTGACGTAGTTGCGAAGCGTAAAGTATGGCGGTAGACAAAGGCGTTCTGACTTGATGCGCCATACCGGCGACCATTTCGCCCATTGCCGTCAAATGTTTCTGCTGCGCCAACA
>SPJM01000144.1 GCA_006844585.1 Methylococcaceae bacterium | reverse complement strand
CCCGTGAATCCCCGCCCGGGCCGCCTCTATGGAAGCGTTCAATGCCAAAATATTGGTTTGATAGGCAATATCTTCAATCACCGAAATTTTGTCGGCAATATGGCACATCGCGGCCACAGTCTGTTTAACCGCTTCTCCGCCCGCCAGGGCATCCGCCGCCGTTTCCGTGGCAATCTCATCAGTTTGTTTGGCGTTATCATTATTTTGACTGATCCCGGCGCTCATTTGCTCTATCGATGCGCTGGTCTGCTCAACGCTTTCCGCTTCTTTGCTGGTGCTTTCGCTCAAACTCATCGAAGTTGAACTGATTTCGGCAGCGGCATTGATCAATAAATCATTGCTGTCATGCATATTAGAAAGAACGGAAACGATTTTTTTTTGCATCTGCTTCATCGAATGCGTCAACCAAGCCACTTCATCTTTGCCTTTGGCGACGAATTTCTGCGTTAAATCACCCCCGGACATATTTACCAACATTTCAACAATTTCTATAATCGGGCGGGTGAGAGAACGGCTGAACCACAAAACTATCGGCGCCAACACAATAAGCACAATCGCAGTCGTGATGATTATCTGCATGCGCACCGTTGTTATCGCCGAAAAAGCCTCGTCTTCTGCTATTTCAACCAATATTCCCCATTCAACCCCCTTCAATGATAAAGGCGCATAAGCTGATAAAACCGAACCACCTCGATAATTCGATAAGCGCTCAACCCCCGATTGACCTTTAATCATCGCTTTCACGGCCGGCGTATTCACTTGCTGTGAAAGAATGGTGTTTTCTCCGCTAAACCGCGATTGAGAACGCATTTTTTTATCCGCGCCCACTAAAAAGCTTTCACCGGTCTCACCCATGCCGGTATTTACTCGCATAACCTGATTGATTCTCCCTACCGGCATCCGAAAAACTAACACCCCGACTTTTTGATGACCATCAAAAATCG
>SPJM01000143.1 GCA_006844585.1 Methylococcaceae bacterium | reverse complement strand
AGAAAAAAATAACATGGAATAAGGATTGCTTTATTTAGTCAGTGTAGAATTTAACAACCGGGTGATAACAATGAGCAGATACTATCCTACAGCGCAACCGGTTTCATCGACATTAATGATTACCGGATTAATAAGTCTTGTTTTGATTGTTTCCGCAATCGGTTTATATTTCAAATTTGAAAGTAATGAAAAGCCCGACGCTCAAACTAATCAGCCGTTAGCCATACCGCAGACCCCGCAGCAAGCAAGCAATCAGGCGATGATTGACGACTCCGATATACGGGCTAGCGGGCGGGAAATTTCGCCCAACACAAGCGAGAACGATTCCGTGCCGCAAAGTGAGTTGCCTGAACTCATGGAAAGCGACTCGTGGTTCATCAATAAAATTTCTGAATTGTCTCCAGGATTAGCGGCCTTTTTTCCCAGCGGCAATTTGATTAAGTCTACGCTTGTTATTGTTAATGATTTTTCTCAGGGTCAGCGCATCGCCAAGCATATGCGTCCTTTTAAATTATCCGGGCGCTTTAAAGTCGGTAAAGACAATCAGGGGTTATTCTTGCCGCAATCCGCTTATCAGCGCTATGCGCCGCTTGCCACTGCGATTGGCGCATTAGATGCTCAACAAACAGTTGATTTCTATGTTCAAGTTAAACCCTTGCTGTCAAAGGTTTATCAAACGTTTGGCTATCCCGCCGCTTATCAATTGGAAGATATTTTTAATAAAGCGGCGGCGGAAATCATTGCAGCGCCAATAGTTGAAGGGCGAATCGCTTTAGTTAAGCCTTCCGTTTATTACAAGTATGCCGATCCGCAATTGGAGCAATTAAACGGCGTTCAAAAACAAATGCTCAGGATGGGACCGGAAAATACGCGCATTATTCAAAGCAAATTAAGGAAAATTTTACAACGCCTAAATGGCTTGAGTTTGGATTGATGTTTTTTTTATTTCCAGCGCCTTTGACCGAGACGCGAAGCATATGTAGGACAGGCTTTAGTCTGTCTTTGACGACAAGAAGCACCCAGCATAATTAATCACATAAGCGATTTAACGACCCAATAATTTAGCAACCGAATCTTGCCAGAAATCGAGCTTTCCGGTGATGGGACGCTCACAGCTATCATAACCCCGGTATTCTATACCCCGAAATACATCATCGCGCAGCCATTGATACGCTTGCGGGGAAGTTAAAACCAGTCGCTCCGGGATTAATATATATTGCGCCACTAACTCGGCCAGTTTTTCTTGTATGCGACCGTCATAGCGACCATGATTGACTTCCCATAAATGTTCAAAGGCTTCAAACCATTTAGATGGCCATAAGGCCAACTCGGCCTCATTAATGATGCGGGTGGTTTGTTCATCATTGGATAATTTGCGATAGCCGTAAAAAAAATACAAATCTTCCTCGCCATCCCAAAAATGAAAATTATCAATGGTATGCGCAATCTCGTGGATCAAAATCGGTAAACGGAAGTCGACCAGATATTTCAGGTTGATATCCCGGTACATGCGACCATCTTTACCTTTATCAAAAGCTTTAACTGTAAAGAGAATGAGATTTTGGCCGCTAAACACCTGGGCGACGGTTTCGCTTTGAAAGCCGACGCCCGGCGCGAACATGAGCGGGTGAGTTTGGTCTGTCCAGATACTGGTAGCGAAATCTTCGGGATAGGCTTCGGCGGCCAATGCTTGTATTGGCTCCGGCAGTTTTAATATTTCCGATTCCAGTTCCTTGGTCGGTTTCGCCTGGCTGATCGTTGCCCGGAGAAACGGGGGTATTTTTCGGATGCCTTTCTCAAAGATGCGTAAGTGATCTACCGTGAACGGCCGGTGCGAATCATCTTCGCTGTGTTTGACAATGGTTTTAGTATCGTAAAAAAGCGCTAAAGCTCTTAGCGCCGCTTCGCGGTTGTCCCAATAATGTTCCAATACGCAAAAATCCGGGGAAGGCTGTAATCTGCAATCGTTGCGAAATTCCTGCAAATCTTCCTGTCTTTCTTCATTTTCATGATCGGTTAATACTGAAACCGCCAATGATCTTATTTTCGAACCGCCCTGTTCATAATAGGCAATGATGTTTTCTAACTCGGTAATTGAAGAATAGCGCTCTGCACTGGTAGCGCAAAGCAGGCTCTGATCTTGCGATAAGCCGAAAAAACGGTGCTGAAATAAGCGTCCGCTTGGGTTTTCCTTGGCTATTTCAGCGGCGACGGATTGAAAAAAAAGCGCAAAGCCGATACTGAAAACTAAGTTGGCGCTTCGCGCATTAAGGAACGTGAATAACTGATAAACAGGAGCGCAGGCTTTAGTCTGCATGTATAGTCTATGGTGCAGGCTAATAAAGCCTGCGCCCCTCATTTTCATACCATTAATTATTTAGAGGACGAGGTGATCGTCATATGTCGAAATGATTACTTATCCAAACCGGTAAAATCCCAGAACTGTTGAATAAAGGTTTGGTTTTTATATTCAGCTACCGGCGGGCCGTCAGGATAGTTTTGTTGATACACCCGTTCGGCGTCGTTGGCTAATTCCATCAAGTCTAACTCGATATAGGCTTGTTTCATCACTTGTAAGGCGTACGGCACCGCCGGGGTGCGCTGGAATTCTTTAATCACATAGCCGGATCGATTGGCGGCGGCCAAATAAGCTTTGCGCTTGAAATAAAAGCGCGCCACATGCACTTCATACATGGCCAGATTGTTGCGTAAACCAATCATTCTTTGTTTGGCGTCGGCCACGTATTGGCTGTTCGGGAAACGATTCACCAACTCTTCGAAATTGTCGTACGCATCTCGGGCGTTGCCGGGGTCGCGTTGGGAGCTGTCGGTGGGTAAATAACGGTCCAGAAAGCCGATGCCGCGATTGTAATTCACCAGCCCTTTCAGATAATAAGCGTAATCGACATTGGGATTGCGCGGATTGATTTTGATAAACCGATCAGCCGCCGCAATCGCCGCCTCATGGTCTTGATTTTTGTAATAAGCGTAAGCAACATCTAATTGCGCTTGAGCGGCGTAATCGCCGAACGGAAAACGCGCTTCCAATGCTTCATATAACTTAATCGCTTCTTGATAATTTTCCCTATCCAAAGACTTGCGCGCCTTCTCATGAAACTTTTTTGCGCTCCAGCCACCGTAATTGCCGTCATCGCCGGATTCCTCAAAAGAGATATTCTTCAAAGTCTCGCAGCCGGTTAAAAAGGGCGTCAAAGTGAATAAAATAATGAATTTGAATAAAAGTAATCGCATATTGCCGACGATACGTTGTATGATTAAGGGTTTTCTTGAAGGATGGCTGCACAGCTCTATCCGGATTCGGTGAGTATAACGTAAATTCATGCAAAGATGGCGATATTAACAGCAAAAGTCCCTGAACAAATGGCGGGGATGCGGCTAGACCAATGTTTGGCGGAAATTTTTCCGGATTACTCCAGAAGTAAGCTGCAAAGCTGGATTAAATCCGACCGCGTACACGTTGACGGCGAGCAATTAAAAGCAAAAGACAAACTGGACGGCGGCGAACTCATTGAGCTTAACGCCGAAGCGGAAGCGGTGTTGGAAACGGAAGCTGAAGACATTCCGCTGGATATTGTTTTTGAAGATGATGACATTTTAATCATCAACAAACCGGCCGGGCTGGTGGTGCATCCTGCGGCGGGAAACTGGCATGGCACCTTGGTGAACGCTTTACTGCATTATCTGCCGAATTTGAATACCCTGCCCAGAGCAGGCATTGTGCATCGCTTGGACAAAGACACCAGCGGTTTGCTGATGGTGGCTAAATCATTGCAAGCTCACCATAGTCTGGTCGATCAATTGCAGGAACGCAGCATACAACGCGAATATTTAGCTTTAGTGAAAGGTTGGATGACCGCAGGCGGAACCATAGACCAACCGATTGGGCGTCACCCGGTTGATAGAAAGCGCAATGCCGTTATCGCCAACGGTAAAACAGCCGTCACCCACTATCGCTTGGAACAGCGTTTCAAACGCCATACCCTGGTCAGGGTTAAACTGGAAACCGGTCGCACTCATCAAATCCGCGTGCATATGGCGCATATTCATTACCCGCTGGTCGGCGACCCGGTTTATGGCGGACGCTTTCAAATGCCTGCCGATTGCAGTCCCGGTTTAGAACACGCTTTGCGTGGATTTAAACGTCAAGCTTTGCATGCCGCTCTTTTGGGATTGGAGCATCCTGTGAGCGGCGAATATTGCCAATGGGAGCAAGCCATGCCGGATGATATGCAACAGTTAGTGGGTATTTTACAGCGTGAAGAATTGGATTGAAGCGGACTGGCCTGTTCCGCCGGGCATTCACGCCGCTGTGACCCTGAGGTCTGGCGGGAACAGTTCGGCCCCTTATCAGGGCTTTAATTTGGCGAAACATGTTAATGATAAAGCCGAACATGTGGCCGCTAATCGTAAACAATTAAAAGCGTCATTACAATTGCCCGGCGATCCGGTTTGGTTGAATCAAGTACATGGCGATACCGTGGTCAAAGCCGATCAAACGGATGCGGGTATTGAAGCTGATGCCGCCTATACAGACCAGGCCAATACTGTTTGCGCGGTGATGACGGCTGATTGTCTACCGGTTTTGATGGTTTCAGCTGATGGGCAACGCGTAGCCGCAATTCATGCCGGATGGCGCGGCTTATTGGCGGGCGTTATTGAAAACACCGTAATACAAATGCAGGCCGAAAACGGCTGGGCGTGGCTGGGACCGGCTATTTGTCCTCGTTGTTTTGAAGTCGGCGCAGAAGTCCGCGTGGCTTTTGTGCAAAATAATTCTGCTTATACTTCGGCTTTTTCAGCCCAAGGCGTTGATAACAAATACCTGATGGATATTTTTCAATTGGCGCGAATGAAACTGCAACAACTGGGCGTTAAACAAATATTCGGCGGCAAAGACTGCACGGTTTGCGACCGGGAACGATTTTTTTCTTATCGCCGAGACGGCGAAACAGGCCGCATGGCCTCATTAATCTGGAGAGACTGAGCTTGGCATTATTAGCTTATATTATTTTATTCACCGCGCTCGGAGGCATCTTAAGCATACTGGCGGCGGCGATCTTTTTATTGTTTTCCGAGCAAAATCGGCAAAAAATCTTGCCGCACGGGGTCAGCTTCGCTATCGGCGCACTGTTGAGCGTTTCCTTTTTAGGCTTGATTCCTCATGCTTTTGAAGAAGCCGGACATGATCAGATCAAATCGCTTTCAGGCGCCATCCTGTTTGGTATTTTATTGTTTTTTGTGCTGGAAAAACTACTGATTTGGCGACATTGTCACTCCCACTCCTGTGAAGCTCATATAGAAGGGCATGAGCACGGCCACGGTCATAATAAAAAATATTCCACCGGTGTTTTTATCATTGTCGGCGATAGTATTCACAACTTTGTTGACGGCGTGTTGATAGCCGCCGCTTTTTTAACCGATGTGCAATTAGGCATTGTCACCAGCCTGGCAGTCGCCGCCCATGAAATCCCGCAAGAAGTCGGCGACTTCGCCATTTTACTGGAAAATGGCTACTCCCGCGGCAAAGCCTTGTTTTACAATATTCTCGCCAGTCTTGCGACCGTAGTCGGCGGCGTTTTGGCCTATTTTAGCCTGGATCAATTACACGACAGTCTACCCTACTTTTTAGTACTGGCCGCCTCCAGTTTTATCTATATCGCAGTGGCGGATTTAATCCCCAGCTTGCATCAAAAAACCAGCAATAAAGCCTCACTCCAACAAATCGTATTAATTCTCTCAGGAGTAGCGCTGATTTTTTCATTACATACCATTGCGCACGATTTCAGTCAGGCAACGGAAAGCGATGAGCATAACGAAGCGCATTAATCACCATGCAAATCGAAAATCACTGGTTGAATACGGCGGCAAAGATAGTTTCTCCAAACTACGATCAAAGGCCGGATGAAAACGATATTTCGCTGTTGGTTATTCACTGCATCAGTCTGCCGCCGGATCAATTCGGCGGTCCTTATATAGAACAATTGTTTTGTAATCGTTTGAATCCGCAAGACCACCCTTATTTCGAACAAATCCATAGTCTCAAGGTCTCTTCACATCTGTTAATTCGCCGCGACGGCGAGATTATTCAATTCGTCCCTTTTCAGGAACGCGCCTGGCATGCCGGGGCATCGAATTATCAAGGTCGGGAACGCTGTAATGACTTTTCAATCGGCATTGAACTGGAAGGCACAGAAACAAGCCCCTACACAGAACAGCAATATCAAAGCCTGGCGCAAGCTACGCTGGCTTTATTGCAGTATTATCCCGGATTGAATAAATCCCGCATTTGCGGCCATAGCGATATTGCGCCGGGGCGTAAAACTGATCCGGGCGACGCCTTTGATTGGAAACGCTTTAAACAATTGCTGGGATGATTTCAATTTTTAGATCCGTAGGGTACGCTCTGCGTACCAATCGTGCGCTATAACGTTTCAGCATTTGCTACGCGAGGCGTACCCTACGAAGTTGGACATTGTTACTGTAGGCCGCACCTCAGTCCGACAATACCCATTAATCGCAGCCGGTGAATCAATCACACAAATTCCGTTCCTCAGTTACATCTGTTTTCCGCTTGGCTTTGTAAACTAGACCCAAGTTTTTAACCCAGCCTTCGATTTTGAATTTATGCACAACGCAGTATTGAATAGATGCCATTGCACAATCAACACTGTGCTATTGAGTATGTTTCGAAAGCTGGGTTAAGAAACTGACTTTACTTAACAGCCCAGAGGAAAACACCATGAAAACATTAACTACAGCAACCATCATTTTAGCCGCTGCTTTCACAACTTCAGCACATGCTCAATCAACCGTCAAAAAATCAGTTTTGGTTAACCAATCGGTGAATAAAGCCAACGCCACAATCGCTAAAGGTAAACACAATCTGGCCAGCACCGGTTCGATAAATCTGAAAGACGCCAAAGTGAAAAAATCCGTGATCGTTAATCAATCGGTCAACAAAGGCAACAACACCATGGCCTTCGGTAAGAAAAACATTGCGACAACAGGTTCAGTAGCAGTGCGCGACTCAAAAATCAAAAAATCAGTGGTCGTCAACCAATCGGTCAACAAACGCAACACCACTGTGGCAAAAGGTTATAAAAACACAGCAGCAACCGGTTCAATTACAGTTGAATAAAGCGACACTTTGAGCAAGAATTGTTCTACTACTCTACTCCCTTTATAGGCGGACTGTTGTCCGCCTTTTTTTTGCCAATTTAAAAATGCTTAGCGCATATTGCGATTCTAGCGCTCACCATTTTGAGGCGTCAGGATTCCTTACTTGCACATCATCTGTGCAAACCTCATCAACAAAACTGACGATTTACCGATTCAGCGAATAATGGATTCCATTTTTGTGAACCATTTAAAAAAAATACGGCTTTAAGATGATGGAACATTATTTGCACCTTTTTTTGTACTGTAAAAGGGGGCGATTATGAGTTTTTTGCATATTTTTTTATTATCCTTTAATCATCATGCCAGAGGCTGGTTGATCATGTTGTTTGGCTTAATACCGGTCATCTTGTTGATTTATCAGTTAGTTTGGATGGGCGATGAACTGCATAAACTGGCGATAGGGGCAACCCTGTTTTTTTGTGTTTTATTTATGTTGCTACAGGGCATTGCTATGGATTTGCAGAGTAAGCAAATTCAATCGCTGAATGATGCGTTTAATCATTTGCAAAATGAGAATTATGATTTTCGCATGTTGCTGGAAGGCGAAGACGCCTATGCCCAGTTGGCGAAAAAATATAATGAAAGCACCGGGAAAGTTAAATTTCGGATCAATCAAATTAACGATTCGATTGTTGAAACCCGTCACTCAGCGGAGCAATTAACATTAAGCTCAAAAGAGGTGGCGACTCATATACAACAACAAAAACTAAATACGGAAATGATTGCCGCCGCCATAGAACAAATGTCGGCCAGCATTGTCGATGTCGCCAAACAATGCAAGGAGGCTGAAATCGTCAGTCAATCGACTCAAGACTTGACTGAAAGCAGTCAACAAAAAGTGTTCGAATTTATTCAGGAATTGGAATTATTGCTGGAGGATGTACTTGCGGTATCCAATTTAATTTTGAGTTTGGAAGCGCATTCGCAGCAAATTACTAAAATTTCCGAAGTGATCAAAGAAATTTCCGACCAAACCAATTTATTGGCGCTGAACGCCGCCATAGAAGCGGCGCGCGCCGGCGAACATGGAAGAGGCTTTGCCGTTGTAGCGGATGAAGTGAGATCTTTGGCGCAAAGAGTTGGGCATTCGGCGGAAGAAATTACCGGCACTATCGAAACGGTCAGAGGCGATATCAAACAGGCGGTGCATTCGATGGAAAGAACCAGCCGAAAGACCGAGCAAGGCGTAGAAAAAGCCTCAATGGTTAAGCAGGCTTTGCAGGAAATTCAACAACAAACGCAATTAACATTTGACCGCATTACCGCCATTGTGACCGGCGCCGAACAACAAGGGCAAGTGAGCCATGAAATCGGGCGGAATATCGAATCGATCGCCAGTAGCGTTGAAGAAAACAGTCGCGCCGCCAATGAAACCGCTAATATCGCCACATATCTGGCGGAGATTACTCGTCGATAAGCTAAAACGTGAAGGTGAAACTATGTTAATTTCAGATATATTGACGGCTTCGGCCATCGCTTTATTGATATTGTTGTGTTTTAAATTAATGGCGGAATTAGCCGCTAAACGACAATTAAATAATCAGTTGCAAGGATTGCAAAGCGCACAGATGCTAAAAAACCTGTTGATACAAATTCAAAAGCATCGCGGAATGATGAGCGCATACCTAAAAGGCGATAATGATTTTAAATCCCGCATTAAAGCTATTCGAAGCGATATTAATCATGATATGGCGATATTTGTTAAAACGATGGACAAGGCCTCTTCGTTTCACCAACCAGTGAGTGATGTAGAGAAAAATTGGCGAGATATTGAAAAAAGCGCGGATAGCTTCAGCATTAATGAAAGCTTTAAAAAACACAGTCATTTAATCCAGGCTATTTTAACCTTGATGAATAGCATAGCCGAACAGAGCCAGCTCTATAAATCGAATAGTTATGATCTTGAATATGTCAAAATTATTTGGTCCTTACTGCCGATGGTCGCAGAATCAGTCGGCAAGGCGCGAGCGGTGGGCGGCGGCATATCCGCCTCCGGTTGTGCGATGGCGGTAGATAAGATCAATGTGCAATTTTTGACCCATAAAATCAGCGGCGCTATCGCCCAGGTAAAAGAGGGGCTGGATAAAGCTGGGGTACAAGAACAACACTTATTGGAGCAATTTAATAAAGTGGAAAAAACACTGGATAAATTTGTTGAGAGTCTGCACAGCCAGTATGTATATGAAGATGCGCCTATGGCGAATGCAGCCGCGTTTTTTGATGAAGCCACCGAAAAGTTGTCATGCGTCTTCGAGATTTATGAAACAAGCGAGCAAATGGCGGCTAAACGAATTAATTGTGCGCTTAAAAAGACTGAAAATAAACTGAAAATAAATTATGCGTTTGCGCTTTTTTCAATACTCTTGATCCCGATAGCAGCTAATTTAGTGTAAATCAAACTGCTTACCCGACATGGTGGATTCACTGTAAGCTATTGATTCATAAATACGCATTTTTATAGTTCGCGTGGCGCTGTGCAAGACCCCTATTGCACTAGCCTGATGAATCAATGCCTTATACCCGACTTGAAAAATAATATTGATTCAAAAGCAAATCATTCAAATTCTGCTATGATTATTAAGGATAATAAAAACAACTTGTTTGCTGAATAAGCGAAAAAAGGCAATGCGTGATAGTGAGTTAAAGGGGAGAGGCGGGATTTGTTACAAAAACTTAATCGGCGTTCATTGTTACGGGCGGATTTACACAATAAGCGTCAAACAATCAGGCCGCCGTGGGCGATAGCGGAAGCGCTTTTTGTCGAACGCTGTTCGCGCTGTGAAGAATGTATTCGTCAATGTGATGAAGGCATTATCAAAAAGGGCGACGGCGGATTCCCTGAAATAGACTTTTCACTCGGCGAATGTAGTTTTTGTCAGGATTGTTTAAAACATTGCCCGGAACAAGCTTTGCAACCTGCAGATGATCCTTGGCGTTTGCAGGCGCGCATCTCGGAATTGTGTCTGGCGCATCAACACATTGTTTGTATGAGCTGTTATGAAAACTGTGAAGTTGAAGCCATACGAATGACTCCTTTCCAAAAAGGCGTTTCCATTCCTGAAATAGAATCAACTCTTTGCAACGGCTGCGGAGCTTGCGTGCGCATTTGTCCAACCGAAGCGATCACAATATGTCAAACATCAATATAGTCGGTATTTTAATTACCGCGTTTCCGCAACATTTAAGCAAAATCAGCGAACAAATTCAGAATTTGGGCGGAGAGGTTCATTTGCAAGATGAGCACGGCAAATTGGTGGTGACATTGGAGACGGCAAGCGACTCGGTGATTGCCGAAAGGCTGGTTGATTTTCAAAATATTCCGGGCGTTATTAACGCTGCGATGGTTTATCACGAAATTGTTGCCGAGGAATGAATAAACTGGATCCAAAAACATGATCGAAAAAAATAAAAAAGAATTGTAACTACTTGCACGGTAATAAAAGGGTGAGTCATTACGATCAATCATTGGAGGCATGGGGATATGAAACAAACACGACGAGAATTTATCAAAACCAATGCTGTCGCCGCCACTGCGGCGGCGGCCGGCATCAGCTTTACACCGCTCGCCGCCGAGGCCAAAGGCGGCAACAATCTGATTCGCTGGGATAAAGCGCCATGCCGGTTTTGCGGCACCGGTTGCAGCGTCCTGGTCGGCACTCAGGAAGGTCGGGTGGTGGCCACTCAAGGCGACCCGGAGTCGCCGGTTAACCGAGGCTTAAATTGCGTTAAGGGCTATTTTTTATCGAAAATCATGTATGGTAAAGATCGCTTGACGCAGCCGCTATTGCGCATGAAAAACGGCCAATATGATAAAAACGGCGAGTTTGAACCGGTTTCCTGGGATCAGGCTTTTACCGTGATGGCGGATAAATGGAAACAAGCGTTGAAAAACAAAGGGCCGACTGCGGTCGGTATGTTTGGTTCCGGGCAATGGACGGTATGGGAAGGCTATGCGGCGGCTAAGTTGTATAAAGCCGGTTTCCGCTCCAATAATATTGACCCTAATGCCCGGCACTGCATGGCATCCGCCGTGGCCGGGTTTATCCGCACCTTCGGAATTGATGAACCGATGGGTTGCTATGATGATCTGGAACACGCTGACGCCTTCGTGCTGTGGGGCGCTAATATGGCGGAAATGCACCCGGTGTTATGGACCCGGTTAACGGATCGACGCTTGACTGGGGAAAACGTCAAAGTCGCGGTGTTATCCACCTTTAAAAATCGTAATTTCGATCTTGCCGACATCGGCATGGTGTTCAAGCCGCAAACCGATTTGGCGATATTAAATTACATCGCCAATTACATTATTCAAAAGGGAAAAGTGAATCAGGACTTTGTGAACAAGCATGTCAATTTTCGCAAAGGCAATGATGATATTGGCTATGGTTTAAGACCGGAACACTACAAAGAAAAGGCTGCTAAAAACGCCGCTAAAGCCGGCGGCTCCCAGCCAATGGATTTTGCCGCTTATAAACAATACGTCTCGGAATATACGCTGGATAAAGCCCATGACATTTCCGGAGTAGCGAAAAAAGACCTGGAAGCGCTGGCCGAGCTTTATGCTGATCCGAATCGAAAAGTCACCTCATTCTGGACCATGGGCTTTAATCAACACACCCGCGGCACCTGGGTCAATAATCTGGTTTATAACATTCACTTGTTAACAGGCAAAATTGCAGAACCCGGCAATAGCCCGTTTTCCTTGACCGGCCAACCTTCCGCTTGCGGCACTGCACGCGAAGTCGGCACTTTTGCCCATCGCCTACCCGCCGACATGGTGGTTAAAAACCCCAAACATCGGAAAATTGCCGAACAGCAATGGCAATTGCCGGAAGGAACCATTCCCGGCAAACCAGGCTTTCATGCGGTTTTGCAGAACCGTAAATTGAAAGACGGCGAATTAAACGCCTACTGGGTGATGTGCAACAACAATGTGCAAGCCGCCCCGAATATGAATGAAGAAACTCTGCCGGGCTATCGGAATCCGGAAAATTTTGTGGTGGTTTCAGATCCTTACCCGACCGTTACCGGAATGGCGGCGGACTTAATTTTGCCGACCGCGATGTGGGTGGAAAAAGAAGGCGCCTACGGCAATGCCGAGCGACGCACCCAGTTCTGGCGACAGCAAGTTAAAGCGCCGGGTGAAGCTAAATCAGATGTATGGCAATTAGTGGAGTTTTCCAAATATTTTAAAATAGAAGAGGTTTGGCCTGAAGACTTATTGGCCAAGAAACCGGAATATCGCGGCAAAACCTTATTCGATGTCTTATTCGCCAATGGCAAAGTCAATCAATACCCTAATTCGGAAATTAAAGCCGGTTACGATAACGATGAATCCAAGCACTTCGGTTTCTATCTGCAAAAGGGTTTGTTTGAAGAATATGCCGAATTCGGTCGCGGCCACGCCCATGATTTGGCCTCTTTCGACACATATCATCAAGGTCGCGGCCTGCGCTGGCCGGTGGTCAACGGCCAAGAAACCCGCTGGCGTTTCCGCGAAGGTTATGATCCTTATGTTGAAAAAGGCAAAGGCGTACAATTTTACGGCAAGCCGGACGGAAAGGCGGTGATTTTCGCCCTGCCTTATGAAGCCGCCGCCGAAGAGCCGGACCAAGAATATGATTTGTGGTTGAGCACAGGCCGGGTGTTGGAACATTGGCATTCAGGATCAATGACGCAACGCGTTCCGGAGCTATATAAAGCATACCCGGACGCCTTGGTGTTCATGCACCCGGAAGACGCTAAATCGCGCGGTTTGAAACGCGGAATGAACGCCCGCTTGCTCACCCGGCGCGGTGAAATTACCGCGCAAGTGGAAACCCGAGGGCGTAACAGACCGCCGCAAGGTTTGATTTTTATACCCTGGTTTGATGCCCGTCGATTAGTCAATAAGCTGACCTTGGACGCCACCTGTCCGATTTCCAAAGAAACGGACTTTAAAAAATGCGCCGTTAAAGTCGTCCGCGCATAAGGAGGCCGAAATGATTAATAAAATGAAAATAATCCTGATGTTATGTTTGTCGCCAGCCATCGCTTTAACCGAGCCGGTTTATTCCTTACGCGGAAAAGCCTCACTCTACAACGAATCGAAAACCCCGGAAATCAAACGCTTACAAAACGATAGCGGACCAGTTCCCCGCGCCTATGTGCAACAGCCGCCTTTGATACCGCATTCAACCAAAGGCTATGTGGTGAATAAAAAATTCAATAAATGCCTCACCTGTCATAGTTGGGCTAATGCCGCCGAATCAGGGGCGACCAAAATCAGTCTAACGCATTTTTCCGACCGCGAAGGACGCGATTTATCCAATGTATCGGCGCGGCGCTATTTCTGTAATCAATGCCATGTTCCGCAAATGGACGCCAAACCCTTGGTTGAAAATACTTTTCAACCGATTGATGTTCTTCAAGCGCCTTGAACAGTGAGGTAACATCATGAACGAATATCAACAAAATGGTAAACTCTCGCATTATTGGCGGCTCTTTCGTTCGCCTTCCGCGCAATACTCCTTAGGCGCGCTGCTCAGCATCGGCTTTGTCGCGGGCATTATCTTCTGGGGCGGCTTCAACACGGCGATGGAATTAAGCAACACCGAAACATTCTGTATTTCCTGTCATGAAATGGAGGAAAATGTCTACAAGGAATATCAGGACACCATACACTACAATAATCGCAGCGGCGTACGCGCAGTCTGTTCAGACTGTCATGTGCCTAAAGACTGGACTCATAAACTAGTCAGGAAAATACGCGCCACTAATGAATTATTTCATAAAGTGTTAGGGACTATCGACACTCCGGAGAAATTTGAAGCAAAACGTTTGCAAATGGCTCAGCACGTCTGGAAAACCATGAAGGAAACCGATTCCCGCGAATGCAGGAATTGTCATGACTATCAATCCATGGACTACACAGAACAGAAAAAACGTTCCGTGCAACAGCATATTCAAGGATTTGATGCTGGGCAAACCTGCATCGACTGTCATAAAGGCATTGCCCATTCCCTACCCTCCATGGTGGAAATCGACCCCAGCGCCGTTTTTCAATAATATCGGCGATTAAATTACAGCAAAACCGGCTCCGCTATCGGAGTCGGCGACCGCTGCAAGCGAGACTGGCGACAAAAAACCATCGCTCGGACTTCAGCCCGGCAATCCGTCAAAACGTATGAACCGTCATCGGTGAATCAATCACAAAAAACCCGTTCCTCAATTACATCCCCTTTCCACTTGGCTTTGTAAACTAGACCCAAGTTTTTAAACCAGCCTTCGATTTTGAATTTATGCACAACACAGTATTGAATAAATACCATTGCATAATCAACACTGTGCCATTGAGTACGTTTCGAAAGCTGGGTTAAGAAAACTTACTTTTTCAAACAGCCCAGAGGAAAACACCATGAAAACATTAACTACTGCAACCATCATTTTAGCCGCTGCTTTCGCAACTTCAGCTCATGCGCAATCAACCGTCAAAAAATCAGTTTTGGTTAATCAATCGGTGAATAAAGCCAACGCGACAATCGCTAAAGGCAAGCACAATCTAGCCAGCACCGGCTCAATCAACCTGAAAGACGCCAAAGTGAAAAAATCCGTCATCGTCAATCAATCAGTAAACAAAGGCAATAATACGATGGCGTTCGGTAAGAAAAACATCGCCACAACCGGTTCGGTAGCAGTGCGCGATTCGAAAATTAAAAAATCAGTAGTTGTTAATCAATCGGTCAACAAACGCAATACCACTGTGGCTAAAGGCTATAAAAACACAGCCGCAACCGGTTCTATTACGGTTGAATAAGACTAGCCTTGATTTATTCGTTCTACAGCTCTATTCCTTCTGGGTGGACATATGTCCGCCCTTTTTTTATTGCACCGGAATACATAAGCTCTGCCAACTCTACATTTAGCGCGAGATTACCCGATCTTTTTTTGTCAATTTAAATTGGTAATGTCGATTGTAGAGCTTGGCATCTTGTGTTTTTGGTAATTGTGGGGCTTATTGTTGAGCAAAACACTCAGTTGAAAAGCTAGTTTTATAGGCGTATAAATTGTAAGTGAATATGTATGTAACGGCAAAAGTTAATAAATTATTGGGGGCATATATGGACACTATTACAAAATATTGTATAGCGCTAGTAATTATACTCAGTATGACCTCTCTCAATGCGAGCTATCTTGCTGGAGCCGACTTTGTTTTGGGAGAAAAACCTGATGGCGGCGAAGTGAATCCAAGAGGAGTTTGGTCTTATGGGTATAGGGATATTTTAGCTGATAGCACATTGAATTTAACCTTGAATCACTTCAATTCATCTAATGACTCAAATGGTTTCCACGATGAAATAGAAGGTTATGATGATGTTGTCGCTATTTATGCCAACACCGGCGCCACTCCTTCTATATTGAATTTTAATGGGTTTGGCGACCTTCGGCCCCTGAATTCACAACAAATGGCTTTACACCCCGGAGCAGCAAACCAATTTGCAATAGTGAGATGGACTGCTGAGGTCAGCGACACATTTGATATTGTTGCAAGTTGGCTAGACTTGGATACGCATGGCGGAAATGGGGCGAGTGGCCATGTCGTAATAAACGGAATCAATATTGGCGCGATGGAAAGGTTTTGGGGGGTTGGCGGAGGTGGGGCTGCAACCGGCACCTTTAATTTAAATATTGGCGATACGGTGGATTTTGCAGTGGGTTCAATGGGAAGTTACTTTTTTGATACGACAGCTTTCGATGCCACCATCTCAGTTCATCCATCGACAGCTCCTGAAGTGGGGTCTGCGATTCAAATATGTTTTGGAGTCATATTTTTGATTATTGCTTTTAGGCATAAACGTAAAGTATTAAACAAAATTGCAATAAGTGACGATCCCATAGCTTGTGGGTAAGTTTGCCAACCCCAACAATCAATAGATTAGGGCTGAGAGTTTTATCCTGTGCTTCTGACTGATTTGAAGGGGTGAATTCATCACAATAAACCGGTGCCTCAATTACATCCCCTTTCCGCTTGGCTTTGTAAACTAGACCCAAGTTTTTAACCCAGCCTTCGATTTTGAATTTATGCACAACACAAGTATTGAATAAATACCATTGCATAATCAACACTGTGCTATTGAGTACGTTTCGAAAGCTGGGTTAAGAAAACTTACTTTTTCAAACAGCCCAGAGGAAAACACCATGAAAACTTTAACTACAGCAACCATCATTTTAGCCGCTGCTTTCGCAACTTCAGCACATGCGCAATCAACCGTCAAAAAATCAGTTTTGGTTAACCAATCGGTAAACAAAGCCAACGCGACAATCGCTAAAGGCAAACACAATCTAGCCAGCACCGGTTCGATTAATCTGAAAGACGCCAAAGTGAAAAAATCCGTCATCGTCAATCAATCAGTAAACAAAGGCAATAATACGATGGCGTTCGGTAAGAAAAACATCGCCACAACCGGTTCGGTAGCCGTCCGCGATTCGAAAATTAAAAAATCAGTGGTCGTTAATCAATCGGTCAACAAACGCAATACCACTGTGGCTAAAGGCTATAAAAACACAGCCGCAACCGGTTCAATCACCGTTGAATAAAAATGTTAAAGCCCCCATTGGGAACTCTTTCAAAATTTTTGATCT
>SPJM01000142.1 GCA_006844585.1 Methylococcaceae bacterium | reverse complement strand
CAACAACTGTTGATTATTGATCTAATGCATCAGAATTATCATCATGCTTATGACATTCGCTTTCATTATTCGAAGGAAATAATGCGCAGTAAAAGCGGGAAGTTTGAAGAGTTTATTTCGGAAGTAAGCAATTAGGAACGGAAACAAAGTTTCCGTTCCATAACATAACTAATTATCAGTTTTTCTTTTTTTTCGGGCTGCTGACCAGCCCACCAGACCGAAAGTCATTAATGCTAATGTTTCCGGTTCCGGTATAGTTGGCCCTACTGCAGAAGGAGAAGCAGGAATCCCGCCAAGTGGAAAAGCCGGATCGCCTGACTGAATAGGCAAATTAAACCAGGAAGCCTGATAAGGCGCGGCGGTTTCATCGAAAGCTGCGGTAAAACCGAATCCGCCTAGAAAATTAATGCCTTCAAAACCAGTGTAAATACCAAAAAGTATTGGGTCATTTGTATACCAATGCAATACCTGGGTTACATCGGTAAAAGGCGAGTCATCGCCGAAATAAAAGGGATCGGAAGGATCTTGCCAAGCGGCAACACCTTCCCACCCGGTTGCCAAATTCTCAGTGCCAATGGTTTCAATTGCCCAATCCCAACCAACTGGAGATATAATATCCGTAATCCCCGCATCGCCAAAATAAGGCAATTCCCAATCGCGAATAATCGGTTCTATAAAATTCTCGCCGCCATCAAAACCCGGTACCCCATCATTATGAACCGTATAACCATAGTCAAACGTTCCGTTAAGATTGTCAGTCACGCTATCCGAGACATGTGAAGCCTGAATAGCCGGACCACCAAATCCTGCATGTACAGTTGTGGTAAACCCTGCTGACGCCAACGCCCCGAATAAAACGAGCGGCGAGGCATGTAATAAATGTACCTTTTTGTTCCTCATAACAATACCCTCAAGAAATTGTAATTTAGTGACGATTCCTACTTAATCCTACCGTTAAAAAATATCCATAACAAGAAAAATAAAAGCAAAAAACCAGTCATTGATTAACGCTCCCTTTGCAAATACTATAAACTCTATACTCCGTCAAATATATTTTTACATTTCGTGAACCGCCACACAGTCATCATTGCGGCTTTTTCGTACATTGAAGAGGTGTATTCTAAAAAAATGAATATAATCAATAGACGCGCTTTTCTTAAATTATTATCTTTCTGCGGGTTGGCGCTTGTCCGCCGCAGCGAAGCCGCAAAAATCGGTTATAGCGCCGGAAAATTTCCGGATCGTCAAACGCTTAGCATTTACCTGGACACTTTAATTCCCGCCGACATTACACCGTCGGCCACTGAATTGAAGATTGATGAGTTGTTAACGCTTAAGGCTGACCGCAACCGCGCTTACGCGACCTTATTAACACA
Organism: Methylococcaceae bacterium; assembly: GCA_006844585.1. Taxonomy (GTDB): domain Bacteria; phylum Pseudomonadota; class Gammaproteobacteria; order Methylococcales; family Methylomonadaceae; genus Methylomarinum. The sequence continues at coordinate 15,384 of SPJM01000142.1, read as the reverse complement.
AGGCTGCAACTGGCTGGATCAACAGGCGCGCAATCGAAGCCAACAAAGTTTCAAATTGTTACCGGAAAATGAACGCATTGCCATTATTGCATCAGCAGAAAGCGGCGATCCTCGTTCTTTAGCGTCCCGATTTTATTTTGCAAGCCGTAATGATGCATTCTTCCATTATTATGCTCACCCGAAAAGCCAGACTTGTTTAACTAATGCCGGAACGCCACAACCCCTAGGCTATCCGGATCACAACAAAGCTCCTCAAGAAAACACAACTCAATGTCTATAAAAGATAAGCAATTCGATGCGATTGTTATCGGATCGGGCGGCGGCGGCGCTGCGGCTGCCTGGGGCTTGGCCTATAAAGGTTTATCAGTACTCCTATTGGAAGCGGGACAACGTTTTGACCCTTATCAGGATTATCGCTTAAGCACTGCGCAATGGGAACAAAGCGCATTTCCGGAAAAAAGCAAATCTAAATCTTTTTATCGAATCGCAGAATTACAAAAACTCACCCGGCAATGGGGTTCTTTACGTTCCTGGAATCATATTTCCGGCCCGATGATTAAAGATGACCGGCGATTGGGCTGGAAATATAGCCATGTAAGAGGCCTGGGCGGATCAACTTTACACTTTACCGGCGAGGCGCATCGACTCAATAAAGCAGCTATGCAGATGCATAGCCGGTTTGGTGTAGCTGCCGACTGGCCTTTACAATATCAGGATCTTGAGATCTGGTATCAACTAGCGGAACTGATTGTCGGCGTTTCCGGCTCAGATGTTGATCCCCATCGCCCTCGCAAGCGCCCCCACCCCTTGCCGCCGCATTCCGCCAGCTTTGCCAGTCAAACAGTACAGCAGGGCTTAGAGAAGCTGGGGTTGAGCTGGACGCCGAATTCACTGGCAGTTTTGCCAAAAGCCTATGACGGCCGTCCGGGATGTAATTACTGTAATAATTGCAACCGAGGCTGTCCGCGTAAAGACAAAGGTAGCGCTGATGTTACCTTCCTCCACAAAGCGGAAAAGACCGAACGCTGCGACATACAAACCGGAAAGACGGTTTTGAACATCGAGTCTGACGCTAACAAAATTACCGCTGTTGTCTATGCTGATGAGCAGGGTAACCGCTATCGCAGCAGCGCTAAAACAGTTATTGTCGCCTGCGGCGCAGTGCAAACGCCGCGCTTGCTGTTACTCTCAAATACAGTCCAACAAGAAGGTCTGGCCAATGAATCCGGTTTAGTCGGAAAAAACTTTATGGAAACATTATTTTGGGTTTCCAGCGGTTTGCATCCGCACTCAATAGGCAGCCAAAGAGGACTACCTTCGGATAGCATTTGCTGGGACTATAATTCACCGGACGCGATAAAAAACATCATAGGGGGCTGTCGATTTACCCTGGCTACAGCTGAGGCCGATCTTTTAGGCCCAATCAATTATGCGCAAAGAGTTGTAAAAGGGTTTGGCCGCCAACATAAGGCTGATATGCGCAAACAATACGGCAATGTTTTGTCTGTCGGTTCTATAGGCGAATGTTTACCGCACACGGATTCTTATATTGGCCTTGACCCCGATCATCTTGATGAACATGGTTTGCCGCTGGCGAAAATCCATAGCCGCCTGGATACATTAGCGTTAAATCGTATGAGATTTATGGCTGATAAATGTCGAGAAATTTTGCAGGCCAGCGGCGTTACTCAACTCATCGAAGAATACGGCAGTTATGATACTTTCAATAGCACCCATGTATTCGGAACCTGCCGGATGGGCGCTGACCCGCAGCAATCGGTGGTCAATGCAAATTGTCAAAGTCATCGCTGGAAAAATCTTTTTATTGTTGACGCCAGCGTTTTCCCCAGCTCCGGCGGTGGTGAATCGCCATCCCTGACCATTCAAGCTTTAGCTATTCGCAGCGCTTTTTTTATTGCCGAGCAAATGAAAAGAAAACAGCTATAACCTTATGGTTTAAAGTCGCAACGAAAATCTTCAAATTTTCCATTTGAATGACGCAAAGGCTCATCAACATAATTGAAAACAATATCAAAAGGCGCATCGAACACTTCACATAACACAGTTTTGAGATTCTGTTCTTCACTTTCGGTAAATTGACGAGCCGGTAAAATACGCACTTCCAATAACAATACGGATTTCTGTACAAACTGGATTTGCTTAATTGGCGCTAACCCCATCCATTTTTCAGTTTGAAATGTCGGTAGATATTTTCGTCCATCAGGGTGAACAAGAAAATTCCGTTCCCGCCCCAGAATTTTACTGATTGTCGGCAAGCCCCGACCGCATTCACACTGCCCCGCCACTTCCACATAGTCCATTGTTTCATAGCGTATCAAAGGGGAAGCAAAATTATGTAAGGCAGTGACCACCAAACGACCGGTTTCGCCTGCCTGACAGACTTGTCCCTGCTCATTAAGCACCTCAGTGAATAAACTTTCCGCCTGGATATGATAATTGTCCGTTTTCGGGCACTGCAGCGCAATATAGCCTAATTCCCTGGAACTAAATATATCGACAATCGGAACTTTCCAAACCTGAAAACAAAAATCACGCAATTCCTGATTAACAATCTCACCCAAAGTTCTGACTTCCATCAACCCTTTGGGTCTCAAGCCAGTGCGTTCAGACTGATACAACATTTCACGCAAAACCGTCGGCATCGTCAATAAATAAGCGGGCTTTTGCTTGCACAACCACTTTAATAAAATATCAGCCGGTTGCATACTATCGGTATAAGCCATTGAACCCGTCTGATAAATCAGACTGACCGGAAATCCCCAATTGTGATGCTCAACATGCTGTTGATAGGCATCTTCTTCATCAGGCCGAATCACCGCCAGTTTTTTTGAAAAATCTCGTTGACGCCATAAGTGTTCGCGTAAAGTGAAGGCCATCCACATAAACTTGGTGACGGAGCTAGAGAGCAAGCGCAACGGCGCGCCGGAGGTTCCGGAAGTTTCAACCGTGTTTATCGAACCGTGTGATTTGGGTGGGGATAGGCTAAACATTGCTTTCCCGGCATCCTGAATTTGCAGACGAGAAATAATAGGCAACTGCTCCCAAGGCGTTTTTTCAGTTACTCCGACATCGCTATACAAGCGTTTATAAAAGGGAACTGTATCGATAGCATGTTGCAATAACAGGCGTAAATTATCATGCTGTAATTGCCTTAATTCACTATTCCCTATCCACTGACTATGATTCAATTGCTGAATCGCGGCGAGAATCTGGGAAGCCGTTCGGTCAGGCAATGCTGGCCAGATAATGCCCGGCACAACTGATTTGATAGAATTATTCAAGGTAAAATTGTTGATAAAAGAACCGAACTGTATTAGTCAAATTCTAAAAAGTCAACAATTTTGAATCCTTCAATTTTCGAGGTATAGACTTTAACTCGTCCTGTCCCATCACTCGCTTCCAGTTTCTGAATAGTGACTGAAATCAGATAAACGCCACAAATATTGATCATTCTGTTGATGACTATATTCCATTTCCGCAGAAAACAGCATGGCGCCGTTACTGATCAATGGAAGCGTTAAATATAGATTGTTGTCTAAAACACTGGTTGAACCAGCCGGAAGCTCGCCGCCGTACAATCCATGACTCGCCAATTCCCATAGCAAATTATCGGTGGAGGTTTTTTCAAATTCCGCCCAGTAATATTGTTCACGGTAAAGTAATGCGGGGAGATATAAATCCTGATCCTCATTTAACATACCGACTATTTCACTATCCAATAGTGGTAAATAAGATAACGGTAATTGAATGCCGGTTTCCTGATCTGGTTTTAAAGAACGGTGAACATTTTCCAACGGTTTAACAACCGCGTCTCGCCCCTTGGCGAAGCTTTGTTCCCGAACAATAGTTAAATAGGCTTTATTCAGCTCCAAGGCGCGTTGTTTCGATGCAAACAATAACCATGAAATATCCTTATGTAATTGACTCACCGCATCCGCTTTCAAATTCCCTTGCTGATCAAAAAATTTGCCTTGCGCTTCGGCATTGGTTCTGAATTCATTTGCGGATTTATTTTTTTCCAAATAGTAAGTATATTCATATTTACCATCATTCCTGATCGGTTCTGTAACGCCTTTTAAGCCATATTGCGACCAGTGATGCCAGCCTTTTTGAGGACTGGCGGCGGAAAATTTGCGGGAAAAGGAAAAAATACCATCTCTGACCGACCCGACGCCGCTGTGGCAGCCGGCGCAAAAAACCAATTCTTCAAAGCTCTGCGGTCTTAGCTGACCGTTTTTATCTTCAATAAACGCCGTATAGCTCCAGCCTTGGCCGTTACTCACACCGACTTCGGAATTTCCTCTGAATACGCGAACACGATCCGGAAAATCATGCTTTTCTTTCATTTCCGCATGAATTTTATCTTCCAGTTTGGAATAGTTCATCCAGAAACGTTTACGCGCATATCGCAGTTCTTTCAACCTGGGCGATAATTGATTATGGCCCTGCTCATCCACTGCCACATACCGAACAGTATGTAAAAACTCGGTTCCTTCGGGAAATAATCCCGCAGCCAGATGTAATTTACCCTGCTTTTGTAAATCATAAGCCTGGCCGACATACCACATAAAACGTTGTTGTAATGGCGCCCAGTCGTAACGGACAAGCCTGGCCATTCCCAGCTCTCCGTTTTTATCTAAATCAATACCGCCCAAACGATTTTCATCCACCGGGTCAATCGGTATATCCTGTTCTTTCAACATCGCTTCAACAATCGCCAGGTTCACTTTGTAAACGGTTAGATCACTCTCACCCTGCTGGTTACGGCGAAAAGCAATCGGTAAACGAATCATTACATCGCCGGTTGAGCCATTGGTCGGCCAAAAAGTCCCCGGATAGGGGTAATAACCATAAGCTCGCCAGCCGGAATAACCGCCTTGTTTATCGCGGTCAAATCCCTGATCATCAAAATTGAACCAAATATCCGGCGTATAACCATTCCAAACCCCATTGCGGTCATAATCCCAGTTTTCAGGAAGCTGCGCTAATTTTTCCGCCAAAATAATGCGCCCTTGTCCATCAAAATAATTGCTTGCATTAATATATTGCAGAATTTGCTCATCGCTAATGGCCGCTACTGCTTGGCTTCTATCCTGAAACAGATTTTCCCAATGATTTTTGCGGGCTGTGTCATTAAAGCTATAGTTCAACTGCAAATCAGCGTCGTTAATATAATTAGGACGTTGACCGATGGTATGGCAGACAAAACAAGGATTGTGCACATCACCGGACTGATCTTCGGTTTTTGTGTAGCATTGCGGCGGTATGTACGCCACTTTGTTGCTTAATGTGCGAGCAGTGATATTAATGGAAGAGTCTGCGACAACAAGGCAGCTAACGCCCATCACTAGTTTTGCAATGACTAACGGGACCAGCAAAGATCTATAACTAAACATACTTGATAAGGAAATAGGCAAGGATTAAGAGGAATACAACAGTCGCGTGAGACATCCCTGTCTCGCATAAACGTCTTAGAATCCGCCCCAAGGACCGATATAACCGGTATAACCTCTCGCTTCTTCATCGGCCAGCAATGAATCCGAATCGGACTCGCCGAAAGGATGCTGGATTACTGAAGTCAGGTAACTAAAGCCGTTGAAATTACGATAGAAATAAGGCGAAGTGGTTTCAGAACCATAAGGCGTGGTCTGAACTCGAGTCAAATTTTTGGATTTGACATTGTACGCCCAAATCATATCGTTTTGATGTTTACCGGTATCTTCACCAATAATCAAAGTATCGAAAAGTGGAATAAAGGTTACATTGTCAGGCTCGGAAATTGCGTTGACATCGCATTCGTTGGCGGCGTATGGGCCATCCGCCGGATACGGATTATCAACTGTCGCGCCGCGTTTTATCAAACGCGGAACGCCCGAAACAACGCCATACATATTTGTCGCCAGATAATTGCTATCCACATCCAAAGCGTAAACAGTTCCGCAATAGTTAAATGGAACGCTGATATCGCCTTCTCCATCGCTCATCCCGTTACGAATGCGAGACATTGCCAAATACATTGTATTGGTAGACTCATCGAAGGTGATGCCTTCCATTTTTTCCCATTCTACCGTCGCCCCTTTTAAGGCGGCGTAACGACGGGTTTCCAGACGTGAAGCCGCTTTTTCCATACCCGGATTAACTTTCAAACACTCATCGCCATAACCGGCGGTAATCGGCGTACAACCATCAACATCTTCAGCAAAAATATCGCTGAATTTTACCCCGCTGTCAATAATGCTGCGGATTTCCGCATTGTTGGCTTTTCCTAAGCTGATCCAGGAAATATCGCCTGCGCCGCCATCCAAAGGATGTATTCTTTCTTCATCATTGGTCCAGGGTGAAGTTTGAGTAAACTTGGCGGCGTATAATTCGCCTGAACTCAAATCGCCTTTTTGATCCGCTTCAAAACGAAACAGACCTACATAAGAACCATCATCCGATGTATAAACCGTTGTTTCATTCGGCATTACATAAGATAACTCAATAGCCACCCGCCCCATCGCATAATGCTTGGTTATCCCGGTATTATCATAATTCGCGATATCCACTTCCACTGAATAACCATAATCATAAGGATTCATATGTTGAACGGCTAACTCAGGCAATTCAGTATCCGCCGCGTTTTTGGCCTGAGGGAAATAACGAACCATCGCCGCGTTATAGCTATCAACGTTATTATCCCGCCATTGCTTGGCGTTAGGTGGATATTCTTCCGAACCTAAATGGTTGCCCCAAGGCGTAACACTGCCTGCGCAATGTACCCAACCGCCTTTAACGGGTGAAAAATCCAGAGGACGCGTTCTTTTCGCCGTCAAAATACCGTTAGCAGGATTTTGATCTAACTCGGTCAAATACATGGCCGCCGGTCTGGATTCAAAGTGAGAAACCATATACAGCTTGCCATCCTGACCTTTCACAAATGAAGAAAAATCATTGTCATTGGAAACCCGAACCGAGCCATCCTCGGCCATGATTTTCTCACCGTTAATATCAAATAAAGTACCGAACGGCGCCGCCGACCCTTCCGGCATATCACCTGAACGCATGATGGTGTGAAATTTAAAATCAGCGGTTAGATCGCCGACCTTGATATATTGCGAAGATAATACGCTACGTTTATCTAAATCATTAGTCGGAACCGGAGCGCTGGTAAACTGCAAAACATCTGCGCTATGCGCGCCGCTACCGGCAAAAATCATTGCCGAAGCAATAATAGGTTTCATTGTCACTCGCATTGTTTCATTCTCCGAGATGGATTGAAAAGAGTTAATTGCGAGTTCAGAATAGAGAAGGATTATGACAATGAAATTAAAAGCAATAAAGATACAAACAAATTTCCATACTGGCAGTGAACTTTTAAAACTTTTATTTTTTAACTGACGCATATATGCTACTCCCCATTGTCTAGACCAATATCATCAATCTGCGGAAAATCGTCATCTATATGGTTCTAAGGAACGGTTCTTGCGCCGTATGGGATGAATGCCCTATTACCTCACAAAGGGTACCGTGCGTACCCTACACGGTTCACCTGGCAGCGTTTAAAGAGACTCATTGACTAAACCAACCTTGCGATCGCTTGCATACAGCTACCAAAGCCAACATCAACGGCACTTCAATTAATACACCAACCACCGTCGCTAAAGCTGCGCCGGATGACAGACCAAATAACATCACGGCAGTGGCGATAGCGACTTCAAAATGGTTTGACGCGCCGATCAAGGCGGAAGGCGCGGCATTTTGGTATGACAATCCCCACGCTTTGGCGAGAACATAACTGATGACAAAAATCACGAGCGTCTGCAAAGTCAACGGAATCGCAATCCACAATATGGTCAACGGATTTTCCAGAATCACTTCGCCTTTAAACGAAAACAACAACACCAAAGTTAACAATAAAGCGGAAATAGTAATCGGCGTGAGATAATGCAGAAAGGTTTGTTCAAACCAATTCAATCCCTTAACGGCAATCATCCATTTACGGGAAAAGAACCCGGCCAACAACGGCAAAGCGACATAAACGCCGATAGACAATAACAAAGCCTCCCAAGGCACCGGCAATTGCCCCACGCCCAGCAGAAAACCGCCGATCAAGCCATACAGCAACAACATAACTAATGAGTTAATCGCCACCATCACTAAGGTATGACCGTCATTGCCTTTGGCTAAATAGCCCCACACTAACACCATCGCCGTACAGGGCGCCGCGCCCAGCAAAATACAACCGGCCAGATAACTGCGCCATAGCGGGACTTGCAGCATTTTGACGCCATCGACCATCACCACTTCACCGGAACCGTAACGTTCACCGATAGCCAAATCCTGTCCCAGCGGCATCTTGACTAAATCAACCGCATCAACCCCGATGAATTGCTGAAACAAAACGCCGAGAAACAAATAAGCGATGCCGTACATGGTAAAAGGTTTGACCGCCCAATTGATCAACAAGGTCAATGAAACCGGCTTAACCGTTTTACCGGCTTTAACGACTTCGGCAAAATCAATTTTGACCATGATCGGGTACATCATGAAAAACAGGCATACGGCTATCGGAATCGAAATCACCGGCGCGCCGTTCACATTGATGCTCATTGCTTCTAACGATTTGGCGAATTGCGGCAGCCATGCGCCTAATAAAATACCGAGGACGATACATAAGCCAACCCACAGGGTCAGATAACGTTCAAACAAGCCCATATCACGTTTTTTCTCAGTCATAACCTTCTCAAACCGTTAATTGACCAATGGCGTTCAATTCAACCGTTAATTGCTCTGCGCTCAGGGTTTCCAGAGGCAAAGCCAGCATTTTTTCCACCCGCAATTTCAGAGTGGCAAAGGTTTGCTCAAACGCGGCAATTTTTTCATCTTCCGTTCCTTCCAAATGACCGGGATCGGAAACCCCCCAATGCGCGCGCACCGCATCGCTTAAATAAACGGGACAGGTTTCGCCATTGGCGTTATCGCATACGGTAATCACAAAATCCATGTTCTGATCTTGAAAGTCTTCCCACGATTGGCTTTGATAACCTTCCGCAGGCAAACCATGACGCGCCAAGGTGGCTAATGCGCCCTGATTAATCCGACCAATCGGATGACTGCCTGCGGAAAACGCTTTGATGCGGCCTTTGCCCAATTCGGTGAATAAGGCTTCGCCCATAACACTCCGACAAGAATTGCCGGTACATACAACAATTACATTTAACATTTTTATAATTTAGCTTTAAGGGTTAACCACAACAAGATGAACCGCCATCAGTCGCCGGTCTGCATGCAAAAGGGTTTTCACCGTCGGAAACGGCTTCAGGTTCATTGAAAGTAGGAATATCCTGCAATGAATGGAAGGATTCCCAAGCAATGCCTTGCGGATCAATCACCCAATATTTATCCGACCGACTGTAGCAACAAGCCGCGCCTTGCTGCTCTTCAATCGACGCCTGCGTGTTATCCAACTGCTGTTTAACGGCGCTTAATTCAGTCTCATTTTCCGCTTGTATGCCCAAATGATCCAGACCGGTATGCTGACTGCGATTGGAAATGGCAAAATTCACCCGCGGATCATCCAGCATCCATTTAGCATAGTCATCATGTTGAACGCTAGGCTCACAACCGAACATAGCGCTGTAAAACGCGATATTTTGCTGCAAATCTTCAACAGCTATATGAACATGTAATCTTTTCATTGAATACCTCATTTGATTGAAATTAGTTAAATCAGTCACCGGCGCAACACTGTTCCGGCCTGTTTTGCATGGCTTGCAGACGCGCCCAATCTTCGGAAAAACGCCCGGCGCTTAAAACAGCCGCCAACGCCTCATCCAGTAAAGGAAAAACCCAAGCGCCTAAATTCCGATTGATTTGATAAAACACCCACTGCCCTTCACGACTATCCGACAACAAACCGCATTGACGCAATGAAGCCAAATGCCTGGAAATTTTAGGTTGCGACAAATCCAACGCACTGGTCAGTTCGCAAACGCATAATCGACCTTCCTTATGCAATAAAGTCACACAGCGCAACCGCGTTTCATCGGACAAGCATTTAAAAAATTGTGTCGGGTTCATAACATATCTATTTATTTATATGCGTATAAGCATATATAAAATCCAAGTTAAGTGCAAGCTTCCATGAGCCTATAATGAACTCAATTGTCATATGTTTCATGCTGCTAAAGACAGACTAAAGTCTGTCCTACATTTTTTTACCGAAAAAAAACCGCAATCGTGACCACGCGAAGTAACTGCCGGTGAATCAATCACAAAAACCCTGTTCCTCAGTTACATCCTCATTCCGCTCGGCTTTGTAAACTAAGCCCAAGTTTTTAACCCAGCCTTCGATTTTGAATTATTGAGTACGTTTCGAAAGCTGGGTTAAGCAACTTACTTTTTTAAACAGCCCAGAGGAAAACACCATGAAAACTTTAACGACTGCAACTATCATTTTAGCCGCTGCTTTCGCAACATCCGCTCATGCCCAATCAACTGTAAAAAAATCAGTGCTGGTCAATCAATCGGTGAATAAAGCCAATGCAACGATAGCTAAGGGAAAACACAATTTAGCCAGTACTGGTTCAATCAATTTGAAAGACGCTAAAGTGAAAAAATCAGTGATCGTCAATCAATCAGTAAACAAAGGCAATAATACGATGGCTTTCGGTAAGAAAAATATTGCGACAACCGGTTCAGTAGCGGTGCGCGATTCGAAAATTAAAAAATCAGTTGTCGTTAACCAATCCGTTAATAAACGTAACACAACCGTGGCTAAAGGTTATAAAAATACCGCTGCGACCGGTTCGATTACGGTTGAATAAGCACTGATGGTTCTCGCGCTCTGCGGCTGTGAACTTATTTGAGTAGCTTGTGGGTGAGCTTGCTAATCCTACAAGCTACGCATTCATCATTTTTGAATGATGAGTGAATGCTTTCACAGCCTCTCTTCGAGGTAACCCCATAGTAACGCTCCGCGTTTCGAAACGTAGAATATTCAAAGTTGGATTAACTTGTAGACCGTGGAAACGATGTTTCTACACGATGCCGCCTTGCCAACTGTTTGCAAGGCTAATCATCAAGGTACACGTAATTACTAATTTTTTACAAAAAGCTTGCCAATATAGCTCGACTCAGCTTAAATGCTAATTCCATTTCATAGGAGGATGTAATGACAAACCTTAAACGCTGTTGTTTTCTTGGCGCATTATTCAGTGCGCAAATAGGCAGTATCAACGCAGAAGTCATACCCGGCACCACTCTCAGTGTCCATTTTGAATCCAGCCAAATTGTCGGTTCCGGTCGACATTTAAACATGAACCGATTACCCGTTATTGACATTGATAGCGGAGCAACGGTTTATTACGACGTCTCTTTTAAATTTACGCTTGATCCGGTTGAAGGCTTGATTTTTGACCAAATCAGTTCTGTTGCTGTCTCTCCGCCTATTTCTGCCGCCAATATTGTTCCCGGCGTCTATAAATCTCAGCAAGGTTATTGCTATAAACTGGAAGGCCCGACATCGCTGACTGATGATCGCGTCTTATATACCTTACGAGGATATACCGATAACAATGAATGCTCACGGTCTGTCGACCCTTTCAGTGTACAAATTGTCTCAGGGTCTGCCAATGATCATCCGGACATAGGCAACAGAGAAATCGTTTCAAACCTAAAGTCCAGTTATGTATACGGCTATGTTTCTGATCAAGGTGGCTGGAGAGGAAGTTTCGCAATCAGCACAACATGGGAACAAAACGAATTAATCGGCATACGCCAAAGCGGCGACCAACTTATCATTGGACTATTTAGCCAAGGCGTGGATAACAGTGGTACCCCAGTCGATTTTATCGACCCTCGAGAAACCGCAATTTTAACCAAAATTATTGAATAAGCAGTCTCCACTCAGAGCAAATAAAAAAGCCCCGAAACCGGGGCTTTTTTTATGTGTGACTGACACCGTCGGCGATGCGTTTTTCCCGCTCTTCCCGAGCATGTTCCAATTTGGAAAATACCCTGAGTATATCCGTCGACGATAATATGCCGACTAATTTATTATTTTTCACCACCGGCAAAGCGCCCACTTTATGCTCAGCCATAATAGCGGCGGCATCGGAAGCCATTGAGTCGGGTTCAATGGTCATCACGCCTCTACGCATGATATTCATGACTTTTTTAGGTATAACATGCAACTCGCTGCTTTGGTTACCGTTTTCGATAGCGCTGGAATTACTTTTCGGGCCTAAGGCTTTATACATATCCCGATCCGAAACAATCCCAATCACTTTGCCTTTTTCAATCACCGGTATATGGCGCACTTTTTCGTAATGAATCAAAAAAAACACACGATCAATCATATCGTGCGGAGACACAGTAAACACTTTTGATGTCATTAACTCTTCTACATGCATCTAAATACTCCTCAATAAAGTTAGCCTGACAAGGATAAGGAAAAATTATACTTTTGACAAGGGTATTGACTCACAAAAACTGAACTCTACCCTGAACATTGTAGACTAATTTTTATTGCTTATCTTTTCATCGCTGAGTACAGGAGGCGTATCATGTTTAGGAACGGGAATGAAATAACATCCGAAACTGGCGCAGGATTTCTGTTCATATTCAAGGCGCGGAAACAGGCGCATAGCAAGCTATGTAACTGTTTCCGCAACGCTGAAGATGGACAGAAAGACAAGCCAGTTTCGGATGTTATAAAATTCACGTTCCTGACTCAGAGTCAAAATTTCAACGTGATCCTATTACTGATCGCCCTTTTCCCCGGCTCTGTAGTTGCCGGTTTCAGCCAAAGCTCAAATAGCGATCCGCGCAGTCAGACTTTTGAAGGCCGCCCGTTTAGCGATGAACAAAAAACCAAAGTCATTGATGCGATAAAAGTTTTAAACGGTTTCAATAAGGGCAAATTCAAAGCTTGCGCATCTTGCATGGCGAGTTTATTGCTCAATAAAAACCAACGCGGCGAAGCGCGACCTAAACTATGCGTGGAAACCAATGCTCAAACTAATAAAGAAAACGGCGCCACCGCCCTGCCCGGCAGACAATCGACCAAATGCAACCCCAAAGACGATGCAGTCAACGTCAGCCCGCAAATGGTTAATCGATCAAAGGAAGTATTGGCGGCGATTCTGGCGCATGAATGCTGTCATACCAAACAAGACCCTAAAAAAATTTCCGAATTGCCTTGCTGTAGAGATGAATTCAAAGCGCTTGCAGCCTTGAAGAAAAAAGCCGACGCCAACGCCAAAGCCGACATCAGTAAACGCGAGGAAGAGCTCACCCAATATTGCTGCTCGGCGGAAATTAAAGAATTGAACGCCAGAAGAAGCAAGGCCAGCAAAAAGGCCAAAAAGAAAATTGATAAACGGCTGGCCGAACTGGAGAAAATTTGCGGCAAAAAGAAAAAACCGGCCACCACCGGCGGCGGGTCGGAACCGGGTAATGACAAACCCAAAGTATCCGGCGATGGAACCAGCAAAATCGTACAGGGAGAACAGGCTAATTACAGCATCTATTCAGATGACTCTATTCTTTTCGCCAATCTTCGTTCCGACGCCAACGATCAACTCAAGCAATTCCCGTTAAGCCGCACTCAAGCGCCCGGCCAAGAAATATCGCCTATTTATATGTTGTTGCGTAATCCGGACGAACTGCCTTTCAGCGAACATCACGCCTTGATTATCAGCGCTTATGATGAATTGGATGATATCGGGTTGATAAAAACCTTGGAAGTCGCTGATGGCGAGATCATGGTTGAGTATCCGGACATTGAACTGCCGGGCGTCAAACCGGTAGATGCCGCAATTCAAACGGTTAATGCGCCGAGCCACCGGCTTTTCGTTTTTGACGACGCCAATGATGAAATATTGTGTTTGGCGGATCATGACGCCGACGGCTTGCCGGAAACTCAGATTTCCGTATTTGCCACTTTAGCGGATTTCCCGGCTTTGGAAAACACCCTATCAATCAGCCTATATGGGGACGGCGGCGACATCTCACTTTCAAAAGATGATCTGCGTAGCGATGACTATGTGGTTACTCCCGCCGAAGTCATTGTACTATTCGATGACAACGGCGACTGTATTGCGGATTATTCGGAAACTGTGGAAATATTACCGGCGCCGATTGAAGAGTAACAATCCGGATGTTGTTTTGGCTTTTCTACAAAAAAAATACGTGGAAGCAGGCAATGATCTACTTCCATCTGCTTAATCTGCGGACTAAAAACCTGTCTTTTACTGGTTCCTAGCCGTCAAACACAATCCCCAATGAGGACAAGGCATCCACCGTTGACGGCGCGCCTAAAATTTCAAAAAAGCTTTGCACTGCGGGCTTGCTCAGATTGTTTTCGTGTACAACAAAATCATAATGCTCATCTTGCAATGCCAAAAACCCGAGATCCTCATCCGCCACCGCGCTGATCGCCACGCCCCAATCTGCTCTTTGCTGAGCAACGGCGGCGGCGACTGCGCGGTGATTACTGGTTTGCACCAGATAACCCGGCGGCTTAGCGCCAGCCAATAATTGGTCAATCAATATCCGCGTACCGCTGCCCTGATTGCGATTAATCATCCGGCACAGATGATTAGTCTTGATATGCGCGATTACCTCATCCAAGGATTTGTTCTGAAAAGCCGGGTCATCCTTTCTAAAGATAATGCCTTGCTTGCGGCGGTATCCCTGCGTCAGCGACAACGGCGCATCGACATAGCTTTGATTATAACTTTCGGTATCCGGGTCAAATAAATGTATCCCGGCAATATCGCATTGTCCGCGCTTTACCGCGCTTAAACCGGCGGAAGAACCGACCGATAAAAAGCGGGTATGTACGCCGCGTTTTTTTAGTTCGCTGATAAGGTAATCCAAACCCGCGCAATGACTGCCGATAATCACTAAATCAGCGGGTTTGGCGTCGCGGCTGATTAATTGCACTTGCACCAGGCTGCCTGCTTCCAATAATTCCGCATGACGCCCTATCCGAACAAAACCATCAGCATGACTAAAAGTCGTTACGCTGCCGGAACCTTTGCCGATGGGATAAGCCATCAGCTTCTTACCCGAATCGTTTTCAGCATGAGGCTGGGTTTCCAGCAACCGAACTAACAAGAACTCCATGCGACCGATCTCCGAATTGACCCGCACCGCCAATTCCGCCAGTTCAGTGCTGAAACTTTCCGGCGCCCGTCCGGCCATTTGTCGAATCACCGGGGCGACAAATTCATGGAAAGTAAAAATAGCCGAGGTCGGAAAACCCGGCAAAATCACCACCGGCTTACCTTGGGTCACCGCCAGGCAAATCGGTTTCCCCGGCTTCAAAGCCACCCCATGCACTAACACGCCGGGATCATTGAATTCATTCACCAC
>SPJM01000141.1 GCA_006844585.1 Methylococcaceae bacterium | reverse complement strand
CGTCCGTTTCATGTAGATGACCTTCTTCAGCAAAAACCTGGAAGCTGGACGCTATCAATAATGAGGGAAGGATCGCTTTTTTTAACATAGTGTTTTCTCCTGATTAATTAAGTAAATGATCAATTTTTTTAACCGATTCTAATTGGAACTTAAAATCGCCAATATTTCGCAAAGTAACTTGGTAATATTCGTTGTTTACCGATAACACGGGTATCTCAAGTAAGCCGTTACTGGCTTTATAATACGCTGGAAAGGTATAAGGTACGTCGGCTGGATCAGCCGATTGCAGGGTAAAAAGATTATTGCCGGATTGCTGAAATACAGCCTGGTAGTGTTGCTTATCGACTTGAACATCATTCAATGTCAATTGCTTTAAAGCCGTATCAAACACAGCAACCTTTTGAACCAGCTCTGCTTGGGAGGCACTGGGTATTTGGCACAATCTTAAACTGCATAACTCTTTTGCCAAATGAGAGTCTTGACGCGAAATCAAACCATCACCATCCACATCAAACATGACATTAAGATTCTGCACACTATCCTGATTTTGTGCAGCTAATAAAATCAAAGCAATATCAATTCGGTCGACATCGCCATCTAAATCGACATCGCCTTTAATGGATAATGCGATGATTGGATTTTCCGGTACAGCTGAAACCGGGTTATTTGCATCAGCGTTATCAGCCAGGGCCGCTAGGGCTTGTGATAATTGTTGATTGTCTAAGCCGCCATTAATCAGTATTAAAAAAGGCTGGCTAGGTGTCGATCGAGCATTGGATAACAGCTGCATTTCAATCAGATAAGCGCCAGTCGGACCGCCTGGTTCGCCATTCCGGTTTTCCAGAAAAAAACTCAAATGGGTATGTAAAATGCCGGATTCACTGGTCACATCGATAACCAATTCTTCATTGCCTGAAATGCCGTCGCCTGAAAAAATAGTATTACTTTCGGTGCTAAAGTTGTCTGCATTAAAGCAAAGCAATTGGCCTGAGCAAGCGGAGTAATCGGTTGTTACGCCGGCGCCTGCGGCTAATCCACCATAAAGCGCAATCTGCACATCTTGCGGTGCTTGGATCCAGGTAGATTGCGATGCATCCCAATAACGTAAATGTCCTAAAGCGCGATAACTCAGCAGTTCATTGGGCAATAAGGCATTTCTTATCGATAAAAATCCTGGGTTTTTGGTTTTAAATTCTCCGCCGGATAAATCTTGAAAATCGGCCAGAAAAATTAACTTGCCGGTTGCAGCTTCTATCGGTAAACCGTCTTCGGGTAGTCCCAGTTCTGCAAACAAACCATCTAAGTCGCAGCCGACTACACCAGGCGTTTGGCAATAGCCAACAAATAAAGCATCCTCTTCTCCCCAGACTTCAACATCCAAATGAGAAATAGAAGCGGCTGTCAGCGTTGAGGAAAAGAACAGCCACCCTAAGAAGCAAAGCAGTTTAGATAGTCTGTTAATTCGTATGTTGCGTATCAAAATCATCATTTTGGCTAATAACTGGCGCGAAAACCAAAAACAAAGCTTTGTCCCGGTTCCGGCGCATAATTTCTTAAGAAAGACACGGAGTTGCGTATTTCTTCGTTCAATAGATTGTTGGCTTTGACAAACAGCCATAATTCACCTTTTTCAGCGATATCCAGATGGTAATCAGCACTGGCGCTTAACAAATGATATCCAGACGTGTCCATTTCAAATGCGCCACTTCGATGTTGCGATTCGCTGCGTGCATAACGTACAGATGCATTCCATTGCTGTTGACCCAGACCCAGTTCTGCACCGTAACGTAGAGGTGGAATGCGCGGCACATCATCCGCTTTAAAACGGGCGCGGACATAATCGGAAAATAGCGTTAATGATAGGTCGGCATAGGAAAACTCATAAAGCGGTAGACTGAGTTCAGCTTCATAGCCGAAAAATTCCGCATCACGCTGATCGTAAGCATAAATCGGCACGCATTCCGCTTCACTGACACAGCGTTGGCGAATCACTTCATTATCGACCTCGTAGAAAACTCCCGTGTTTTGCTGATAAATATAATCGTCCATCTGGTTATAAAAACTATTTAATTTCAGTTTAAATCCATCAGATTCCCAATCTAACCCTAAATCAATGCGTTTCATGACTTCGTTTGTTAAACCGACATTGCCAACATCAAAAGTGCGGGTGGATAAATGAGGGCCAAATGATAATAGCTCCTGGATATCCGGTGAGCGCTGCCCATAATTAAATGACAGGTTTACATTGGCTTCCGGAGTGAAATTCCAGCGTACGGAAAACGTGCCGGAGAGGGCGTCATAGCTTAATTTATCCGGTAACGAAACGGGAGATAATGCGCTGCCTCGTAAACTTAAAGTCGTGGCATCAGGATCAATTTCTGTTTGTTCAAAACGAATACCGCCGGTAATAATCCAATCATGCCAATGATAATTTTGAGTCGTGAAGATTCCCCAGGACTGTTTTTCAGTTTCTGGAACAAAGGTTTCAACACCCAATGCGGAAAAATCTTGATCCGTCCACTGTACGCCAATTTTGCCCATAAAATCATGACCAAAATGATGGTCAATTTCAAAACGGCCCTCGCCGGTATCATTTTTTACGTGAGTAAAGACTGACCCCCCTTCGAGTTCTTGATGCTGATAATCGACATACGCGTATTGAAAACGTATGTTGTGAATGCCTTCGATGGGATCGTACCACTCACTCTTAAAGTCATAGCGGGTGTTTTGCATGGCGATGCGGATATTTGGAAACAAGGCTTGGGGGCCGAAAATATCTTCAAAACCACTGATGTCTTCCAACTGTGGCAGAATAAGCTCCAGCCCATCCAGATGATTAGGGTCTAATCCATGACTGCCCTTAGGAATACCGTATTGGTTATCGGTGTAACTGACTGACATACCCGCCATTGCTTGCTCACCTAACCAGGAAGCGCCGACAAAACCGCCGGAACTTTTGCTATCGGTATTCGGTATATTGCCTTCAGCATTATCGAAGTCCGTTAAATCAAATTGTTGGGCAATAAAGTCAGCATCAATCGCTTGTCCGGGAATTTGTGCATCGTTGCGATGGCGATAAAAACCGCCTAAAGTCAATCCCAACCAGTCTTTTTCCAGATTCAATCTAAAGGCGGAATGGGTGCCTTCTCCATTGGTATCGTAACGGCTTTCAAGCCAACCACTCAGGAGCTGATCCATGCGCTGTTCAGGGATGCGATAATCTTCAACTTCAACCACTCCGCCTATGGCATTGCCGCCATAACGAATGTTTTCGGATCCCAGTGAAATACGAATGCTTTCAGCAAAAATCGGTTCTATGGCGACCGCATGATCAGGACTCAAGCTGGAAGCATCATGACTACCCAGACCGTTTTGCAACATGCGGATACGCGATCCGGTTAAACCCCGAATAACCGGAACGCCCACGCCCTGACCAAATGATGCGTTACTCACACCTAACTCGGCTTCCAGTAATTTACCTAAGGTATCACTTTGTTTTAATCGTAAAGAATTCCCCTGCAATAAGTTTGTCTGAGAAGATTGCAGGTCGCTGATAGGCGCACTGTGGATTTCCATTGTTTCCAAATCTATTGGCTGCGCATAAGATTTTGAAACAATTCCAAACAGGCCTAGCAAAAGCAAATACCGGCTAATATTGGTTAAATGAATAAAAAATGACGGTTTCATTTGAAGGATCGGTTCGGATTCAAAATAGGAACCCCGAGCGTGTAATAATGAGCAATGTTTACTCGGAATCAAGGTGTGTTGCGTCCTAACGTCCATCACCAACTTTCTATCCTTATTACTAAACACAATTGACACAAATTCCCTGAATTTCAATGGTTTTTATTTGAGAGATAAAACCTGATTGTTGTAGTTCAGTGGTAACCGTCTTAATCATATTGTTTCCGGTTCTCTCCTCAATTTCATGACATTGGGTGCAAATTAAAAGCATGCGTTCATAGTTGCAGTGACCTTGATTACAGGCAATGAATGCATTGAGACTTTCTACTTTATGAATAAAACCTTCCTTCAATAGAAAGTCCAATGCACGATAAACGGTCGCAGGTTTTGCATTGTTAAAATCGGGTTTGATTTCTTCCAACAAATCATAGGCTTTAACTGCATGATGACTTTGACAAATTAATTGAAGAATTTGTTTGCGAATGGCTGTAAATCGAATTCCCTGTTTTTTACAATGATTTTCAGCGGCTTGTAAAGCCGATTTACACGCACCATCATGGCCAACCACATGATCGGAAGATGAATTATCTGTTTTATTCATTGGAATCATATTGCTAAATTAATGTATTGTTATAACATAACATTATGACTGAAGTTTTACAAATATTAAGCAACAATAATGCGCAAGGGCATCAGCGTTCTATTATCTAAGCGCTGATGCCCACATACAACAAAACCAAAAAAATACCGACCGATTTCGCGTCAGCTAAATTAGAGCGAATAGTTATAGATTTAATGAATATTTTTTTAAATCATCCGCGAAATAGACGCTCCCTTGAAAATGTTGTCGAATTGATTTCAAGGCCTGTTTTTCTTTTCCCAATGTTCGCCGCATTCGATGTGACAAAATCAATTGTTTCACGCCTGATTGGGCGGCTATTTGTCCAATTTCCGAGGGCGGCATATGCAAATGGCGGGCGACGCCCTGGTTCATTTCCGGGATCGCATGATGAGCAACTAATATATCGCTGCCTTTCGCCAATTCAGCCAAGGTCTGATAATGATTACTCATATCGCCGGAAAAGGTGATGGAACAACCGGCTACATCAATACGCCAGGCTAATGCCGGTAATGGACCATGATGCACAGGAACGGCGGACAAGGTGTAACCGTTTCCTTGATGCGCCTTATCTTTTTTCCGCTCACTTACATTTATATCATGCGCCACAATCTTAAATCGACTGTCTGCGCCCTGCTCCACATATTCGCTTAAATAAGGGTATAGCCCACCCATGCCGAATAAACGATTTACAAAATCCACAGCCGACGGTAAGTAACTGTTGCCAGTAGGCCCGAACACATGGATATCGCTTTGCCGACCGCTAAAATAAAAGGCTTTGATAAAAGCCGGAAAATCGGCGCTATGATCGACATGAAAATGGGTAAAGGCGAAAAACTCAATGTCATTGAGCTTGGCGTCGGTTTTCTCATAATTGATACTGCTGCCGCTGCCGACGTCAATTAAACCGATGCCTTTGCCATCCAGGCGAATTAAATAAGCGGTTGAAGCTCTGCCGTCGCTCATTTCCGGCCCGCCGGAACCCAGCACCTGAACAGCAACCCTGTCCCCTTGACATTGCAGAGACCAAACGGATTGACTGACAAAAAAAAGAAAAAAGATTAATAATCGCATATTCCCCTCCGGAAAATATAAAGTTTTTGTCAGACTAAAGTCTGACCTACATAGAGCATTATTGAAACGGGTAAAGAGTTCATATTATTATGTTTTCCGCCATTTTTTTGCGGCTTTTTCGATGGCGTCTCTGAGCGGTTCCCCGGTAATCTGATCATCGAAGCGATAGCGATTATGTAATTGAACCAGTTTAATCAATTCCGCATCATTCAAGCGTTTAGCCCAATTGAGCATGGCTTCATTCGGTAATCTGGCCCGTTCGGTTTTCGCCAAACGTTGCTCAATGTCAAATAACGCCGAATCCATACCCGGATAGACTACGCCTTGTAGCGATTGAGTCGATTTCTTTTTGTCTTCAATTTGCTTACGCAGCCGAAAAATATTCCACAATAATATCAACAATAAAACAACAGCGACGCCCAACCAAAACCCGGTTTGTTCCTGCTCTTGCTCTTCTCTGGCCTGTTCCAGACGCCATTGTTTGAAAGCATAATAAATTGACGAAAACCAATCCGAAACCGGTTGCCAAACATCGCTTTGCTCTTCTTCCATATCCAACCACTGTGCAGGAGTGGCGTCGACATCAATCCACTGATCATTAATCCGGGCAATCGCCCAGGCATGGGCATGGCGTCTACGGATTAAAAACAAACCGGAATCCGGATCAAATTCGCGCATCGCAAAACCATTGGCCAATCGCGCGGGTATACCGTAGCTGCGCAATAACAATACCGAGGCCACCGCAAAATATTCGCAATGCCCGGCTTTACGTTGCATGATGAAATGTTCTAATGCTTGATCCGCATCCATCTCGGTTTCTGAAAACAAGGTGTAATAGTATTGACTACGAAAAAAACCGACCAAACGTTTAGCAATAACATCCGGCTCTTCATGATCCAAATCTAATTGCGCTTTAATGACCTTTATCCAGGATTGATGTCGCTCCGGAATCGATAAGTCATAATCACTGTAATCGCCGATCCTTTTGCCATCATAAGCAACTGTATAATTAATAAAATCCGGCACATTATTGAGCTTGACCGTTCCAAATCCATTAATGCTGACATCAATGCCCTCCAGGCCTTTAATGGCTTGAACGCCCGGCGGTAAGGACAAGATCGCCTGCCGTCTCACCAGCTGAAAATATTCCGCGCTCATCCATTGCGGACCAATTTCCATATCCGGTTCATAATTTGCAAAAGATCTTTTTGAGGCAACCCATACCTTTCCAGTCGTACGATCATAAACGCTATGCATCAATAAACCGGGATGTTCCGCTTTGACTTTAAATTCTATACGATCAGACATTTTTAATTCGCCGATATCGCCGATTGAAGTGCGGGTTTTAAAAGGATCGTAATGAAAATCGCTCAGCCAGTTGATGACCGCTTGCTCTACGCGTCCCTGAGCAGCCAACAAGCCGCGCTGACCGAGCAGCGAAATACCAATGGCGGTCGCCATCACTACAAACCATAAAATCACCGGCGCATTTTTCGAGCGATGTTTCCACAATAGTTCGCCGACTAAAAAAACGCAAACGCTGAAATACAACCAACTGCCGTCATTCACGGCGCCCGCCGCTAACAAACAGAAACAGCTAAAAACAATGGAAAAATCCATACGCTCGATAATTTCGCGTTTACGTTGCGAATAAAAAACCGTCCCAATCGGAATAGCGGTTTGGCCGCTGGCGAATTGAGCCAACAATATAGGCGCAAAAAAAGCTGGCAACCACTCCAGAATAAAATAAACCGGTCTGACCGCGGTATCGGAAAATACAAAATACAACAAGGTCAGGGCTAACAGCACCGAGATAAAATCGCCTACTCGATAAAATTGCTGTTCGGTCAAGCGCCAACGCCAGGGCATGACGAACACTGTTAAAATCAAGGCGATCATCAAAGCGGCGGCGACCAGGTTTTGATTCAACCACCCCCACGCCCCTAATGCTACGATTGAAAACATCATATTTTTGCCAAATCCGCCGCTATATTTTCGGTATTTATGCTATAAAAATGTGTCGGTGGATCTTCTACATCTGTCTGCGAAAAATCGCCGTCATGCACAACAAACACCGCTACCGGTATTGCACAACTTTGCAAGTATTGAATAAACGCTTGTCGCGGTTGATCCCACTGCAACAATACAATCATCAGACTACTGCATTCTTGAATACGTTCAGTAACGCTTTGTTTAAGACGCTCAAATGCGCCGCGCTCAGCCGCCTCTACCGCCGCTAAAATTTCCTGCATATGCGGCGTCTGGTCGATACCGCGACCGCTGGTAAAACAATAACTTTGCAAGCCGACGAACATTAAATCCAACAATCCGTCATCATGTTGATTGGAAACAACCAGCGAAGCCGCCACCGATACCGCCGCTTCAAAAACCTCTGATTTAATGCTGTCTGCTTCGGTATCCAACACCAAGCCTTTACGCACAAAGTATTCATCCTGATATTCTTTAACAATCAAACGATTATGTCGGGCTAAACTTTTCCAATGTACTCTGTTCAGAGGATCGCCCGGCCGATAATCGCGCAGCCCGAAAAATTCAGCCGAGTCGCCCACTGAATTGGCTAAAGTCACTCCCCCCGGTTGATATTTTCGACTACCGTGCAACACCGGCGCATTAACCGGATAGCGTTTGGGCAACACCCAACATTGCTGCGGGGCGTTGACCCAGAATAAACGTCTAAACAAACCGAACACATCCGCTTTGCCGAGATAAGCCCCGGAAAAAATCAGCTTTCCCCGCCTAAGCGGTTTGAATTTAACGGTGATTTGCGCGGAATGATCCAGTAAGGGCAGATTTTGTTCGCCGATAAAGCCGTTGCGTTGATGAACGAGATAACGATGCCATAAGCGATAACTGATCAAACGCTTATACCAGGGACGGGCATGATGTTGATAAAAAGATTGCAGGCTTTGCACATCCGGCTTGGGTTCGAAAAGTTGTTCAATATAATCCAAACTGAAAAAGCGACGACCGCTGAGATTGGTCACCAGCACTTGATAGCTGAAGGGCTGCCCGGCGGTAACATATTTCGGCAACGCCCGATTTATCTCGACTTTCAAGCGGCTGTATGCGCTGAAGACAATCGCCAATAAAAAAATAACCGCCAATAACACGAATAATTGATAAGTGCTGACTTGTTTAACATCAATGCCGAAAACACCGGCAAACAATAGCAAAAATAAAAAAGTGTGGCCCAACAGTGTGAAATGTAAACGCATCCAACGGCTTAATCGATACACCCGGCGATATTGACGGAGAAGGATACGGTTAATCATATTAAAGGCTCATAGAATATTCATTATCATGTTGATGCTAGCGAAATAATCGGTGTAGTGTTAGCAACGACTTTCATGGAAGTTGTTTGCTTGCGTTAAAAATTTCCTCTATCTCATCATTGTTATAATCAAAAACCGCCTCGCCTTCTGCTTTTAATTTAACAATAAAATCAATTTTAGCGAGTCCAGCTAATTCAGCCGCTTTACCCAATGATAATTTTTTGCGTTTATACAGCATAAGAGCGGATAGATATAAAAGCTCTTGAGAAAACTCATCTGTTGATTCCTTTAGTGAAAATAAGATGCTTTCTTTAACAGGAATAGATAAATTAATGGTTTTATCCAACATAATAACGGCCTTTTATATTTTATTCTAAGTTATTGTATATCAATTGATTCTCTCAACTCTTTACTATGGACTGAGAGCATCAGTTTCTTCAAAGTTCTCAATTTTTATTTTCTAGAACTGTGAGTGAATACCTTTATAGCCTCAGTCCTAAGCCTTGCTATAGCGGCGCTTTTACTTCATCTAATATTCCGGCAACTAAATCTTGAGTCCCGGCGCCGGAAAACTGAGTCTGCATATCCAAGCCCAAACGATGTGAAATGACCGGCGTCGCCAGTTCCTGAATAATATCCGGGGTCACGAACTGCATGCCGTCTATCAAGGCCAAAGCCTGTGCGCAACGCATTAAAGTTAAGGAAGCGCGGGGGCTGGCGCCTAATTTTATGCTAGCATGCTGACGGGTTTTTGCCGCCAAGGCTACAATGTAATGCTGCAATTCCAAACTAACGGTCACTTGTTTGACTTGTTGTTGTAAAAACCGCAGTTGATCCAAACTGATGCAAGCGGATAAATTGTTGAGAGGATGTTGTTGATCTTGAGCTTGCAGAATCGCCACCTCTTCTTCCGCTGAAACATAGCCCAAACTGAATTTCATCGCAAATCGATCCAATTGTGCTTCAGGTAAAGGATAAGTGCCGTGAAATTCAACCGGATTTTGCGTCGCAATCACAAAAAAAGGATCCGGTAACGGGCGTACCACCCGCTCCACCGATACTTGTTGTTCCGCCATCGCTTCCAACAACGCGGACTGAGTTCGAGGCGAAGCGCGATTGATTTCATCGGCCAATAAAATATGACAGAATATCGGGCCTTGTTCAAAACGAAATTGTTGCTTCTGCTGATCAAATAAGGAGATGCCTAAAATATCGCCTGGCAATAAATCCGGGGTAAATTGAATGCGTTGAAAATCAGACTCGCAGGATAAAGCCAATGCCTTCGCCAACGTGGTTTTGCCGGTGCCGGGCATATCTTCCAGCAACACATGTCCCGCCGCTGAAAACGCCGCCAACAGCCATTGTAATTTACGTTGCTGGCCTAAAATCACTTGATTCAAATTAGCTTGCAAACGCTGGATGATTTCGCCGGCTTGCTCAAATCCCGCTTCGCCTTGCTGCATATTCAACTCCGGAGTTTTTATCGATTTATTACCGTCAAAAGATAATTGCAGTATAGCTTATCATTCACCTGTCCATATTCAATTTAACCCAACAATAATTTTATCGCGCTACAGCGACAAAGCCGGGTAAATCCCATATGATTGTTGTTAACACAGTGAATATTTCTTAACTGATGAAAAAATGAAGTTGTTTGTCGATGATATGAGTCAGCATCAATTTATCGGTCGCCTTATTAAAGATGACCTCAATCCGCTTGATCTTGCGATTTTTCAACAGCAATTGAATCAGGCTGAAGTTGACGCTCCATTGCTTGCCAATAGCTACTGTTTTATCAAGGACTTATTGTTGATTGCTAAGCAACATTTTCACAGCGAGTGGATTTCAAATTTTAAATCGGACAATATTACAGCATTAACCGCTTACCAAAACCCTTTATACAGTGACAAGCAGTTTATCAACAACACCCTGAATCCGGTTCCCTCTTGGCTGCAGAATATTGCAGAGTCAGTCAATTGCCAATCTGAGATATGCATCAAGCTGTACGATTATTATTTACGGATTCGAAACGAATATGAGCCATCCAAAAGTCATCCTCGTTATGC
The DNA here is from genome assembly GCA_006844585.1 of Methylococcaceae bacterium. Taxonomy (GTDB): domain Bacteria; phylum Pseudomonadota; class Gammaproteobacteria; order Methylococcales; family Methylomonadaceae; genus Methylomarinum. The sequence continues at coordinate 8,199 of SPJM01000141.1, read as the reverse complement.
TGAAGAGTTTAATATTTTCGCATGCGCGCAAATGTCATTAGCCTTATTGCCCCGAATGATGTTCGCCGAAATCATCGGTTTTTCATTGGCGCATAGTTGTTTGATGAGCATGCCGCCAAACCCACCCCCTTTCATACACGTTAAAACCACTCTGGAAGACTTTATAACGCAAAACGATAAGCTGACCGCCTCTCAATGGGATGCAATACAAAACGGCTTTTGGCTCTATCATTATTGTGTTGGCGAATATTACCGCCGAATTCAAGAAACCTTTGATGAATCAGTCGGAATTGAAGAAACAGTACGCCAAATCTTTATTTCCAAGGCGCAGGCGGCCAGAGGTCATCACGCCAACATCAAATTGCAAGGCATCGGCTTAGATGAATGGTTTTCCAAAATTCCGAACAACAGTCATGACTTCATGCACGCTTTAGGAGCTTCCGATTATATAGACCGGAAACAAGCTGAAAACAGCCGCCTGCTGAAACTCTTCGCCTTTAACGGCCCGATGTTCGGAATTTTAAATGATGATGAATTGGCTAGTTTACGTGCTTGGATTATTGCAGGCCGCCCCATGACTCACAACACGGCTAAAGTCAATGAAATAACCCGTCATCCATTTAAACAAGCTACACTACAACATGCTGTCTCAGACAAAAAACTGCATCAACGCCATTTATACCACGCTTTATTAAATATTGATCTGTATCCGGAAATATTACCTATCGCCCATCAAAAACTGGTCAATCAATTACGGTTTTGCAGATTCGTATCCAGCCCCCCTTTTAAACGCTATGATGAACAACGCTTCATTCATTACATCGAAAATCGTTACCGTTCAGAAATGGACGCCTATCAACCAGCATCCAAACCGAGATTTTCCAAACCCGCCTATATTTGGGCAATAGAACAAATCGCTCCGATGGTGTTGATCGACGGCTGCTGGCTGCAAAAAGCCCATACCCTGCCGGATCAATACGCAGAAATCCGACAACGGCTAATGCGGATTTATAATGACGAATTGGGCTGTGGAATATTGCAACAAAACCATCCGCATATTTTTTCGACCTTATTAAACAGTCTGAACATAGCCTTACCCCCGGTAAATAGTTTAGAATTCATCCATCATCAACGTTTTCTTGATAGCGCCTTTGATCTGCCGGTTTTCATGCTAGCGATGTCTTATTGTCCTATTGAGTTCTTGCCGGAGTTATTGGGGTTAAATATGGCCATAGAATTAAGCGGTTTAGGTAAAGATTATATGCGCCTGGTGGATGATTGGCGGCATTGGGATATAGACGCCAAAATCGCAGAAATCCATATCACCATCGACAATTATGCCGACGGCCACGCCCGATTGGCGCAACAAACCATTCAGCTTTATCTGCGCGACTTGTGGGAACGCAGCCATAGCCAATCAACGGTAGACCAGCATTGGAAACGCATCTATATCGGCTTTAATTCGCTACAGATAATGGGAAAGCGATTCAGTCTGATGCTGCCCTGCGCCTATTTGTTCAACCAATAATCGCCATGACATTTGCACTCGGCGACCCACGTTTAGGTCAGCTCAAATACCTGAGCAGTTTGTTTTTCCCCGGCTGCGTACTGGCTTTTTTAATCGGCGCACCGCATACCTCGATAATCGCCTTTGCCTGGACCTTACCTTTATGGTTTCTATTATTGTTGGATTGGCTCAGCCCTAAACGCAGCGTCTCGGATAAGCCAAAAACCTTAGCAAAAGGGTTTTACAATAGTTTATTGATCTTACTGAGCATACTGCAATTCGCCATTATCGCTTTATTAGTCTATAAAGCCTCACTCTTACAATGGGACACGCTAAATAACAGCCTGACATCTATTTGCAACCTGATCGCTATGCGCATACTGGTAGGCACATCTTCGGGCAGCTCAGCGATTATCGTCGCCCATGAGTTATTACATCGTCAGCATTGGGGATGGCGTTTGCTGGCGCGTTTGCTGATGTTCAGCGTATGTTACGATCACTTTATTATCAGTCACCAACGCAGTCACCATTTCCAAGTGGCGACCCCGGAAGACATCGTTACCGCGCGAATGGGCGAAAGTTTCAAAGCTTACTGGAAACGCGTACTACCGGCTCATTTTAACGATGCCTGGCGATCCGAATTAAGCCGATTGCACATCAGCAAGCAGCCTTTTGCTATCCGGCAATGGCGCAATAAAGTATTACAAGGCGTCGTCATCGAATTTTTATTAGCATTAACAATTTTGCTCATTTTCGGCTGGATTGCGCTAATCATCTTTTGTTATCAAGCCTTATCCGGTATTCGCTTACTGGAAACCATCAACTATTACCAACATTGGGGACTGCAACAAGGCCGACAACACAACACTCTGGCCTGGGTTAACCAATCTGCGGTCAGTCAATACGCCTTAATCGGTCTGCCGAATCATATCGCCCACCACAGCCACGCTGAAGCGCCTTTTTATAATACGCCCTACTCTTTACAAGGTCCCATCATGCCCTATGGCTATTTTGTCTCTAACTTATGGGTGAAAATGTTTAACCGCTCTTATTGCACCGCTTGCGAAGAAATTATTCAGTCCTATCATCAACGGACATAGAAAGACCACTTCAAATTATAACTTTCCTAACCTCACCCCTCGTCTTCACCGTAAGAAATATTGGCGCTGCGAACACCACCGTATTGTGTGCTCGGTTTCGCTTAATTTGTTTTTAATCTATGCAGTCTAGTCTATAAACAGTTCAACAAATTGCACGATGCTTTAATTGAACGACACTTTAATTGAACGACACTTTATGGGTAAGCAATGATGAAAATATCACCCTATAGTTTTTTATTATTGATTACTGCCTTTTGTAATCAATCTGCATTCGCCGTGACTTGTGAATTTGAAATTACCAATGAATGGAATTCCGGATACACCGCTTCTGTTACCTTATTCAATGATACGCAAACCCAGGTTGATGGTTGGACAGCTTCCGTTGAATTTGTAGATGGCGCCACCATCGCTCATTTCTGGAATACATCCATCAGCGGCCAAACGCCTTATCTAGCCAGCAATTTGGCTTATAACCAAACGATACAATCGGGCAGTTCGGTCAGCTTTGGTTTTAATGCGCAAAAGTCCAGCTCTGGCGCGACACCGCAGGCGCCCCTGCTGGGTGGTATCTGTCATAATGTTATCGGGAATAACGCGCCGCGAGCCATTGCTACGGCCTCACCCATGCAAGGCTTTATTCCTTTATCCGTCGACTTTTCCGCAGACGCATCCACCGACCCGGACGGCGATGCACTCAGTTATCAATGGCAATTTGAAGACGGCAGTACGACTACCGAGGCAAACCCAAGCCACACTTTTTCAGAAGCTGGGGAGTACACGGTGACACTAACGGTTGATGATGGCGAACTGAGCGCCAGCACCACGCTTTCCATTCTTGCCACACTGCCCGAGCCTGAAACGGCGCAATGTCAATACAGCATTAGCAATGAATGGGGCTCGGGCTTTACCTCATCAATAGCCATCACTAACGTGTCTGAGCAAGCAATCACTGCCTGGACAGCCTCGATTGAATTTCCAAATGATTCCGCCAGCATTACCCAAATGTGGAATGCCGATTTCAGCGGCCAAAACCCTTATCAAGCCAGTAACAAATCCTACAATGGGCAAATTAACCCGGGTAGCACCGTCAGTTTTGGTTTCAATTCCAATAAAGCCACGCAGGGCGCAGCCGTGCAAACACCGATATTGGGCGGGATTTGTGGTGATGGTAATATCGACATTAATACGCCACCGGAAATTATCGCCAGCGTTTCACCCGACACCGGCGTGATACCTTTGGTAAGCACTTTTGACGCCAGCCAGTCTAGTGATGCAGACGGCGATGCACTGAATTTTCATTGGGATTTTGGCGACGGGCAAACATCTACCGATGCCGTGGCTACCCACACTTATACCAATGCAGGCAACTATACCGCGACTTTAACACTCACCGACAGCCATCAGGCCACTGCTACACAACAATTCAGTATAAGTGCGCAACAGCCGGTTGTCAGTGATGCTTATACGCTGGATACGCAATCGTCATCCTTGTTTTTTGTCTCCACCAAAAAAGTGCATGTGATTGAAACCCACACTTTCACTGACATTACAGGTGAAATTTCTTCGACCGGAGAGGCGCTTGTTCATATTAACCTGGACAGCGTGGAATCGGGTATCGACATCCGTAATCAACGGATGCGCGAGGTGTTGTTTGAAACCAGTCAATTCAGTGAAGCCACGGTGTCTCTGAATATTGATATGACCATGCTTGATGCCATTCCGATAGGGGAAACGCAAGAACAAAGCATCAGCCCGGAAGCGTCCCTGCACGGCGTAAACATTGATTTACTCACTCAAGTGAGTATTACTCGACTGAGCGTAGATACATTGGTGGTGCAAAATCTGACTCCGCTACTGCTGAATGTCGAAGACTTTAATTTGGGTGCAGGCATTGATGCATTAAAAGAACTGGCCGGACTGGATGTGATTAGTTATTCAGTCCCGGTCAATTTCACCTTGATTTTTAACAAACAATAACAGCCGGAAGGAAAGAAAATGAAACTATTCTCAAGACTGCCCCGGTTTTTTGAAACACGCTCCGCACACCGTTCCTATTGTCGGAATGCTTGCTCTATCGTTATCGCCAGCCTGCTGATTAGCCAAGCCGCGTATGGCGCAGAATGCCAATATAAGGTGGTTGACGAGTGGGGAGCGGGATTTAAATCTGAAATTACCATCGTCAATACCGGTGATGCATCCTTTCAGGACTGGCAATTAAACTGGTCTTTTAGCAGCGGCGCCACATTTAACAATGGATGGAATGCCACTTACAGTTGTTCAGCCAGTGATTGTACAGCGACGCCGCCCGGCTGGAATCCCACCATTAACCCAGGCGCCAGCTATACCTTTGGCTTCATTGCCGATAAATCCGGACAAGCAGCTGATCAGAACATCACTATCAATGGCGATATTTGCGAAAATGCCGATTCCAACGGTAGCAGCCAAGTGATCTGGCAATTGGATAATGCCAGTTCTTCCGTTCAGTATGTGTCGATAAAAAAAGACCATACCGCTGAAACGGCTACCTTTCAGGATACTTCGGGAGGTTCGGCACTGAGCAGCACTATTGCTGATGACGGCACGGTGGTCTTTGCACTGGATTTAAATGATGTGTCGACCGGTGTTGAACTGCGCGACAGCCGTTTATTATCTCTGTTATTTGAGACTGAATTATTACCCACCGCCTATTTCCACGCCAACCTGGATATCAACGCCTTATCTGCTTTGAACACGGGTGAATACAAGATTGATACTTTATCCGGTGAATTAAGCCTGCACGGGATCAGACAAACCGTGTCCGCCGAAGTGTTTATCAGCAAAAAATCGGCGACAAAACTGACGGTTTCCACCCTTAAACCGGTATTAATTGATAGCAACACCTTTGATATGGCTAACGGCATCGAAGCGTTACGCCTGGTCGCTAATTTAAGTTCAATTGGTGAAGCGGCGCCGGTTTATTTTCGTTTGAATTATGTCGCCAATAGCAACCCAGATATGGAACCGGTCTTTATGCCGATAGCTCCCGATGACCCCGATACCTTACAAGGCGAATTTAATGAAGTCGCCGCCGAAGCCAACCTGAATTGGCAAGACAACAGTGAAAATGAAACGCAATTTTTAGTCAGGCGCAAAGCGATTGATGGCGACTGGCAAACCGTTGCCGAACTGAATGCGAATATCACGGCACTGGATGAAGCTTTGCCGGACAGCGGCGAATTTGATTATAAAATCATTGCCCTGAATGCAGGCGTACCTTCTTTGCCCAGCAACATTGAACGTGTTGTTGTGACCGAGGGCAACCCGCTTGTGCGTGGTCAGCAAAGCTATCAAAGCCAGTGTGCCGGATGTCATGGCAACGATGGTGAAGGCATTGGTAGTTTTCCCGCTTTAAGCACTGAGCGTGATCGTGACGATCTGATTGCTTATATTGTTGAATTCATGCCGGTGACCAATCCAGCGAGCTGTGACCAGCAGTGTGCAGAAGATGTCGCCACCTTTATCGAAACGCTGTGGGTCACAGAAGTGGCCTGTGACCCTGCATTAACGCCGGTCGCATATGGCCCACGTCAATTAAAGATACTGACTCGCACGGAATACCAAAACAGTGTAGAAGATTTGTTGGGCATAGACTTTAATGCCGCGGAAGGTTTATCGGCGGATAGCCAAATCAGTTTTTATCTGAACAATACTCAGGCTTCTATTGTACCGTCTTCTTATAGTAATTTTCTGTTGGTTGCGGAAGAAATCGCACAGTGGTCGGCAGATAGAAACTTTGCCCCCGCTTTAAGTTGTACCGAGGTAAATCAGGATTGCGCAGATCAGTTGATTGAAACCCTGGCGCCCAAAATTTTTAGAAGACCGCTGACCGATGAGGAAATCACGCTGTATCAAGCAATCGCTGACGGCAATGATAGCGGCGGTGATATTAAAGCAGGTATGCAACTGGCGTTGGAAGGCCTGCTGTCTTCCCCACAATTTTTGTATCGCCATGAAATGGGTGAAGCGAATCCGGGCAATCCGGAACTGGATGCAGAAGGTTTTGAGCTGACCGGCTATGAGATGGCCACTTTTGTGGCCTATACCTTTACTGGTTCAACGCCAGACCAGACTTTACTGGATGCCGCCGCCAACGGCGAATTGAGAACCGAATCAGGGATTATTGCTCATGCGCAAAGACTGGCTGCTAATGCCAAACCAGTGATGAGTGATTTTGTCGGCAGTTGGCTGGGCACAGCCGATTTAGATCTGGCCGCGAAAGATCCAGCAGTCTGGCCCGGTTTCGCAGAATTGACACCGCATTTACAAGGGGAAATTAATGAGACTTTCTCTCACATCATGCTTGATGAAAACGAACAATTTTCATCACTGTATGACGGCCACTTTACCTATCTGAATGCTACATTGGCGCAACACTATGGCATCTCAGGCGTTACCGGCAATGAATTACAACGTGTAGACACCGTTGAGCGCGGCGGTATTTTAGCCAACGGTGCGTTCATGGCGCGCTGGGGGGAGTCAGTGGAAACTTCACCGATACTTCGCTCGGTGCGCGTCAGACGGCGTATGCTTTGTCAGGATCAACCCGATCCTCCGGCAGGCACTTTTGCTGCTCGTGAAGAAAAACTGGCTGAATTGTCTGACTTATTGCAAGACCCAACGACCACCAATCGTCTGAAATATCATCGCCTCACTGAGGATACACCGTGTACCAGTTGTCACCAGCAATACATTAATCCCCTAGGCTTTGGCATGGAAGATTTTGATACTGTCGGTCGAGTAAGATCAACAGACTTAAACGGCAACCCCATTGATGCATCAGGTGAATTATATGCACCGCTGAATTACAGCGATATCGATGAGGTAGAACCTTTCAACGGCACTCAGGATTTGGGAGATTTAATGGCCGGATTATCGTCCACACAAAGCTGCCTGCCCAAGCAGTTGTTCCGTTATATCGTCGGTATTGGTCATCAAAATATAGACAGCACTAACCCGGATGAAGCGCAATTTAGCGATGCAGAAAAATCCGGTTATGCCTGTACTATTGATGAGTTAACCCATACTCTAATGAACGAAAGCCCTCGCTACATGCTGGAACGCTTCGGTTCCTTGCAGGCAGTGAGATACCGAAAAGCATGGCAACGCCAGTAATTTCCCATTCATTGAACACTATAGGCATGACATGAAAAAAGGTAACTTGGATAAGCAAACCATCAGCCGCCGGAGCTTGTTAAAAACATTTGTTGCTTCCGGTATTTCACAAGCTATTCTCAGGAGTTCACCCCTCATTTCCGGTGTGTTGTTCAGTCGCCATGCTGAAGCGGAAGGGCTGGACATGCCCAATAAGACCGTGGCTGTCTACATTCCAGGTGGCGCCATTCATGACTATTGGGCGCCAACCGGGTCGGGCAATGCTATGGTGTTGCCAGCCATGTCCAGCAGTTATGAAGCGGTTAAAACCGAATGTAACTTTCTCCTCAATATGTCGCATACCAGTGGCGGGCATGGCCGAACCCCGCTTATTTTATCGGATCGCTGGGGCGGAGTGGATAGCTATGATGTCTATATGGGCAAGCAATTGGGCGGCTCCTT
>SPJM01000140.1 GCA_006844585.1 Methylococcaceae bacterium | reverse complement strand
GGGTAAGGACTGAGGATGAAATAAAACCCGAAACTAGCGTAGGATTTTTGTTCAGGTTCAAGGCGTGGAAATAGGCGCATAGCAAGCTATGTAACTATTTCCACAACGAAGAAGCTGGGCAAAAAGATTAGAAAAGCTTTAGCGATTCTTATGCTTTAGTACAAGTTAGTTTCGGGTTTTATAAAATTCTCAGTCCTAAGGAACGGTCAATATATATGAGTTCCGGGTATTGGGCAATAGTTGCTTGCTTTTGCGTAGGACTAAGAATGAATTAACTAAAGCGCCTCACCTTGTAAGACTAAAGTCTTACCTACACTTTCATTAAAGAAATTTTTGCTTATTTCTATTCTTCCAATACATTTCAGCTGTTTGATGGGCATCGCTTTGATTATCCGCCTTGCCTAATAAATGTAATGCGACAGCAGTTGTACCGACGATTGTGGCTTCGGCAAATTCATCCTGAAACCCACCCTGCCATAGCGATAATAATTGGCGAGGCTCCAACACATCCGGCTTGATATGGCGTTTTTCAAATAAAGCAGGCCATAACTCATCGCTTAATTGACCTTCGTGGACGCTTTGCAGCAAACAGTCCATATCCGGATTGCGCTCGGTTTCCCCGCCTTCCCCTTTCAACACCGCCATATGCGGCAGATTTAATAATAAAGCTGCTTTTTGATGGACTTGCCGATAACCAGGATGAAAAATCCCCTGAATGGTGTGGGTTGCATTGAACGGATTGAGCAGCCGAACCAAAGTATGAACCGGCGAGCGCAAGCCCATGAGCGGTCGCAAATTAATCATTTGATAAAGCTTGGGACAAAAAAACTCCAACGATAAATAGCTGAAATTATGCTGTTGTAACTGTATCACCGACTCATCAATGGAATGAGCATCATCAATGCCTAATTCCTTTAAAACATCACGCGTGTATATACGCCCCGCAGTATGACCTTCTGCGCCGTGCATAAAAACCTTCACGTTATTTTCGGCCAGCAACAATGCCGCCAATAAAAACCAAGGCAAATGCCTTCTTTTGCCGGCGTAGGAAGACCAATCCAAATCCACATTCACTTCTGGGGATTGCGGCAATGATTCTTTAACAGCGGCGACAAACCCCGCTAATTCTTCCGGAGTTTCTTCCTTAACCCGCATCAACATCAAAAACGCGCCTAATTGAATTTCTTCGACTTGATCCCGCATAATCATCCGCATGGCTTGATAAGCCTCCTGCTGAGTCAGCGGCCTTGAGCCTTTTTTGCCCTTGCCGAGGATACGGATATATTCCGCAAACGGATGTTCGTTCATGATAGCGTTAAGGGTAAATAGTGATCGACTAATAAAGCCGCAAACAAAATCATCAGATAGATAATGGAAAAGCCGAATGTTTTCATGGCGGTTTTATTATCCTTATTCATTTGCATTTTGATAGCATAATAAATAAAACCTAAGCCCAAAGGCAAAGCCGCTCCTAAATACAGTAAATGGCTCATCCCGGTCAAATACGGCAACAAGGTGACAATCAACAATAAAACCGTATACAACAAAATCTGTAAACGAGTGAACTGAACTCCGTGGGTCACCGGCAACATGGGAATTTCAACTTTGGCGTATTCATCGCGCCGCGCTATGGCTAAGGCCCAAAAATGCGGCGGCGTCCAAACAAAAATAATTAAAAACAATAACAATGCATAAGGATGTACTTCGCCGGTTATCGCCGTCCAGCCCAACACCGGCGGAGCGGCTCCGGCGGCGCCGCCGATCACGATATTTTGCGGGGTCATTCTTTTTAAATAAACGGTATAGATAATGGCGTAACCGATTAATGATAAAAAGGTCAACAAGGCAGTCAACCAATTCACCCAGACAATTAACACCAACATGGAAACAGCCCCGATTGCGCCGGCAAACAATAAGACATTCATTGCGCTGAGCTCGCCCTTTGGCAAAGGCCTGTTTTGGGTGCGCGCCATTTCCGAATCCGCCTGCTGATCAATATAATGATTGATGGCGGCGGCCGAGGATGCAGCCAAACCAATCCCGATAATACCGTTAATCAGGTCTCCAATCGGCGGTAAATCCGGCACAGCTAATAACATACCGACAATTGCGGTAAACACAATCAGCGCGACGACTTTGGGTTTGCACAGTTCCAGGTAATTTTTCCAGGACAGCGTTAATGTGGACTCAGTCATAAATTCAATTTGAAAACCAACCATGAAGGAATAGTATAGAATACAGTGAACTATCGATTTTTGAAATAGTCCGACCCGCTAACTTTTTTTATTTTATGTGAGAGCTATGAAATTTAGGGATATTTTGATTTTATGCTTGTGTTTACCTGCATTGGCAATTGCCGACAACAATAAAGTCCACGAGAAAATCCTGAGCAACGGATTAAAAATTTTGGTCAAAGAAGATCGCCGCTCCCCGGTCGCGGTCTCGCAAATCTGGTATAAAGTCGGTTCCAGTTATGAACCCGGCGGCGTTACCGGCATATCTCATATGCTGGAGCATATGATGTTTAAAGGCACAGAAGCCTATCCTCAGGGTGAATTTTCGCGCATTATCGCTGAGAACGGCGGCCGCGAAAACGCCTTTACCGGTCGCGACTATACCGCCTATTTCCAAACCGTGGAAAAATCTCGTTTGGAAATCTGCCTGAAACTGGAAGCGGATAGAATGCGCAATATTAAACTCGTTCCGGAAGAATTAAAGAAAGAATTGCAAGTGGTTACCGAAGAAAGACGCATGCGCACCGAAGACAAACCGCGCGCCAAAACCCGCGAACATTTTCAAGCGATGGCCTTTTCCAACAGCCCTTATAAAAACCCGGTGATCGGTTGGCCGGCGGATATTGCAGGCTATACCGTCGCCGATCTGGAAGCCTGGTATCAACGCTGGTATGCGCCGAACAACGCGACCTTGGTAGTGGTCGGCGATGTCGAACCGACAGAAGTTTTTAACTTAGCCGAGCGCTATTTCGGCGGTTTTGAAAAAAGCGACATCGTTGACGTGAAACCGCAGACAGAAATCGAACAATTCGGCGCCCGTAAAATGACCGTCAAACTACCCGCCAAACTCCCTTATATAATGATGGGTTATAAAGTGCCTACGCTAAATACCGTAGAACAAGAATGGGAAGCCTATGCGCTGGAAGTGCTGGCTGGGATTTTAGACGGCGGCAACGGCGCACGTCTGACCTCTCGTCTGGTCAGGGGGCAACAAATCGCCGTTTCGGCAGGCGCAGGTTATAGCTTGTATTCACGCCTGGATGATTTGTTTTCACTGGCCGCCACCCCGGCCCCCGGAAAAAATGTCTTTGATCTGGAGTATGCGCTCAAAAATGAGATCTACCAATTAAAAAACGAATTGGTTTCCGATCAAGAATTACAGCGTATTAAAGCGCAGGTGTTAGCAGGCGCTGTTTATGAACGCGACTCCAATTTTTATCAGGCCATGCAATTAGGCATGCTGGAAACCATCGGCTTAAGCTGGCGTAAAGTAGCGGAATATGTCGAAAAAATCAATCAAATCACTGCACAGCAGATTAGGGCGGTAGCGCGACAATATTTAATCGAAGACCGCTTAAATATCGCCTATTTAGATCCCCAAGCTATCGAGGAAACCCAATCCACTCAAGCCGCAGCAGGAGGCCGCCATGCGCATTAAATTTGCATTGTTTTGCTTTATTATTGTTTTCACACACAACAGTTTCAGCGCCGCAAAAATAGAGCATTGGCAAACTGAGAAAGGCAGTCGCGTCTATTTCGTGCAAACCGAAGACTTACCTTTAGTTGATATTAAACTCACGTTCGACGCCGGCAGCGCCCGTGATGGTTATCAATTCGGCATCGCTGCGCTGACGGCGGAAATGTTCAATACCAGCGCTGGTTCCTGGAATGCCGATCAGGTGGCGCAACGCTTTGAAAGCGTCGGCGCGCAATTTAATGCCGGCGCTTCCATTGATTACGCCTGGTTATCTTTACGCAGCTTGACGGAAAAAAAGCTGTTTAACAAAGCCATAGAAACGCTGAAAACAATTTTGACGCAACCGGGTTTTAACGAAGTTGATTTCCAGCGCATCAAAAAACAAACCCTGGCCGGACTTAAACACCGAGAAGAATCGCCCGGCGCCATCGCCCACATCAACTTTTATAAAACCTTATATGGCGACCATCCTTATGGCCACCCCACCGGCGGCTTGATTGAAACCGTCAGTGGCTTCAGCCAAACCGATGTCCGTGATTTTTATCAACGTTATTATGTCGCCGCCAACGCTATGGTGGTGATTGTCGGCGATTTAAGCAAGCAGGAAGCCGAACAACTGGCCTTATCGCTGACCGCCGAATTACCGCAAGGTCAGAAGCCGGAAGCTATTCCAGCGATCCCCGGCCCCAGTAAAGCAGGTACGCAAAACATTGCCTTTCCTTCCACTCAAACCCATATTTTAGCCGGTCTACCCGGCAGCCACAGAAAAGACCCCGACTATTTCGCCCTGTATCTGGGCAATCATATTCTGGGCGGCAGCGGTTTGGTTTCGCAATTATTTAAAGAAGTGCGGGAAAAACGCGGCCTGGCTTATAGCGCCTACAGCTATTTCAGCCCTTTTTTCCGCCCCGGCCCTTTTACGATGGGCCTGCAAACCCGCAATGATCAAACCGCAAAAGCCATTGAGGTGATGCGCAACACCTTAATCAATTTTATTAAAAACGGCCCGACCGAAGCAGAATTAACAGCCGCCAAAAAGAATATTACCGGTGGTTTTGTATTGCGCTTCGACACCAATCGTAAACTGATGGAATACGTCAATATGATCGGCTTTTACCAAAAGCCTCTGGATTATCTGGATACTTTTCAGAGCAAAATAGAAGCCCTCAGCACTGCCGACATCAAAGACGCCTTCCAACGACGCGTTAAGCCCGAACACCTGCAAATCGTCACCGTCGGCGGCCGATAAATGGACGGCAAGCTGCGCATAATAGGAGGCCAATGGCGCAGTCGGCAACTGCAATTCACCGATGCGCCCGGCTTAAGGCCCACCCCGTCGCGGGTTAGAGAGACTCTTTTCAATTGGCTGCAACACGATATTATCAACAGCCGCTGTCTGGACTTATTTGCCGGCAGCGGCGCACTAGGCTTTGAAGCGGCCTCGCGGGGCGCAAACAGGGTCACTCAAGTGGAAAAGAATCCGCAAAGCTGCCGCCAACTGAAAGCCAATGCTGAAAAATTAAACGCCAAACAAATCAAAATTGTCCAGCAGGATGTGTTTCGGTTTTTAACCAGCGTTGATGAACCTTATAATATAGTATTCCTGGATCCGCCTTTTGCGCAAAACCTGACTGAACAAAGCTGTCAATGGCTGGAAGATAAAGACTGGCTTTCCCCAGAAGCAAAAATTTATCTGGAAGTTGAAAAAAACCTGGCGCTGAATCATTTGCCATCCAACTGGCTGCAATTAAAGAAGAAAAGCGCCGGGCAAGTGGATTATTACCTCTTTCAAAGAAACCTATAAAATGATCTTATAGTTCCCTCGCAGAGCGTGAGAACAATTTTCGGGTGTTTTATTGACTTGCTGTTTCCCAAGCTCCAGCTTGGGAAACTTGCTCCGGAAGCTCCAGCTTCCCAAATACAGTCTTATTGAGTTTCGTGCGACTTTTCTGCTTGTTAGCGGAGTACGGGTGAAGCTAGAGCTTCGTTTCAATTCTCCCAAGCTGGAGCTTGGGAGATAGCAAAAGTCATAAAGCCAGTATCACAGCGGAATTATTTAACCCCCTCCAAGTCAATTTAGTATAAAATCACCGCTTTTCAAAATTCGACGGTTTATGAATATTACCGCAATTTATCCGGGTACTTTCGACCCGATTACCAACGGTCATTTGGATCTAATCGCCAGGGCCGCGCGTTTATACGCTAAAGTGATTGTCGCCATCGCCGAAAATCCCGGCAAAGCCCCGCTTTTCTCCCCCGCTGAGCGCGTCACTATGGCAACAACCGTCACCGATGCCTATAAAAATGTTGAAGTGATCGGGTTCGACAACTTACTGGTCGATTGCGCAAAAGAACACAATGCCGACGTCATTCTGCGCGGACTGCGCGCTGTTTCGGATTTTGAATACGAATTTCAATTAGCCGGTATGAACAGACGCCTTTCACCCAATCTCGAAACCGTCTTTTTAACCCCGGCGGAACAATATGAATTTATTTCATCCAGTATGATTAGGGAAATTGCTCAATTACAAGGCAATGTATCAAGCTTTGTTCCCGAAATCGTAAAACAAAGCCTAATCAATAAATTTAAAAAGGAGTAAATTATGGCGCTACTTATTGATGATGAATGCATTAACTGCGATGTTTGCGAACCCGAATGCCCGAATGGCGCAATCTCACAAGGAGAAGATATTTATATCATTGATCCTGCGTTATGTACGGAATGCGTGGGACATCATGACACCCCGCAGTGTATAGAAGTCTGCCCGGTGGACTGCATTGATAAAGACCCGGATGTGGTGGAAGAGCATGATACGCTTTATCAGAAATATATTAAGTTAACGCAATAGTATTCAATCCGGACGGAGTATCCGCACTCCGTCCCTTTTTTCAAGACTGTAAACAGATTAAGAAAAGTCCTTTTGTCAGTTTTTTTTACACTTTAAAAACCACCTAAAGCTGAACACCTCAAACTTGAAATTACTTTTGTTACTCCCCCCCCTTTAAAAAAACCAATATAAGCCTTTGTAATTTAAAATTTAAATAGTCATCGAAAAATCATTTGATGACAAACCCAACAGATTCTTCAAAATGGATTATCCATCACATTAACACCATAAGTCATCTGAAAGATGTCAGTTTTTTTTACATAAAAAAAACAGAAAAATCCCTTTTTTTATTCAAACCCAGTATTTTTGTTAAGCCTAGATTAAGGAGCTTACTCAAAAAAAAAACCACTTGATGATAACTTATTAATAATTAGATATTTTTTTTCATTTCTTATACATTCTATCGCACCATAATCAATGTCAGTTTTTTTTACACTCCCTCTCAACCCAATCTTATCAAAAAAAAACAAACAATTGTTTTATATACATTTTTTAAACATGGCACACAAGATGCTTACAGGTATTGCGTAATACATTAGAACATCATGTTCGATTTTAAAATTATTGGAGATTTCAATGAAAAAATTAACCGGCATTTTAAGCGTCTTAGCTTTATCAGCAGGCCTTACTACGCAAGCAAACGCAGCCTTTATCAACGGCTCTATCTCTTTCAGTGGCGGATTGGATGCTACAACGTTAGGCGACATCGTATCGCCATTAGTTACATTCACACCTTCCGGTCTGGTTCTAGCCAGCGGCTCCACCGGCAGCCCCGATGGTTTCGATGCATTTGCACCATATGGCAATCAAGACGGCTTAGCTAGCGCCTTCGCCTTCACTGACGTTGGCATCCAAAGCACGATTATTTTCACTACTGCTGATTACACTTTTGAATTATTATTGTCCGATAACCGCACCCCATCCGCCATATCTTGTGATGGAGCAGGTCTTTGCACAGACTCAACAGCAGTAGATGTTTCAGGAAGCGTTTACCCAACTGTACCAACTGCTGGCATCGACCCAACTTCTTTTGCAGGTACTTATACTGCTAACGGCTCATGTCAAGGCCCTGCTAACGGAAACTCATGCACCAGCGACCGAACAGCTAGCTGGTCAGCTTCTTTAACTGCTTTAGGCGTACAACCCCCACGTATAACTCCTGAACCAGAAGCGTTAGCTCTTTTAGCAATGGGATTTTTAGGAGCAGGCGCTGCTCGTCGCAGAAAAGCAAAATAAATCCAAAAGTCTTAAATAAAGAATCAGCCTCATTGAGCAGGCTGGTTCTTTATCTATATTTATCATACTGGGAATCTCGCTACTTACTATTCAACTAAAATTTAACCAACAAGCTACCTCTATTTTCAAGTTACTTATTCGAGTTTTGGATTATAGTTATTTATATTGTCAATTTTTTTTACAACATAAAACCCCATAAAATTGAGATCATCTTACTAAAACAGCACACCAACTCTCAAACAAAATCATAAGCCACTGATTTTTTAATACTATTCACACACTTTCTTAAAAAACTGTCTAGTCAGTTTTTTTTACACATCTAATCCCCCCATCAAAAAAAGATCCCTGTATTACCTTGTTTTTATAGGCTATTTTTCATATGGCATAAAAAATGGTTGTTATTTATCGTATCTTAAAGAACTTTAAGTTCTTATTCCTTTTTCGTTTTAGCTGGAGATATTGGTAATGAAAAAAACATACAAAATAATATGTGCTATAGCTTTATCTATAGGACTCAGCACACAAGCAAACGCCGCCTTTATTAATGGCTCAATCTCTTTTAGCGGCGGTTTAGACGCCGCAACTTTAGGCGACGTTGTTTCACCCCTAGTCACATTCACACCCTCCGGTCTGGTTCTAGCGAGCGGCTCCACTGGCACTGAAAACGATCCCAATCCAGGTGATCCAGGCGGATTCGACCTCTTTGGTCCTTATGGAAATCAAGACGGTTTAGCTCAAGCTTTCGTGTTTTCCGACATTGGCGCCCAAAACACGATTATTTTCACAACAGCTGACTACACTTTTGAATTATTCCTTACAGCAAACCGGGCGCCATCCGCTTTGGTTTGTAACGGCGCTGGCCTTTGCACTGACTCAACCGCACTAGATGTATCCGGCAGCGTTTACCCAACTGTACCTACCCCTGGCATCGACCCAACTTCTTTTGCAGGCACCTATACCGCAAACGGCTCATGCCAAGGACCCGCCAATGGTAATTCATGTACTAGCGACCGCACTGGTAGCTGGTCAGCCTCATTAACTGCATTAGGCGTTGAACCCCCACGCCAGACGCCGGAACCTGAAGCGCTAGCGCTACTTGCACTCGGATTGCTAGGCGCTACCGCAGCCCGCCGAAACAAAGCTTAATCAGTAATAGCTAATTTGTCTTTAGCCAGTTCGGCTTTTCTGCCGAACTGGCTTTGCTTTTTTAAATCAATGAATACGAAGATTGGCGCAAATTAATGATGCGCGGAATGCTACCAACCAAAAAAAATCAATGGGCGAACCAATGGGAACCAAACTCAATTAGTACACAATCAAATAGACATCAAATCTTCTGACGCTCCACAATCTGCCTGATATATTCTTTAAAATCCCCCAGATGTTTATGTGCAATCATATAGGTCAGGCTTAAATCAATCTCATCATAATTATGTACGGCTATATTTCGAAAACCAATTGATTTTCGCATCTTTTCAGCTATCTCTACATCAATAATCCCCAGCTTTTCCAAACCGGTAAACGATTCGGCCATCGTCGTCGGCATTTTTCCATTATTTTCAGCAATTTATCCATCGTTTAACCATCTCTCCCTTCTCTCAGACAACATACGCTCTAAGTAAGGCATAAAATCCTGAGTCGTATTTATATTCTTTAAAGCCATTTCCGCATAGTGGTGCAGAGAGCCTTTCACACATCTTCCATATTTGATAATTTGTGATAATAAAGGTTGCCCAACTGTATTTAAGTCAACCAAATCAACATCTTTACCTAACAGCGAAGACAATTGATATAAATATTCCAATTTCCGACTCTTTCCTATCACATTTCTATTGTTCAGCGATACAGCCAAATCAATGTCACTGAGATTCGTTTCCCGCTCTTTTACATATGAACCAAACAAAATAGCGAGTTCAATCTCATAATGCTCTGCAAGCCATTCTTTTAACTTCTCAATGACTGGATTATTTTCATTCACTAGCGCCATTCAAAATATTATCATAAATGCATGATAACACAGATATAATCACGCTTATGACCCTAATCATTTTTTTCCAACTTAAGCCAATTAAGGTTGATTATTCAATACCTTAAATCCGCGTTTAAAAAAAAGAGGGAACATTGCCAATAAACAATAAATAGGCATCCTGCAATTGTTTTGGTAGATTACTGGCATCCTAAAAAACTTAACCATTCGCCACCATGAATCAACCGGAAACACAATTTGAAGTCTTTTGCGTAGGCATGGCCTGTTATGATGTTATCTTTTCAGTGGATGACCACCCCAAAGCAGATGAAAAAATATTCGCCCGCCAATGCCTAGGCAGCGGCGGCGGACCGGCCGCCAACGCTGCGGTTGCTTGCGCCCGGCTCGGCTTAAAAACCGGCTTTGCCGGATATTTAGGCGACGATCTTTACGGCAACCAACACTTACATGAACTGCAAAGCGAAAACGTCGATACTTCATGGATTAAACGCGGCGCGGCGCCGACCTCGCTATCTGCCATTGTCGTCAAGCCAGATGGCAAACGCGCCTTAATCAATTACAAAGGCGATGCGCAACCTTTAGCTGAAAATACTTTTGATTTTTCCAAACTGATTAGTAAAGCTGTTTTATTCGATGGTCATCAACCGTATATATCTAAATCCTTAGTTCAGCATTGTCGGCAATCAAATATACCGACTGTTTTAGATGCAGGGTCCATCCATAAAGGCACCGAGCTATTAATGAATCAGGTTGATTACCTGGTTTGCTCGGAAAAATTTGCCACAAATTTCGCACAAGATCCCATTCAAGCACTGGCGGTGCTGGCGGAAAAAGCGCCTAATGTGGTAATTACTTTGGGAGAACGAGGACTGGTATGGCGCAAAGGGCGGGAACAAGGAAAACTTCCGGCCTATCCGATAAAAGCTATTGACACCACAGGCGCCGGAGACGCCTTTCACGGCGCATTTAGCGCCGCTGTGGCGAAGCAAATGGATTGGCTGGAAATGTTACAATTCGCCAGCGCCGCCGGCGCGCTATGTTGTGCGAAAACCGGCGCGCGCCACGGATTGGCTGATAATCAGATGATTACAGAACTACAAAAAAATATACACTTTTAGATAGCGATAACCTATATATTGACCAGTACGACTCTAGCACTTCTTCCTCTAAATAATTAAAACTAGGGCGCAGGCTTTAGCTTGTATGAATAGTCAATTATGCAGGCTAAAGCCCTGCCCCAATTTATCAATTATTGATGTAATGAGGCGCTAGGTTTATTGCAGCATCCCCTTATCTTCAATAAACCGGGCGATATCATCCAAACCATCCGCTGCTTTCAAGTTACTGAATATAAACGGCCTGTCGCCGCGCATTTTTTTGGCGTCCCTGTCCATAACATCCAATGAAGCGCCGACCATCGGCGCTAAATCAATCTTATTAATCACCAATAAATCCGAACGAGTAATGCCGGGGCCGCCCTTGCGCGGTATTTTATCGCCTGCCGAAACATCAATTACATAAATGGTTAAGTCCGCCAATTCGGGACTGAAGGTGGCGCTGAGGTTATCGCCGCCGCTTTCCACCAGCACAAAATCCAGCGTGTCAAAACGATCGCATAATTCTTCAACCGCCGCCAAATTCATTGAAGCGTCTTCGCGAATCGCGGTATGCGGACAACCGCCGGTTTCCACCCCTAAAATACGCTCTTTCGGCAAAGCCTCGCTTCGAATTAAAAACTCTTGATCTTCGCGGGTGTAAATATCATTGGTCACCACGCCGATCTCAAACTTTTCCGACATTTTCTTGCACAAGGCATCGACTAAGGCGGTTTTCCCCGATCCTACCGGACCGCCGATGCCAATGCGTAAAACATGAGTGTTCGACATTAAAATCTCCTTCACGAACGAAATAATCTGGAATATTGTACTTCATGGCGGCTGGAGGCCAATGCCAAACCGAAAACGCTGCCGCCAATTTCATCATCGGTTAACGCTAAAGCCTGATTGAGTAAAGCAGGTATTTGTCCGGCCAGGCGAAACAATAACCGCTGCCCGGCCACTTGCCCCAGCGGCACTAATTTGACTGCACACAGCACTTGGTTCTCCAACCAACTCCATAGATAGCCCGATAAAGCGTTTTGTTTGTCAATTTGCCAATGGATTGCCGCCAAACTATACAAAGTCGCCAAACTTGCCGAGGGATGCTTAATCCATTGAGCGGCCTGCTCCACTTCCATATCTCTCAACAAACGCGCCAAAGACTGACCGGTTTGTAAATCTTCCATGCGCAATTCATGGGTTTCCCGGCTGGCAATTAATAATTGACTCCAATAATGCACCGTCTCAAGATCATTAAGCGCCCAGGCATCAAATAAACGCGCGGCAACAGGTATATCCAAACAGCTCAGGCAATGTTCCATAAGACCGCCTATCCACTGTGCCGCCGCATCACCATCGCATAGCCAACCGTCTTCCACCGCCATTTCAAAACCTTGCGAATAGCTGTACATGCCTATCGGCAAACCGGGGCTGACTAACTGCATCAGTCTGACTAAATCCAGCTCAGTGTTCATGGCTGTGATAAGCGCCGGATTCCGGTTCAAAAGGCAACACTTCATGGCTGACCTTCACCCCCAGATGCGCCAGCATATGATCCAGTACATGATCCTCCAGATAGCGTAACTCACTGTCTAAAATCTGTAAGGGGACATGGCGGTTGCCCAAATGGTAACAAGCCTTGGCGAATAACAGAGCGTCATCGCTGCGCAATACCGATACAGCTTCCGCCGCTGATCGAATCGCCACCCGGTAACCGGCTTCACCGGTCACGATTTCACCGCTGCGCAAAACATGGCCGCGATTTAAAAACAAGCCGACCTGCTTCCCTTTGTCGGTGGTGGCGGCAAAACGGGATTTTTGCCGGGTATCAAAAGGGATGGTTAAAGAGTCGTCGATGACCGAATCGGCATCGACAAATTCTGTTAATTTATAGTCCATTAGAATAAAAAGTAACGCTGAGCAAAAGGCAGGCTAACCGCCGGTTCGCAAACCAATAATTCGCCGTCCGCTCTGACTGTATAGAGCTGGGGATCGACTTCGATTTGCGGTTGATAGGCATTTAATATCATATCCTTTTTCTGCACCGTGCGGGTTTGTGAGACTACGCCGATTTGTGATTGCAATGCCAAACGCGCAGCTAAATCTTCATCACAGGCCGCTTGCGGCAAAAACAACATGGAGGTCGCCGTGCAGGCGCTGCCGTATGAACCGAACATAGAACGATAATGCACCGGTTGCGGGGTGGGAATGGATGCATTCGGGTCGCCCATCGGCGCGGCGGCGATCATGCCGCTTTTTAAAATCATCGCCGGTTTAACCGCGAAAAACGCCGGATCCCATAACACCAAATCCGCCAGCTTGCCCACTTCTATCGAACCGACTTCATGAGCAATACCATGACTAATCGCCGGATTAATAGTGTATTTGGCAATATAGCGTTTAATTCTGAAATTATCGTGACGTTCATTATCTTCCGCCAGACTACCGCGTTGCACTTTCATTTTATGCGCGGTTTGCCAGGTGCGGGTGATCACTTCCCCCACGCGTCCCATCGCTTGCGAATCGGAAGCAATCATTGAGAACGCGCCCTTATCGTGCAATATATCCTCGGCGGCAATGGTTTCGCGGCGTATCCGCGATTCGGCAAATGCGACATCTTCGGCAATACTCGGATCTAAATGATGACACACCATTAACATATCCAAATGCTCATCCACAGTATTGATGGTATAAGGTCGGGTCGGGTTGGTGGATGACGGCAATACATTGGCCTCGCCGCAGGCCTTGATAATATCCGGCGCGTGACCGCCGCCCGCGCCTTCGGTATGAAAGGTATGAATGGTTCGGCCTTTAAAGGCGGCCAGGGTATCTTCTACAAAACCGGACTCATTCAAGGTATCGGTATGGATCGCCACTTGCACATCATAACGCTCCGCCACATCCAGGCAGCAATCAATCGCCGCCGGGGTGGTGCCCCAATCTTCATGCAGCTTCAAACCCATGACCCCGGCGCGAACTTGCTCTTCCAAGGCCGCCGGTAAACTGGCGTTGCCCTTGCCCATCAGGCCGAAATTCATAGGAAAACTGTCTAAAGACTGCAACATGCGATGGATATTCCAAGGCCCTGGGGTGCAGGTTGTCGCATTGGTGCCGGTTGCAGGGCCGGTGCCGCCGCCCAGCATGGTCGTCACCCCTGACATCAAAGCCTCTTCAATTTGCTGCGGGCAAATAAAATGAATATGCGCATCAATGCCGCCTGCGGTGAGGATTTTACCTTCACCGGCGATAATTTCCGTACCCGGCCCGATAATGATTTCCACGCCTTGCTGGGTATCAGGATTACCGGCTTTGCCGATCGCAGCAATGCGGCCGTCTTTAACGCCCACATCCGCTTTAATAATGCCCCAATGGTCAATGATCAGGGCATTGGTAATCACCAAATCCATCGCCGTGGACGAGTCGCATTGGCTTTGCCCCATGCCATCGCGAATCACTTTACCGCCGCCGAATTTCACTTCGTCGCCGTATATCGTCCGGTCTTCTTCAACCTCTAAAAACAACTCGCTGTCGCCCAAGCGAACTCTATCGCCCACTGTAGGGCCGAACATATCGGCATAAGCCCGACGACTGATTTGACTCATGACGCATCCTCCAATGAACCCATAACATCTTGCCGAAATCCGTAAACTTCGCGCTTTCCGGCCAAGGCGACTAATTGCACTTGCCGCTCCTGACCCGGCTCAAAACGAATAGCGGTACCTGCGGCAATATCAAGACGAAAACCCAAGGATTTCTCACGCTCAAAAATCAACGCCGGATTGGTTTCAAAGAAATGATAATGGGAGCCGACTTGTATCGGCCTGTCTCCACTATTCGCTACCGTGACGGTGATGGTTTCTCGGCCGCTGTTCAACGCTATCTCACCCTCTTCGGTTAATATCTCTCCGGGAATCATGGCAACTCCTATTCAATCGGGTTATGTACGGTCACCAGTTTGGTGCCGTCGGCAAAGGTCGCTTCTACTTGCACATCATGCAACATTTCAGCAACGCCATCCATGACATCTTCCGGGTTTAATAACGTCCGTCCGTATTCCATCAATTCGGCAACGGTTTGACCATCTCTTGCGCCTTCCAGAATTGCGGCGGAAATATAGGCGACCGCTTCGGGATGATTGAGTTTCAAACCTCTGGCCTTACGTCTTTCCGCCACTAAACCGGCGGTAAATATCAATAATTTATCTTTTTCTCGTGGCGTTAATTGCATCGTTCACCTGTTTTCCAGACTTTGTTTTCCGCTTTGATGAGTACAGTTTAATAAATCACAACTCATGTCGCCCAAATGCGCGGTTGATAATTATCCAGCCCGATTATATCCCGGCGCACTTGCGCTCTGATTTGCTCAAAAAATTGGCGAATGCTTGCCGCGTTATCGCCCACTGCTCGGCAAATCAACAAATCTTCAATCAATGTCGCCGAGAAATCCTTATGCTCGCCGATCATGTTTCTAATGGCTTGCAAATGTTCCTCATTTGCTGAATATACAAATAATGTGGCGCAAACGGGCCGCCGTCTCAATCCCCAAAGGGCCGCATAAGCGCTCGCATCCAATCGCATTTTTTCCAAAAAAAGCGGTTCGCCGTCTCGAAAAAAGCGCCAATTTAACAGCGCCTCCCCCTCGGTAAATGTTTCTTGCGCCGCAGGCCGCCCCAATACCGTTAATTCCCAACCGATAAAACCAGCGCCTTTCGCCAAATGCACCTGCGTTGTTGATTGTAAGCGCGCGCCGTTAAAAACAATCGTTTCCTGCGGCAACCATTCCAGACTTGCTTCTGCTTGCAATTGAATACGGATGTTTTGTCTGGCTGTTTGCCCCACGCTGCGATAAAACTTTCCCGCCCCCGGCGTGGTGATTAAACTTCGGGTTCCCTGCTCCGCGTTAATATCAACGCCTAAACGATCACCGGCCACCACTCCGCCCGGCGGATGTAACAAATAGACATGACATAAACCACCCTCCGGATAAAAAGGCCTTTGCATGGTTAAAGGCCCGTGATGACGCCTCCGGGTTAACACGGTTTTAGCATTACGCAAAGCAAACCTTAATTGTAAATGCGCGTCCCAATGTTCGCTTGAATGTTCATACTCCGTATGCTCATGCGTCAGACAACCATCATCAAACCCCATTCATCTTTTCCTATCTAAACCGTTAAATAACGCTTAACCATATCCTCATTCAATTCGCTCATATCGCCTTTAGCGACATCCCGCCCTCTTTCCATGATACAAAATTTATCCGCCACTTTGCGAGCAAAAGGCAGTTTTTGTTCAACCAACAACACAGTAACGCCTAACTCCTGATTAATTCTGGAAATAGCGTCATGAATTTCCGCCTTTGGCTCAAAACCGGGAGGCGACATTCCTTTAGCGCGGTTCAAGCGTATGATGACATCGCCGATTTCACTGACAATATTGGGTTGTATGCCTTCTGTCGGCTCATCCAATATCAATAATTTCGGGTTTAAAACCAAAGCGCGGCCGATTGCCAATTGCTGCTGTTGACCACCGGACAAATCACCGCCGCGACGGTTGAGCATCTGTTTCAAAACCGGGAAGATCTCGTAAACATGATCAGGCACTTTCTTAATACCCGATTTAGCCGCAGCGCGCAGCCCTATTTTCAGGTTTTCCTCCACCGTCAACAAGGGAAAAATCTCCCGCCCTTGCGGCACATAGCCTATCCCCAGTTCGGCGCGTTGCTCCGGCTTATCGCTGCTGATTTTTCTATCATTAAAAATAATTTCGCCTGAGCGGACCGGAATCAGCCCCATGATACTTTTCAACAAGGTGGTTTTACCCACCCCGTTGCGCCCCATCAAACACATGCAAGCACCTTCCGGAACATCCAAATTCAGATCCCACAGGGTATGGCTTTCTCCATAATATTGATTAACTGATGAAATGTTTAACATTAATCCCCCAGATACACTTGAATAACCCTGGGGTCATTCTGTACTTCATCCATATTGCCTTCAGTTAATACCGATCCTTCATGCAATACCGTCACTTTATTCGCAATCGAACGCACAAATTCCATATCATGCTCTACAACAATCACTGAATGTTCGCCTTTTAAGGATACCAATAATTCAGCTGTACGGTCTATCTCCTGATGGGTCATGCCCGCCACCGGCTCATCCACCAACATTACTTTCGGCTCCTGCATTAATAGCATGCCGATTTCCAACCATTGTTTTTGACCATGCGATAAAGCGCCCGCTTGTTTATCATATAGCGCGGTCAAGGCAATGGTTTCTAATACCTGGTCAATGCGATCTTTTTGCTCGGCATTAATTTTCGCCAATAAAGTATTCCAAACGCCTTTATCCGCTTTCATCGCCAGTTCCAGATTTTCAAACACGGTTAAACGTTCAAATACACTGGGCTTTTGAAATTTCCGACAAATCCCGGCCTGAGCAATAGCCGGTTCTTCCATGCGCAATAAATCGATGGTTTGCCCAAAAAAAACTGATCCGCTATCAGGTCGGGTTTTGCCGGTAATCACATCCATCAAGGTAGTTTTACCGGCGCCGTTAGGGCCGATCAAACAACGCAGCTCCCCGGCTTCAATATACAAGGACAAATTATTTAAGGCCTTGAAGCCATCAAAACTGACGCTGACATCTTCTAAATAAAGAATATTGCCGTGGCTCAAATCCAGTTCGCCATCAATCACCGGACGATTAACAAAATCAAAGGTATGATAACGATCTATTAACGGCTTGCGGTCGCTCATTGCTCACCCTCCTTTTGTTTTTGCCATAAACCGACCAAACCATCCGGTAAAAAGATTGTCACCAATATGAACACCGCGCCCAAGGTAAACAGCCACACTTCTGGTAAAACCCCGGTCAACACTGTCTTGCCATAATTGACCAGAATCGCGCCGATAATCGCGCCATACAGCGAACAACGCCCGCCTACCGCCACCCAAACCACCAATTCCAGAGAATTCAGCGGGGCAAATTCACTGGGGTTTATAATGCCGACCTGCGGCACATACAAGGCTCCGGCAATACCGGCCAACATGGCTGAAAAGACAAAAATCCACAATTTGAACATTTCCACCCGGTAACCCAAGAAACGCACTCTGGATTCCTGATCCCTCAGCGCTGTCACCACCCTGCCCAAGCGTGTACCGACCACCCAACGACAAGTCAGGAAAGCAAGGGTCAGAGCTAATCCTGAGCACATTAACAAAACCAATCGCACTGATTCATCCTGCAGGCTGAATCCCAATAAA
>SPJM01000014.1 GCA_006844585.1 Methylococcaceae bacterium | reverse complement strand
TGCGCGGATTCCATCAGGGCTAGAGGCATTAGACCTCCTCTTACAAAAGCCGGATATATGGATGCAATATTTCTTTATGTTACGATCAAAATTTTACTTGCAATACGGGGCGGACCATATATGACCCTATTGGTTCTATTGGTTCTATTGGTTTATAGGTGGCGGCTTAGTTCAACATACATTTATCTGTCATGCTGGCGCACGACAGATAAAATGCTTATAAGTTATGCCAAGGTAAAATACACCTTGAATATCATGGAAGCCGTGCTATTATGATCTTATGATTGTATCGTTCAATGATAAGGCAACGGAAGATATATTTAATGGTGTCAATTCAAAATTGGCACGAAAGGCTTGTCCACAAACACTGTGGCGAGTTGCTGCAAGGAAATTGGATCAATTAGATACTGTTCAATCCTTGGAGGAATTAAAAGTTCCACCGGGGAATAGGCTTGAAAGCCTTTTTGGAGATAGGGCGGGTTCGTACAGCATTCGCATCAATGAACAATATCGAATCTGTTTTTCATGGGAAGAATTAGGCCCAGCAAATGTAGAAATAACTGATTATCACTAAAGGTAAATATGATGAGAGTCCCAACCCATAGAGAGCCAACACATCCTGGAGAAATGCTCCGTGAAGAATTTCTTGTTCCTATGGAAATTACCCAACGTGAACTTGCAGAGGCAATTCATGTTCCCTATCAACGCATTAATGAGTTAGTTAATCAAAAACGAGGGGTTACCCCAAGTACTGCTTTGCGGCTAGGGAAGTTTTTTGGTGTTTCGCCTGATTTTTGGCTAAAACTGCAAATGAGATGGGAATTATATAAGGCTCAAGGCATTGAAAAAAAAGAAATTGAGTCAATCCAAGATTTTAAGCATGTGCAAAAAATGGCATAACAATCGCGTTAACTCGAACGGCATATAGCGTCGCTCGCTTTGCTCACGCCACTTTATGCCGCCGGTTACGCGAAGCGATGGGCGGAAAGACCACAGCACTTTAGCAACGAGTATTCTGGGAAATAGCGATGATAACTGAACCTATTCCTTCATGGTTGGTTGTAACTGTAATTATTGCATAGAAAATGGAAGCAAAAGGTAAGACCCGACACTTTGGTTTCGCTCTGGTTTTATTCTTTTTTGATCGATGAAAAGGCCTTGATGCTGTCCGCCAAATCAGCGTTAATTTTGAATTTTCACTGGAGGTCTGACAGTGTCGGCATTACAACAAAAATTCCTGTTAATTTATGCGCTGATCGTGGTTTTCGGCGACGCGTTGATTGCGTTATTCAGCGGATCAGCAACCAATGTTATCTTGGTTTGGTTGTTTTGGATGCCGTTCACGATACTGTTTTTCGCCGCCAGCATCATGTCAACCTTGGCCTTAATTGGCGTGATTTTGCACTGGTAAAACAAGCTTTAGCATTACTTTTTCGTCAACTCCTTGACCCACAGACACCTATAGTTTGACATAGCATCGTAATTTAGAGCTGTTTTTTCAAATGTTTCTAATTCCAGCTTTTCGCAATAAGTGACAACATTCACAGCGAAACTGAGCATATCATCCTGATAAAAACGCCATTCTCTCTCAGACATTAATCGCCTCTCGCTCAATAAAGGGCTTCAACTCAGGGCGCATGGCTTTATCTGTAACCAAATCAACAGGTTTCCCTAGCTCATCTTCCAAAAGAAATTGTACTCCAAAATATATTTTAGATGTTGCAGGCGCATCAAAAGAAACAACAATATCACTATCTTCCGTAGCTTCATTACGCACCGTAGAGCCAAATAAAGCCAAGCGCGTTACGCTAAAACGATTAGCTAATTCTGGTTTTAATCGGGTTAAAATATCTAATGCTTGCTTACGATTCATGTTTTCCCTCAGATTATTAATGGCCGAGTAATTTAATTGCCCGATCACTTAAAACTTCTCACCCTAGCGTTAGAAACATTTATTGATAGAAGTTGGGTCTGTATATAGGCTGGTTATTTATTAAATATCTACATCTAAATCTTTCAATGAGTAATGTAGTATAGATTTCTATAAACAAGATAACAGATTACCGTTAATTATCGATATTTCGTAAAAAACTGCTTTGTAAAAAAGTGCTTTTTAATGCTTTTTATGAGTCTATGTTACTGTATTTTAATGAATTTATTTTATTTAAAAAGGCTGTCATGCCATCTGCAATAAACAAAATGAAAGGAGCAGTAGTTCCCTTTCTTATTTAATTTTTTTACTGGAGATTATCATGACTCAATTTACCGTTCACAACAAAAATACCGCATCTGAAAAAGCAAAAGAATCTTTACAAAAAGCTGAGCAGGCCTTTGGTTTTGCACCTAATTTAATCGGCGTACTGGCTGAATCACCACAAGCAGCTAAAGCTTATCTTGATTTAAATACGCTCTTCAGCAGCACTTCATTCACACCATCGGAACAACAAGTGGTGTTGCTCGCTATCAGTCGTTATCACGAATGTCATTATTGCATTGCGGCTCATAGCACTGTTGCGCACATGCAGAATGTTCCGGCTGAAGTCGTGGAAGCGATTCGCAATGACCAGCGCATTCCTAACCGTCAATTAGAAGCACTTAGATCATTTACAACGGCAGTGGTTGATAAACGCGGATGGGTGACTCAACAGGATTTGGATGCATTCTTTGCAGAAGGTTATAACAACCGCCATGTACTCGATATCATCGTTGGCGCTGCACAGAAGACCATCAGCAATTACACCAATCATGTTTCGGAAACACCGCTTGATGAAGCTTTTGTCGCTCAACGCTGGACGCCGCCTGCTGAAAATTTAAAGGTAGCGGTCAATGCGCGCTAACATTTACTAACTAATCATCTGTTATTCAGAGTTTGTAGTGGGGATAGGGTGCGATGTTAACCGCCTTGATTGTATATTTATACATCGCGTTGAGCACTGCACCCTATAATCCGCTCAAATCCAAACGTTTGGATCGGGCTAAATAGCCGTCCGGCAAGACACAATGATTACCTTAACAGTAATAACGGCGCCTTACTCCCCAGTAGCATTTTATGGGTAAAGCTGCCTAAAATCATATCGTGCAGGCGGTTATGGCTGAAAGCGCCCATAATGGTTAGATCAATTTGGTTCTGTTCCTGATAGTTACACAATTCAATTTCCACTTTGCCGCTTAATTTTACCGTTTTCAACGTTAACTGCTTGTTGGCCTTCAGTTTTTCCTCGGCATCTTTTAGTAAATCATCGGCCTTGTCCGGGTTGTTGTTGACGCATACCAAATGGCATGTCAAACCGTGGTAAAGCGGACTGGCGGCAACCATGTCTACGGCTTTTTCCGAGGCTTCGCTGCCATCATAAGCGAGCAGGATATTGTTCGGTTCCTGATAGGGTTTATTAACGATTAGGATGGGTTTATGCAAAGAACGAACAATGGTTTCCAGCTTAGCGCCGATTTGATTGGGCTGCTGGTCGTGGACTTGACCTCTTAATCCCAACACCAAAACCCGAATGTCATTTTCATTCTCAATCAAGCTTTCTATTAAACTACCGTGGCGTTGGCTGCAAATAGGTTCGGCGACGCCCGATTGTTGCGCTCTGGTTTTGGCTGCTTGCAATAATTGTTTGCCTTTTTGAAGCTTGATTTTGCTTTGTTCATGCTCCTGGTTAATGATTTCTTCCAGCAAATGTTCCTGACTGCCCAGGCCTATTTTGCCGGTTAAGTCAGTATTAGCGGCGGTTTCATGGTGATGGTCTATGGTATGCAGCAGGTTTAACGGCGCCTGTGTCTTTTGCGCGATCCAGGCGGCATAGTCGCAAACGGATTCAGATAAGGTGGCGCCATCAATACAGGCGATGACGTGAGCTTTTTTTTCCATGATTAATGGCCTCCCATAATTTTTTCGATTTCTTCGGGTTTATCATGTATGCCAAACCGGTCGATGATGGTTTCACTGGCTTCGTTCAAGCCGATCAATTCAACATCAGCGCCTTCGCGACGGAATTTTATCACGACCTTATCCAATGCCGATACGGCGGAAATATCCCAGAAATGGGCGTGGGTTAGATCAATGACGATTTTTTCCACCACTTCTTTGAAATCAAAATGGGCGGTAAATTTGTCGGCTGAATTAAAAAATACCTGCCCGTGAACGGTATAAGTGCGGCAACTGGTTTCCGTATTTAAGGCGGAATCCACATACATAAAATGACTGATTTTGTTGGCGAAGAATAAGGAAGCCAGCAATACGCCGACAAACACGCCTAAAGCCAGGTTATGGGTCCAGACAACTACGGTTACAGTCGCTAACATGACTAAGTTAGCAGACAAAGGGTACTGCTTTAAATTGATAATGGAGTCCCAGCTAAAAGTGCCGATGGATACCATAATCATAACGGCAACTAATGCCGCCATCGGAATTTGTTTAATCCACTCATCCAGGAAGACCACCATCACTAACAGTAACGAACCGGCAAACAGCGTTGATAATCGGCCTCGACCGCCTGATTTGATATTGATGACGGATTGGCCGATCATGGCGCAACCGGCCATGCCGCCCATCAAACCCGCGCCGACGTTCGCGATGCCTTGGGCTTTACATTCACGGTTTTTATCGCTGTCAGTGTCGGTTAAGTCATCGACAATAGTGGCGGTCATTAAGGATTCCAACAAGCCGACCACAGCCAGCGGCACTGAATAAGGCAGGATGATTTCTAATGTCTCCAGGGTTAACGGCACTTCCGGCCACAGGAACACGGGTAAGGTATCCGGCAGTTCGCCCATATCGCCGACTGTGCGCACGTCTATTTGATAAATCATGGCGACGGCGGTGATGACGATGATGCAGATTAAAGGCGAGGGCAGGCTTTTGCCTATTACCGGAATGTATGGAAATAAATAGATAATCCCCAAACCGGCGGCGGTCATCGCGTATACATGCCAACTGACATTGGTCAGCTCCGGCAATTGCGCCATAAATATCAGGATGGCCAAGGCGTTGACGAAGCCCGTCACCACTGAGCGGGACACAAAGCTCATTAAGGAGCCTAATTTGAAATAACCGGCGATAAGCTGTAAAAATCCGGTTAATAAGGTCGCGGCCAATAAATATTGCAGGCCGTGTTCTTTCACCAGGGTCACCATTAATAAGGCCATCGCGCCGGTGGCGGCGGAAATCATCCCCGGTCGTCCGCCGACGATAGCGGTAATCGCTGCGATGCAGAAAGAAGCATATAAACCGACTTTTGGATCGACGCCGGCAATAATGGAGAAGGCAATGGCTTCAGGGATCAAGGCC
>SPJM01000139.1 GCA_006844585.1 Methylococcaceae bacterium | reverse complement strand
GGTTGACGAGATTTATGGCAAAATTAGAGCCATACTTGAAAGTAGAGGGCTTCCAATTGGCGGGAATGATTTGCTGATTGCTGCGCATGCCTTGTCTTTAGATTTAACTGTCGTCACCGCAAATGTGCGGGAATTTTCGCGCGTTGATGATTTACTTGTCGAGAACTGGCTTAATGTCTGAATACACGGAAGTCGAACGGCCCTTTTTACAGCAGTTAAAACAGCTGGGATGGGAGATTATTGATCAAGGTCAGGGCATACCGCAAGACCCCGCTATCAGTTTACGCGATCAATTCCGGGAATGGTTATTAAGCGATGTTTTTAAGCAAGCGGTACGGGCCATTAATAAAACTGACAGCGGCCAGCCCTGGTTAACGGATAATCAATTATTGGATTTACAGACGCAAATATTGCGTCAACCCAATCGTACCCTGCTGGAAGCCAATGAGACGATTCAAGCCTTGCTGTTTAAAGCGCAAGTCAATGAAAATGAATTAACCGGTGAACAAGATCCGGTGGTGAAACTGATTGATTTCGCACATCCGGAAAACAACCGCTTTCATGCCATTAACCAATTTCGGATTGATACGCCGGGTTGCGTTAAACAATTTATCATTCCTGATATTGTGCTGTTTGTGAATGGTATGCCTTTAATTGTGGTGGAATGTAAGCTTGGCGGCCCTGAATGCGCCAATCCTATGCAGGAAGCGTTTGTGCAATTGCAGCGTTATCGTAATGGTCGCAAAGCCACATTAGAGGCTGGGTTAAAAGAAGGTGAGCCACGATTATTTCATAGCAATTTATTGCTGATCCGCTGCAGTGGCGCAGAGGCGGATTATGGAACGGTGACTTCAGGCCGGGAACATTTTTATGCCTGGAAAACCTTATGGCCTGAGGATGAAGAGATTGCCGAGAGAATGAATCAGCAGCAACAGTTGATTGCCGGTATGTTAACACAACAGAATTTGTTGCAGATTTTACGCACCTGTTCGGTATTTATGGATACCGATGGCGGTGCGCGTATAAAAGTGGTTTGCCGATATCAACAGTTTCGGGCGGCGAACAAAATATTACAACGCCTACGTAACGGCAATAATGCGACAGAACGCAGTGGCGTGGTATGGCATACTCAAGGCTCGGGTAAGTCGCTGACGATGGTGTTTGTTGCCCGTATGTTGCGAGCAACAGCAGGTTTAAATGACTTTAAGACGGTCTTGGTCAATGATCGTGCGGATCTGGAGGAACAGTTAACAAAAACAGCGACCTTGATTGGCGGCTCAGTTAATGTGATAGAAAGCTCCAGGCAATTGCGTGATCATCTGAGTAGCGATACTTCGGATATTAATATGGTGATGGCGCATAAGTTTTTGTTGCGTGAACACAGTTTACCGTTAAAAGTGGCTGAAGCCTTGGGAACTTATCAGGCGATTCCTTCTGCAAAGACTTTTGGCGTGGTCAATCCATCGGAGCGGATTATTTTGATGATCGATGAGGCGCATCGCACTCAGGGTTCTGATTTAGGCGATAATATTTTTGAGGCTTTTCCTCATGCGACCCGTATTGCCTTTACCGGTACGCCGTTGATCACTGAACGACACGGCGAAAAGAAAACCTGTAAACGCTTTGGCGCGTATATTGATACCTATCGTTTAATGGATGCGGTGAAAGATGGGACGACCTTGCAAATTTTGTATGAAGGTAAAACCATTGATACGGCGTTGAATGAAAAACATGCCTTTGAAGCGGGGTTTGAAGATTTATTCAAGAATCGAACAGATGCTGAGCTATTGGCTATCAAGAAAAAATATGGCGCAACGGGGGATATTTTAGAGGCCGAGAACCGGATTAACGCCATTGCCAAAGATATGGTTAATCATTATGTTGATAATATCTTGCCGAATGGTTTTAAAGCACAGCTTGTGTGTCATTCCAAGCTGGCCGCCAAGCGTTATCAGTTGGCTATTCAGGCCGCTATAGTCGCCAGAGCGGAGCAAGAACGCTTAAAGCCTGATGCTGATTTGCAATTGATTAGAAAAATAGAGTTTTTAAAAGCGGCGGTAATTATTTCTTCCAGTGGAACCAATGAGGCGGCTTATGTTACCCAGGTGCGAAAACAAGCCAAAGCCTGGAATGCGGTAGAGAACTTTTGTAAACCGTTTGATTTGGATGATGTTGATAAGGAATATACCGGCATCGCTTTTTTAATTGTCTGCGATATGTTGTTAACGGGCTTTGATGCGCCGGTTGAACAGGTGATGTATATCGATAAGAAAATTCGTGAGCATACCTTGTTACAGGCCATTGCCAGAACCAACCGAGTAGCAAAGGGGAAATCACGAGGTTACATAGTGGATTATATCGGTCTGGCGAATCATTTAACCGATGCCTTAACGATCTATGCCGCGACCGATGAGCAGGAGGAGTTGGCGCTTAACCTGAAAAATATTACTTCTGAAGCGCCTATCCTGGAAGAACGTTATCAACGGCTATTACAACTTTTCAGCAGTCATAAGATTGTTGATGTTGAGGGTTTTGTGCAAGGTCAACTCGCTGATATAGAAGCGGATGCTCAAGTAGTGCATCAAGCTGTTTGTTTATTGAAGGATGAAAAGTTACGCGCTGATTTTGAAGTTTATTTAAAAAAGTTTTTGCAGAGTCTGGATATTATTTTACCGCATGAGGCTGCACACTTATTTCGTGGCCCTGCCAAACGTTTTGCTTATATCTTGCGGGTAACAAAAGAACGCTATAAAGATGATAGTCTGGATTTAGGCGATGCCGGTGAGAAAGTTAAGGATTTAATCAATGCGCATTTAATCAGTTTAGGAATCAATCCTAAAGTGCCGCCTGTTGAGCTGTTAGCTGACGATTTTATTGAGAAGCTTAATCAGCATGCCGGGGATAATGATGAGGCTAAAGCGAGTGAGATGGAGCATGCCATTCGTAAACACTGTACGGTTCATGAGGATGAAGATCCGGCATTTTACAAAAGCATGACCGAAAAAGTTGAGAATCTGATTGACCAATATCATGATCAATGGGACTTGCTGGCAGAGGAGCTAGAAAAATTAAGAGGTGAAGTGATTCAGGGACGTACTGAAGGCGAAGAAGGCATGAGCCAGGAGGCGACTACTTTTTATCATCATATTATCAATGAAGCTTTTGATCAGGGTGAAGTACCGAGCCAGTCTAAAGAACAAATGAAGCAGCTTATGGGATCTATCGTTGAAATATTACAAAATATGATAGGCAGCATCGACTTCTGGCATAACCCTGATAAACAAAAACAATTGCGTAGTGAAATTAAAACGAAATTAACTTTATCGGGTATTGCAGAATTAAAACAAAATAGGGAAAGGATTACCGTTGAAATTATGAAATTGGCTAAAAATAGACATGATGAATTATTAAAGGGAATTTCATGATTGCTCGACGTGTAAGAGATATTGATTATCAATTGTTGCCGGGCGCTGATCGTAAAACTACGGATATTGTTATTGAGCGTGATGGCATTGTTACTGTGCGTCCGCCAAAGCACTTTACCCCCGAACAAGTGGATGCCGTGGTGGATAGCAAACGCTTGTGGATTTATAAAAACCTGGCGGAATGGCGCGATCTTAATGCAGCGCATGTGGTGCGTGAATGGGTAAATGGGGAAACTTTTCTATATCTGGGGCGCAATTACCGCTTAAAGTTAGTTTCGGATCAAGAAACTCAGCTTAAATTGCTGCATGGTTACTTTTGTCTTTCCCGGGATGTCCTGGAGTCCGGAGGAGCACAAGCGGCCAAAGCAGCCTTACGAGCGTTTTATTGTGAAAAAGGGCGGCAACGAATATTAGAGCGGGTTAATTATTTTGCCCCTAAAGCGGGTGTAAAACCTATTGCCCTGCTGATTAAAGACCTTCAGTTTAAATGGGCTTCCTGTTCAAAGTCGGGAAAGTTAGTTTTTCATTGGAAATGTATGATGGCGCCACTTAAGATAATTGATTACATCGTTGTTCATGAACTCTGTCATTTTCATTATCGAGACCATAGCGCCGCCTTCTGGAATGAAGTGGATAAGCTGATGCCTGATTACGCTGAAAGAAAAGCATGGTTACGCGATCATGGCGCAAGTCTTGATTTGTAAGCATAATGAATAGCTGAACATACTATTCTTTATCGTCCCCGCTCAAAATTTCAACCCAAGTTTGTACTATCAAAAGAAAAACAATTGCCAAAAATCCGAAAATCAACCCAAAAAAAATACCAAATATCAAAAAATACAAAATTATACGGACAATGATCGAGAACCACCCCAACGCTTCAAGGCCAAATAAAAAGGAAGCGCCAAGGATACCGATAACAACAGCCTGCTGGTTTTCAGATAATTTTCCAAACTGATGTAACTTCCACTTCACATAAAGGAACAGCTCCAATTTCCCCACCTTTCCTTACCCCAGGATGGATCATACTTTTCTTTCTTAACGATTTATTTCTTCCGCTTCTTCCCGACATTCATATCTAAATTAATTTCTTTGGCTGTTTTCGCCAACAATAATTGAACCAATTCATTCGCGGCATTGGCTTGGCCGCCCTTAACCCCTCCCATTTGAATTTCCGGCACCCATTTATGCTTGCTGATCGCTGAAGCATATTGATGGTTGACTTTCACCCAGGCTGCCAATTTCTGGGTGAGTGCGCCGTCGGCCTGCATCACCAACTGTTTATATTCCGCATCGCCTTCCCCGCGCAGGATTTGTTCTTGTTTGTATTCGGATGCGGCCAGTTTTTTCTGTTCGGCTTCCAGTTTTTGTTGTCTGGCTACTTCAACGCGTTGCGAGGCTGAGATGACCGCGACTTCTTTTTTCTTTTCAGCATCGGTCACCGCCCGTTGCTTTTCCACTTCTTTTTCAAATTTTGCCTTAATCACCGCCGCCTTACCCTTTTCTTCAGCTGTAATGGCTTCTTGTTTGGCCTGTTCCGCTTGAGCTTTGGCGGTAATAATCGCCATTGTCGCTTCACGTTTGGCGGCGATTTGTTTCAAGGTTTTCGCCTCAAAATTCCAATCGGTAATCTGGAAGCCGGATACGGTAATACCGTATGTTTTTAAATCACTGTCTAAATGAATCGGCAGGCCTTGCTCGCTGAAAGCAATCACCGGCACATTTCTGACAATTTGCTTACCGGTATTTTCTTCTGATAAGACAATTTGTTTTAATTCCGTTTTGTAACGGCCATTCTGTAATTGATCTTTGGCCCATTCGGTAAAAGTCCCTCTTTTTTCCGTGTACGCTTCTTCGGAGGTCATTAAACCGGCAGTCAAGTTCATACTTTCTTCGGCGACCGTTTTAATCAGCTTATGGGCAATACCGGTGCTACTCCGAAAAGCTTTGTGAGCATTGATCATGGTGAGTTCATCATTCGGTAAATTTAAACGGGCTTTACCATAGATGGAGCCGGTGCCGCCATCTTGATAACGCACCGAAATACCGACCTGGGAGATACTGGCTTCGGAATAGGATTGATCTTTATCGAAATCAAACGTGATAACATCATTATAAGGGGTAATACGGCCAAATAATCGCATATAAATACCCGGTTCAAAACGCACCACTAAAGTGCCGTTGGGATACTGAATTAAGGTGCGCTGACCCGCATCGTTCATGCCAAACATTGAAGGAATACAAATAAGCAAAATGACGGCAATCAATATTTGCTTATAAAATTTAGCGAGAAAAGACATCATCTGACTACTCCACGACTGATTTATTATAAGGATGAGTGTAGCTCAATTTAGCCGTCAACGCCAAAATCAAAATTCGGTGGTCTTTCGACTACAAAAAGTTGCCAAAGATACAAAAAAACAAACTATCTGCTGTTATTTTGTCGGAAAACACATATATCTGGACAAAACCTGTCAATTTAGGCAAAATGCAAAGTTACAGCTATACTGTTCAGAATAATAATGTTAACAATTACAGTCTTAAACGGCCCGAATCTTAATTTGCTGGGCGTACGCGAACCCGGTCACTATGGCGATAAAACCCTGGCCGACATCCAAAATTCTTTGGAAAACATGGCTAAAGATTTGGATTTAGCGCTTAACTTTGAACAAAATAATGCGGAACATGAGATTGTCGAACACATCCATTCAGCTTATCAAAATAAAGTTGATTTCATTCTGATTAACCCCGCAGCATTTACCCATACCAGCGTCGCCATTCGCGATGCTTTATTAGCAACCCAAATTCCTTTTATTGAAATTCATCTATCAAACGTTCATGCCCGCGAAGCCTTTAGAAAGCATTCTTATTTTTCCGATATCGCCAAAGGGGTGATTTGCGGATTAGGAGCGCAAGGGTATGAATTGGCTTTATTGGCCGCCCATCAGATATTAACAGAGAGAACTTAATACACTATGGATATTAGAAAAATAAAAAAACTCATTGAACTTATCGAAGAATCTGATATTGCAGAAATTGAGATTAGTGAAGGTGAAGAGTCCGTACGCATCAGCCGATATTCTTCAACGCCCGCCCCGCAAGCGGTTGCCGCTGCGGCCCCGGTTGCGGTCGCCGCTGCTCCGGCGCCTGCTAGTGAAGCGTCCGCTGCTGCGGAACCGGAAATATCCGGCCATGTCATCAAATCGCCAATGGTCGGTAGTTTTTACCGGGCCGCCTCTCCGGGCGCATCGCCATTTATTGAAGTCGGGCAATCGGTGCAAGTCGGCGATACTTTATGCATTATCGAAGCGATGAAAATTCTCAATCAAATTGAAGCCGATAAAAGCGGCACAGTTAAACAAATCCTGGTTGAAAACGCGCAACCAGTCGAATATGACCAACCATTATTCATCATTGAATAATCATAAGGCAGGTATCAATGTTCGATAAAATTGTCATCGCCAACCGAGGCGAAATTGCTTTACGTATTTTAAGAGCCTGTCGTGAATTAGGCGTTAAAACAGTGGCCGTTCACTCCGATGTTGATCGCGACTTGAAACATGTGCGACTAGCCGATGAAGCGGTTTGCATAGGCCCCCCCGCTTCTACCGATAGCTATCTCAATATTCCGGCTATTATCAGCGCCGCCGAAGTCACCGATGCCGAGGCGATACATCCCGGCTACGGCTTCTTATCCGAAAATGCGGATTTTTCAGAAAAAGTCAGTCAAAGCGGCTTTACCTTTATCGGCCCTAAAGCCGAAACCATTCGCTTGATGGGCGATAAAATATCCGCAAAAAAATCCATGCAAGAGGCCAACATCCCCTGTGTTCCGGGTAATGGCGATCCTTTAGGCTCTGATAACGCCACCAATTTAAAAATGGCGCAGGAAATCGGTTATCCAGTCATCATTAAAGCCGCCGGTGGTGGTGGTGGACGCGGAATGCGCACGGTACACACCGAAGCGGCTCTGGTTAACGCAATCACCATGACCAAAGCTGAAGCCGGAACCGCATTCGGCAACAGCACCGTTTACATGGAAAAGTTCCTGGAAGATCCGCGCCATATTGAGTTTCAAGTGTTGGCTGATAACCACGGTAACGCCATCCACTTAGGCGAACGCGATTGTTCCATGCAGCGCCGTCATCAAAAAGTGGTTGAAGAAGCCCCAGCGCCCGGCATTACAGATGAAGAACGTAATCGGATGGGCGCGCTATGCGCCAAAGCCTGTATTGATATTGGTTATCGCGGCGCAGGCACTTTCGAGTTCCTGTATGAAAAAGGCGAGTTCTTCTTCATCGAAATGAACACGCGAGTTCAAGTGGAGCACCCGGT
This sequence comes from Methylococcaceae bacterium, assembly GCA_006844585.1. Classification (GTDB taxonomy): domain Bacteria; phylum Pseudomonadota; class Gammaproteobacteria; order Methylococcales; family Methylomonadaceae; genus Methylomarinum. The sequence continues at coordinate 10,181 of SPJM01000139.1, read as the reverse complement.
AACCGAGATGATCACCGGTTTTGATATTGTCAAAGAACAGCTCAGAGTTGCAGCCGGTGAACCGTTATCGGTCACCCAGGATCAAATCACCTTTACCGGTCATGCGATAGAGTGTCGCTTGAATGCCGAAGACGCGGTTACATTTATGCCTTCGCCGGGACGCATCGAGCAGTTCCATATGCCGGGAGGCCCTGGAATTCGTTGTGAAACCCATATTTACAACGGCTATACCGTCCCCCCGTATTATGATTCAATGATCGGTAAGCTAATCGCCCACGGCGATGACCGCAGCAGCGCCATTGCCCGCATGAAAACAGCGCTCAGCGAAATGGTTATCGATGGCATTAAAAGCAATATCGCTTTACAACAGGATATTATGTCGGACAGCGGCTTTGCGCAAGGTTCGCAAAATATTCATTATTTAGAAAAGAAGTTGGGTTTAAGCAAATAAATCCCATTCTTGTAAAAACCAACTAATGACTGATGAATTTGTAGGTTGAAGGTGATAGATAATCTCAATAGTGAGTGATTGACGAAATCACAGCTATTGGGAGACCCTTCAACCTATAATAAAATTCACTCACAGAAACAACCAAGCTCAGCTGTTTAAAAAAAATCTTAATGAGCACACTGAATGTCCTCTACTGCCCTTTAATGGGATAACTTCGATTTTTCCAGGCTTTTTTATCTAACATCTAACACTCTGGCAAACCAACTTGACCTTCAAAAGTAATTTACTCACAATATCCTATTGTGATTTAAATATGTTAAATGAGTATATGGTAAACGAAGAACAATTTGTAATGCCGTCAGAGTGACCCAATTCAAATGCTCATGCTTATAGGTAAAGTCTAAACTCCTAAAGATTTGCGCGACTTTCTCCATCGAAAAAAATAGGGTCGGAGTAATCTTTATTTACAATTAAACACGGTGCTATTGTGCAAACAAAATCAGATAAAAAAAAGGAACGCACAGCAAAACCTCTACGTGGTTTTTTACAACATGAAGGCAAACCGGTTCCAACAGATCAATTATGTAAACCAGTAGACTATAATGATAATATTTTGAAACGAATTGACTAGAGCAAACACCTTTATACAAGGTTCTAGGAGAATGTCCTTAAATTTCAAATAACGCCGATACACAGAACAAACACAATACGCCAACAGATAGCACAAAAAATTCCGTTACTTATAATCCACGCCAGCATTCACTTATTTAAACTATGCCCTGGAACCAAATATCCGTTATCAGCGATCAGCAGCACGCTCCTGGCATCTCTGATTATTTCAGTGAGTTGGGGGCTGTTTCAGTCACTTATATGGACGCCGAAGACCAACCGGTTTATGAACCGCCGCCGGGCGTCACTCAAATTTGGTCGCAAACCAAAATTATCGCTTTATTTGAAACGGATAGTGATGCGGATTTGCTTAAATTGATGATGTTCGCCAAATTCAATGATGATTGTTTGCAAAATTGGCATGCCGAAGTTTTGCAGGATCAAGTTTGGGAACGAACCTGGCTGGAACATTTCAAGCCGGTAAAATTCGGGGATACATTATGGGTTTGCCCCAGCGGCCAGGAGGTTTCAGAAACCGGCTCCGTGTGTATGACTCTGGATCCGGGCTTAGCTTTCGGCACCGGCACCCACCCGACCACGGCGCTTTGTCTGGAAACGCTGGCCGGGCTGGATTTAAAGCATCAAACCGTCATCGACTATGGTTGCGGTTCCGGTATTTTAGCGGTCGCCGCTGTACTGTTAGGCGCTGAACTGGCGCATTGCGTCGATATTGATCCGCAAGCGCTGGAAGCCACTCAAAGTAATGCAAAAAAGAACGCAGTGGAGAAAGCTTGCCATTGCTATCTACCGGATGACTTTAAAAATAATACGGCGGAAGTCGTAGTCGCTAATATTCTGGCGCAACCGTTAATTGAATTGGCGGAAACCATCAGCGGTCTGCTAAAACCTGACGGCCATTTGATCCTCTCCGGTATTTTAACGGAACAGGCGGATTCGGTGTTACAAGCGTATCAACAACAAGGATTAACGTTTTCCCAACCCGTTATCAAAGATGATTGGTGTTGTTTATATGGAGTCAAACAATAACATGTATACGCTTTGTTCAGCCTGCAAGACGCCTCAACAAGTCAATGCTGAACAATTGCAAGAAAGTGCGCAAATAACGTGTCAACATTGTTCGGAAAAATTTAATGCACTAGAGTTTCTCAGCGTTCGCCCCATCAGTAACACTGATCAACAACCGACATCCTCCCCACTCTTTGAACCATTAACGAAACCCAAACCGAAAACAGCCTACTGGCTAGTGGCCTCTATTGCCTGTTTGGCTGTATTATTCGGCCAGATTTACTATTTTAAAAGCAGACAAATTACGCATCACCCCAAAATTCGTCCCTGGCTGATCCAGTTCAGCCAAGCCTTTAATTACGCCCTGCCGCCTTACCAAAACGTTGAAGAAATCAGCGTACTCAGTAACCAATTAGAACGCCTTGACCATTTTCACCATGAATTCTCAACAATCATCGTCAATCAAGCGGATTATCCTCAACCCTACCCCCATTTCCAATTCAGCGTTTTCGATTATAATGGCGATTTGATTGCCAAACGCACCTTCACTCCCAAGCAATACCAAGCCCCCAAAGACTTACTTGCAACCGGCGAAAGCGCGAAAATCAAATTAGCCTTAGCCCAATTGCCCGCCAAAATGGGCGGTTACAGCATTCAACTCACTCAATGAATTATTCCGAAATTTATTTAAAAAAAAACGAAGATAAACGATTAAAACAAGGGCATTTATGGATTTTCAGCAATGAAATCGATATCAAACGCAGTCCCTTGGATCAATTTCAAGCCGGACAAATCGTAATCGTAAAAAATGCTGAGAAAAAAGCCATAGGAACCGCTTATCTTAATCCGAATACCTTAATTTGCGCGCGTTTATTAACCCGAAAAACGAACGTCAAAATCAGCGCTAAATTCTTCCATTCCCGTATAACAACCGCCCTACAATTACGCCAACGCCTTTTTTCAAAACCCTTTTACCGATTAATTTTTGGTGAAAGCGATGGTTTACCCGGTTTGGTGATTGATCGCTTTGATCAGGTTTTCTCGGTGCAAATTACAACGGCTGGCATGGAACAATGTAAAGACACTATCATCAGCGTTTTATGCGAAATTTTTGCGCCATCCGCCATTATTCTAAAAAACGACTCCAATCAACGCCATCTGGAAAATCTCAGCCAACAGTCTGTTTGTGTCTATGGGCAATTAGATGGGGAGGTGGTCATTGAAGAAAATAACGCCTTATTTTCAGTCGACATTATGAACGGCCAAAAAACCGGCTGGTTTTACGATCACCGCATCAGCCGCCAACAGCTCGCTCAGCTTGCGCCTGATCAAACAGTTCTGGACTTATTCAGTTATTCAGGGGCTTGGGGCATTCCCGCCGCCATCGCAGGCGCCAAACAAGTCACTTGTGTAGACAGTTCTGAATCCGCTTTGCAGATGGCCAAAAACAGCGCGCAATTGAATCAATTGGAAAACAATATTCAATTCCAACGCTCCGATGTATTTGAATTTCTTAAACAAGCCCGTGAACAGCGACAGCGTTATGACATCATTGTGTTAGATCCGCCCGCCTTGATCAAACGTAAAAAAGACTTTAAATCCGGCTATGAAGCTTATCGACGATTAAATCATTTAGCCTTACAAGTTTTATCCAATAACGGCATTTTAATTTCTGCGTCCTGTTCTCATCATTTAAGCAAAGCCAATCTGCATGAAATTTTACGCTCCTCCGCCCGCCATATAGATCGCCATATCGCCTTTTTCGCTTACGGCGGACAAGGACCGGATCACCCCATCCACCCGGCGCTGGCGGAAACGGAATATTTAAAAACCTTCTTTTGCGCCGTATCGCCTAGTCTTTAGGTCATGACAAACCGGCAATAAACCTGTATATTCTTCACCTTTTTTGAGAAATTTAAAGATAAAATTCACGTTCCCTAGCCCGCTTGAAATTATTTAACTTCAAGCTAGCGAATTTATTCTATGACCCAATAATTATAAAGAGGAGACCCCATGAAAGCATGCGAATCTTGTACCGACCGGGTGAATATCGGTTGTAATCATAAACAAAAATCCGTGTTGTCGCGCACCATCGGACTGATTTTTATTTACTTACCTATTCTGACCCTACCCTTCGTTATTACCAGCGCCTTACTGACTTATTGGAGTTTAAAACTAGTCGGTGCAGAAAACGTAAAAAGATTCCGTGATTTCATCCCCGACAAGGACAGTCACCGTTATGATCTTAAATCCCAAATCACGATGGATGGTTCATTCAAGCTTTCCGCCGCTCAACACAAATTGTACTGGATTTTGAACTGCACCCTGTATTGCCCGTACAGCGTCGGCTTGTTTGAGTGGCACGCTTATTTAGTGAAGGTTGTTGAAAACTGGTGGTGCCCGTTCACCCATTCCCGCAAAAACAGCTACACTGACGGTGCGATTGATCAATCTTTCTGGCATATCTATCCGGAAGATAAAGCGAAATTGCATGAAGAAGATAGAAACAACCCCATTTTCACCAATGAGGCGGATAACGCCGACGGCGAAGAGAAAAAATAATTTGCTTTATCCTTTATGATGCATAAAAGAACGGCGTTTTTTCAATAGAAAACCGCCGTTCAATAATCACACCATCATTCAGCGGTATCACTACCGCATTGTTTGGCAGATTAGCGTGAGAGTTCGCTCTATTCAATAACCTTTTTATGAAACAAATATTACTTCCTGATTTTGCAAGCCAAACCTATCATTTTCTTGCAAACCGTTCATAAATAATAACAAAACAAATCAAAACAGGATATGCTTTCGTCCCGCTCGAGTTTGGTATAGAATACCTCCCCTTTTTTCAATTCCAGCCAACCTTATGCAGATCGGTTCTCACCCGCTGAAGAACAACATTATTCTTGCACCTATGTCAGGCATCACGGATCGTCCGTTTCGGGATCTGTGCAGTCGCTATGGCGCTGGCTTAACCGTTTCTGAAATGGTTGCTTCACAGCCTCATCTGCAAAATCATAAACGCACCTTGCAAAAAATTGATCATCAGCCCCGGCAAGGATTGCACTGTGTTCAAATTCTTGGAACAGATCCGCAACAAATGGCCGAAGCCGCCCGCATTAACGAGGAGCGTGGCGCCGATATCATTGATATTAATATGGGTTGTCCGGCCAAAAAGGTTTGTTCAGTAGCCGCTGGTTCGGCGCTGTTAAAAAACGAAGCGCTGGTAGAGAATATTTTAAATAGCGTAGTGGAATCCGTATCCGCTCCGGTGACCTTAAAAATCAGAACCGGCTGGGACAAACAACATAAAAACGCGGTTAAAATCGCTGAAATAGCCGAAAAAAGCGGCATTCAAGCACTAACTATCCATGGCCGCACCCGCGCCTGCAAATTTGAAGGCAATGCTGAATACGATACCATCAAAGCGGTTAAACAAGCGATCAATATTCCGGTCATCGCCAACGGCGACATCGACAGTCCGGAAAAAGCCGCAACGGTGCTTGAATATACCGGCGCTGACGCAGTCATGATCGGCCGCGCCGCCCAAGGTAAACCATGGATTTTTAAAGCCATAGCGGACCACTTAAATAACGCAGAAAAAAGTGCGCCCAGCTATGCAGAAATGCAGACTATTATTAATCAGCATCTTGAACATCTCTACAGTTTCTATGGTAATATCAGTGGCGTTAGAATAGCGCGAAAGCACATTGCCTGGTATTTAAAAAACCTGGGCTTAGAATCCAAATCCGAAAAACAAACCATCAACCAGGCTGAGCGTCCCGCTCAACAACTTGCCTTGGTCAATATGGCTATCAACCAGTTAATATAAAGCGACGCTCAATGGAAACATCTCAAAATGATGAAAGCCGTATTGTTCTTCAACATACCGCGGCAGACAACGGCCCACCTTTATCCGCTCATGTGCAACATGCGCTGGAAGCCTATTTTTCCCAATTAAACGGACACGATGCTACCGGTCTCTACGCCTTAGTACTGGCGGAAGTGGAAAAACCCTTGCTGGAGACAGCCTTTAAATACGCCAACTATAACCAAACTAAAACCGCCAAAATTTTAGGTTTGAGCCGCAGCACCTTGCGCAAGAAGTTGGAACAATACGATATCAGTCATTAAATTTGTCAGAGAATTGCATGCATAAAAAAGTGACCCGCGCTTTAATTAGCGTTTCAGACAAAACAGGCGTTTTGGATTTTTGCCGTCAATTAGAACAATTAGGCATAGAGCTGTTATCGACAGGCGGCACAGCCAAATTGCTGATGGACAATCAAATTGCCGTCACCGAAGTCTCCGATTACACCGGTTTCCCTGAAATGATGGATGGCCGCGTTAAAACCTTGCATCCGAAAGTGCATGGCGGTATCTTAGGCAGACGCGGCATTGACGACCCAATAATGGCGGCCAATGACATCAAAGCCATCGATATGGTGGTGGTCAATCTCTACCCGTTTGAACAAACCATCAGCCAAGCGGACTGCACCCTGGAAAACGCCATTGAAAACATCGATATCGGCGGGCCCACCATGATTCGCGCGGCGGCCAAAAACCATGCCGATGTTGCGGTTATCGTTGATCCTGAAGATTATTCGGATATTTTGGCAAAATTATCCGACAAGCAATCGCAATTGGATCATGAAACCCGCTTCAAACTAGCGTTAAAGAGCTTTCAACACACCGCCCGTTACGATACCGCAATCTCCATGTATCTAGCGAATACCGTGAAAGAAGGCTTCCCGGCTACGCTTAACTTACAATTCCAACAAAAACAAAGCATGCGTTATGGCGAAAACCCGCATCAAAAGGCCGCTTTTTATACCGAGAAAAACCCGCTTTCCGGCTCCATTTCTGCGGCTCAGCAATTGCAAGGCAAAGCCTTATCCTATAACAATATCGCCGATGCCGATGCCGCTCTGGAATGTGTTAAAGCCTTTAACGATGCCCCTTCTTGCGTTATCGTGAAACACGCTAATCCATGCGGAGTCGCCGTTGCCGATAGCTTATCTGCGGCTTATGATTTGGCTTACGCCACCGACCCGACTTCAGCATTTGGCGGCATTATCGCCTTTAACCGCGAATTGGACGGCGAAACGGCCGCTGAAATCATTAAACGCCAATTTGTGGAAGTCATCATCGCGCCGACTATCAGCAGCGCAGCGCAAGAGATCTTGGCGGCCAAACAAAATGTTCGCGTTATGCAATGCGGAGATTGGGAAACCAACGCACCGCGCAGTCTGGATTTTAAAAGAGTCGGCGGCGGTTTATTAGTGCAGGATAATGATTTCGGCCAAATTAACCGTGAAGAATTAACAATCGTCAGCAAACGCGCGCCGACTGAAGCGGAATTGCGCGACTTGTTATTTACCTGGAAAGTCGCCAAATTCGTGAAATCCAACGCTATTGTTTACGGCAAGGATAATCGCACCATTGGGGTCGGCGCCGGTCAAATGAGTCGGGTCTATTCAGCTAAAATCGCCGGTATTAAAGCGGCCGATGAGAACCTGCAAGTTGCCGGTTCGGTGATGGCTTCCGACGCTTTCTTCCCGTTCAGAGACGGCATAGACGCCGCCGCCGAAGCAGGCATCAAAGCGGTGATTCAACCAGGCGGCTCCATGCGCGATGATGAAGTCATCGCAGCCGCCGATGAACACAATATCGCCATGGTATTTACCGGCATGCGCCATTTTAGACATTAATTCAAATCCCGGATTATAGATTATGAAAATTCTCGTTATCGGCAGCGGCGGTCGTGAACATGCTTTAGCCTGGAAAGCCAGCCAATCACTATCCGTCGAACACGTTTTCGTGGCTCCCGGCAATGCCGGTACGGCTTTGGAGCCGGGTTTGGAAAATGTCGCGATCAGTTCGGATGATAATGACGCCTTATTGGCTTTCGCTCAACAGCAACAAATTGATTTAACCATTATCGGCCCGGAAGCGCCTTTAGTGGCGGGCATTGTTGATCAATTCCAAAAAGCCGGTTTGAAATGTTTCGGCCCTAGCGCCGCCGCAGCGCAGCTGGAAGGCTCCAAGACTTTTTGTAAAGACTTTATGGCCAAATATAATATTCCCACCGCTGAGTACCAAACCTTTACCGAAATTGCTCCCGCAGTTGCTTATATTCAAGATAAAGGTGCGCCGATTGTTGTCAAAGCCGACGGTTTAGCGGCCGGTAAAGGCGTGATCGTTGCTGAAACCGAGCAACAAGCCATCGCTGCGGTTGAAGATATGCTGACCGATAATAAATTCGGCGATGCCGGACATAGAGTGGTGATTGAAGAATTTTTGGATGGCGAAGAAGCCAGCTTTATCGTCATCGCAGACGGTCAACAAGCTCTGCCGATGGCAACTTCGCAGGATCACAAAGCCCGCGATAATGGCGACAAAGGCCCGAACACCGGCGGCATGGGCGCATACTCCCCCGCCCCTATCGTCACCCCAGAACTGCATGACAGAATCATGTCGGAAGTCATTAATCCGACTTTGCAAGGCATGCGCGAAGAAGGCCATGAATACACCGGTTTTCTCTATGCCGGCTTAATGATCAGTAAAACCGGCGACCTCAAAGTGCTGGAATACAATTGCCGATTCGGCGACCCGGAAACTCAACCCATCATGATGCGTTTGCAAAGCGACTTGGTTGAATTATGCCGGGCGGCGACAGAGCAACAATTAACCGGAAAAACTACAAAATGGGATGAAAGAGCGGCATTAGGCGTTGTTTTAGCGGCGGGCGGTTATCCTGAGGCATACAACAAAGGCGATTTAATTAACGGCTTGCCTGAGCAATCTTCACCAGACCAAAAAGTTTTTCATGCCGGCACTGCAACAACAGATTCCGGCGCCGTCACCGCAGGCGGCCGAGTGCTTTGCGCCTGCGCCTTGGGCGACAGTATCCAGGCAGCCCAACACAAAGCTTATCAACTCACCGAACAAATCAGTTGGGATAATGTTTATTATCGAACTGATATTGGTTTTAAGGCGATTTAGCAATATCAAAAAAGTCATGATTTTGGGGAGGATCTGAGTGAAACCAGCCCTACCCGATTATGTGCTTTTATTTTATAAGTATTGTGAATGACTTTTTCCCTTTTAGTCTATATACGTCAAAATCTCTATCAATTGTTGCAACTGTGTTAATGTTGAGTTTTTCAGCTAAAAAAACCAAACACGCATCTGCAAAGTCCATAGGAAGGTTAGAATATTTGATTGTTAGTTCTTTTATTCTTAGCAAATCAAAGGATGTTATAGTTTCCAAAGTTACAGCTCCAACATTTACCCACCCCAGAAAATCTATTTGAGCATTCCTATTAAAATCAAGTAAATGAAGCGTTTCTGTAACTGATGCTAATGTGGTTACCAGCTCACTATTATTACTTTTTATAAATTCTACAGAAGCCAAATGATATTTGTCATTACGATCAAATAGAGCAATCAGGGGGCCTGAATCAATCAGGATTTTTTTCATCTTTTTGCTTTAATTTTATCTTTGACAAGCATCTTTCTATCCCTTGATAAGCTTTCTTGTGTACTTGCGTATTTCCCAAATACTTCACTGCCTAATTCCCATGGTGAGGGCTTATCAAGGTTTTCAATGAACTCTGTAATACTTTTTCTTATTAACTCCGACTTACTGACGCCCATCTGATGAGCGATATTATTAATAGTTTGTTCTAATTTTGGATCAAGCCTAAGAGTAATCAATTTATTCTCCAACAACAATCTGTATTACTTATTGTAATACGAAGTTGTTGATTATCAATGCCTGCTTGCGTCAGAGGTGTCGGGTCTTGCTTTTTGCCAACCTTAATGCCCCATAGGTGTTGATTTCCCTGATTTCACACACAAGGCAAATGCACTCGGAGTGGAAAAGCGCCCCAGAAAGAAATTGTTTTGGCTCGTAAGCTAATGAATCAATGGTTTAGCAATGAAAGAGCATACGGGTAGTAATTTTGATGATTTTCTTGAACATGTGTTACGGATTGACAAAGTATTTGGCTACTCAAGTATTTCAATGCCTATCTCTGAAAACACCAAAAGATCAGAATCTTCTTTTGCAATTACTGAGTGCATTTCCCCA
>SPJM01000138.1 GCA_006844585.1 Methylococcaceae bacterium | reverse complement strand
AGCCGCTAAACCTAGCCCGGCAATCGAATTATACCTGTTTTTTGATTGGTATTACCTCAGCGCCATTTTTCAGGCTATCCAAATAATCAGACCAAGCCTGCATCATTCGCCGTCTTTCATCCAGGTATTGAGCGCGGTTGTAAGCCGCTCTGATTTTATTCTGTGCGGTATGCGCCAACTGTCTTTCAATGGCGTCAGGACTCCACCCTTGTTCATTTAACAAAGTTGAGGCGGTAGTTCTAAAGCCGTGGGCGCTCATCGTGTCTTTGTCGTACCCCATCGCCCTTAAGGCCAACCTAACCGCGTTATTGCTCATCGGTCTGCTTGCGCCCCTGGCGCTGGGAAATACATAACGACCGGAACCGGTCAATAACTGAACATCTTTTAAAATGGCGATAGCTTGCCGGGACAGTGGAACAATATGTTCAATGGCTGTTTTGGTTACAAAATAGCGCCATTCTTTGGCTTGAAAGTCGACATCTTTCCATTCCATTTGCCTGATTTCACCCGGACGGGCAAACAAGAAAGGCGACAAGGTTAAAGCGCATTTAACAACATAAGTACCGGTATACTCGTCAATATCGCGCATTAATTGACCGACTTGGCGTGGTTCCGTAATAGCCGCCCGGTGTTTTACCTTATTGGCCGGTAGCGCATCGATGACCGCCGGGCTGGGATCATATTCCATTAAGCCATGCGCAACTGCGTACTTAAAAACCCGGTGACAATGATTTAAAACTCTATGCGCCGTTTCGACGGTCTGCCGGTCGGCAATCGGTTTCACCAAAGCCAAAACATCCGGCGCTTTTATGTCAGCAATCGACTTAGCGCCCAGAACCGGGAAGATATGATTATGCATTCGGCTGAAAACTTTATCATAGGTATTTTCTGATACCGTAGGCTGATAACTTTTTAACCACTGGTTTGCAATATCGGCAAAAGAATTTTCTAACGGTATTCCCTGTTCGAGCCTCTTTTCATCTTCATTTTCTTTTTTTACAGTTTCCTTTTCAGCCTGGCGAACTTGTGAAGGATCAATACCTTTTTCGATAAGGTTTCGACAATCATCCGCTTTCAATCTAGCCTTCTTCAAAGAAGTATCCGGATAAACACCCATCGAAATTTCTTTTCTTTTTCTCTTGAACGAGTAATTAAAACGCCAATACTTGGAACCATCTGGATTAACCAACAAAAAAAGCCCTTTACCATCATTAATCCGGTACTTTTTTTTCTTAGGACAACAAGTTTTTAACGTTAGGTCTGATTTAATAAGGTCTCTAGGCATAAAATGTAGGACATTTTTAAGGTAGACAGGCTGATTTTAACAGTTCCTACAAAAGTTCCTACATTTTTTTGCGGCTTTAGGCGGTTTTCCTTGGTCTTTAGCGGACATAAAAAAACCCGCTAAGCCTTACAGCTTGCGGGTTTAGTTCTTTGCCGGATTTCTCCGTACTTAATCTTGGTACCGAGGGCCGGAATCGAACCGGCACTCCCGAAGGAACAGGATTTTGAATCCAGCGCGTCTACCAGTTTCGCCACCTCGGCAAAGAGATACGTATTTTAAAGTAATCTTTTCATTTTGCCAAGTATTTTTTCGAAAAAGTTAAGCTTCAAGCACAACAGCTTGTCTTAATTTTTTCATCGCGTTTTTTTCCAGCTGACGTATTCTTTCCGCCGATACGCTATAGCGTTCAGCCAATTCATGCAATGTCGCTTTTTCTTCAGACAACCAACGACTGGCCAGAATATCTTGGCTGCGCTCATCCAATTCGGACAATGCAGATGTCAACATACCTTCTTTATGTCCAGTCCAGTCGGCCTGCTCAATCAGCTGAGCGGGATCAGCTTCGGGATGTTCAAGATATGCGCTAGGGGAAACAACATTCTCTTCATTACTATCATCCGAAGGCATATCGAAAGCCATGTCTCGACTATCCAGGCGCAGCTCCATCTCGTAAACAGTTTTTAAATCGACATCAAGGTTTTCCGCTAATGCTTCAGCTTCTGCTTTTGATAGCCAACCCAAACCTTTTTTAGATTTACGCAAATTAAAAAATAATTTGCGTTGCGCTTTAGTCGTCGCTACTTTTACGATGCGCCAATTTTTAATGACATATTCGTGAATTTCCGCGCGTATCCAATGTACGGCAAAAGATACCAAACGTACGCCGACATCCGGATCAAAACGGCTGACAGCTTTCATCAAACCGACATTGCCTTCTTGAATGATATCGGCCATCTGTAGGCCGTAACCGTTATAACCTCGCGCAACATGAGCTACAAACCGCAAATTGGACATCACCAATTCGCGAGCTGCGTCAACATCTCCCATATCGCGGTAGCGTAATGCTAATTCGCGTTCTTGCTCGGTAGATAGTTTAGGCAATTGACCAATTGCATTCAGATAAGAATCAAATGTTCCAACTGATACGTTGATTGGTAAAGCTAAAGCTTGACTCATAGAGACCTCATTAAATATTAATCGGGGATAATTTTAGCACTCAATTACTAAGAGTGCTAATAATTTAATGAGTTCAGTCTGTTATTGAGGTTTTATCAAATTAAGTTGATGCAACAATACCGACCACGCTCCCAGGACGCCTAATAAAGACGAGCTAAAAATAATGGTCAAGGTTTCAAGCAAATTTGGAAACAGCAAGTCAAATTGACTGTGGTAAAGTAAAGACAATTGCTCAACGGGTCCTTGCATTGTCCATAACAACACTAATAAGATCAGCCATGCGCACAACCCCGCCGCCAAACCAATCCAGAAGCCGGTATAAATAAATGGCCGCTGTACAAAGGCATGGGTTGCGCCCACTAATTTTGCAATCAACACTTCATCTTTTCGGTTCTGTAATTCCAAACGTATGGTATTACCGGTAATAAATATCACTGCGATAGCCAATAACGCGTTGATTAACATCACGCCACGCCCCAGCATCTGCATAATGGCTTGCAAACGCCTCAGCCAATCCATATCCAATTGCACAACATCCACTTGCGGATGATTGCCGATTTCAGTCGCCAACGCTTTGATTTCAAAATTATCTTTCAATGAATCTTTCGGCAGCGCCTGAATAACAATCGGCAAAGGATTATCCGATAGAATCTCCAATACCGCGCCAAACCCGCTCTGCGCCTTAAACTCTTGCAAGGCTTGCTGTTTGGAAATGTAGCTTAACGATTGAATATTAGAGTGCTGTTGCAATTCCCGAAAAAATTCACGGCCTTGCTGTTCGTTCACCGATGCTTTCAAAAACACTGATAATTGATTGCTGGCCTCAATACTGCCGGTTAATTGTTTCGCATTGGCGACCACCATATAAAAACTCGCCGCTAAAGCGATGGCCACCGCCAACACGATAACCGTCATGATGCTACTGACCGGCGAGGCGACTAAACGCCCTAAACTAGAAAAAAAAGCATGCAGATGACTGAATAAATAAGCATGCAATTTATCTTTGAAACCAATGTTGTTTTTGACTTGCGCCTTCGTCATAGCTATCCGTTGACTAAACGGCCATGATCCAGTTTTAGGATGCGGTATCCCATTTTTTTTATCAAAAACAAGTCATGACTAGCGATTAACACGGTAACTCCCACTTGTTGAAATTGCTCAAATAAATGCATGACCTCTTGCGACAATTCCGGATCCAAGTTTCCGGTAGGCTCATCGGCTAAAATCATTTGCGGTTTATTAACAACCGCCCGCGCAATCCCTACCCGTTGCTGTTCGCCGCCGGATAAGGCCAAGGGATATTTTTTTTCCTTACCCAATAAACCGACTTTATCCAAAGCCGCCCTCACCCGTTTAGCAATATCGTGGCGACCATAGCCGGCGACCATTAACGGCAACGCAACATTGTCGAAAACGGTTTTATCGACCAATAATTTATAATCCTGGAAAATTAAACCTAACTTTCTGCGCATAAAAGGAATTTTACGCGGCGATAAGCGATTTAAATTTTGTCCATCTAAAAAAACCTGCCCTCTATTAGCCAACTCCATCATAGCGATGAGTTTTAACAAAGTGCTTTTACCGGCCCCGGAATGACCGGTCAAAAACGCCATTTCGCCGCGCCTCATTTCAAAGCTGACTTCAGTCAACACATCGCCGGTTTCCGGGTATCTCTTACTAACATGGTCGAATTTTAACATTATTCCTGCACTAACAAGGCATCGACAAAGTTTCTCGCGTCAAAGTCCTGAAAGTCATCAATGCCCTCACCGATGCCTAAAAAGCGCACCGGAATGTTCAATTGCTTAGCTAATGCAAAAATCACCCCGCCTTTTGCGGTACCATCCAATTTGGTTAAGGCCAAACCGGTCAACTTAACCGCCTCATTAAACTGTCTAGCTTGCGTCAGGGCATTTTGTCCGGTTCCGGCATCCAGCACCAAAAGCACTTCATGCGGCGCATCCGCATCGATTTTGCCCATAATCCGCTTGATTTTGCTTAATTCTTCCATCAAGTTGGATTTCGTATGCAAACGGCCTGCGGTATCGGCGATTAACACGTCGACATTTTTTGCTTTTGCCGATTGCACAGCGTCAAAAATAACCGATGCCGAATCTGCGCCGGTGTGCTGGGCAACCACATGAATATTGTTTCGTTCCCCCCAGGTTTGCAATTGTTCGACCGCCGCAGCCCTAAAGGTATCGCCAGCAGCTAACATAACGCTCTTGCCTTGACCTTGAAGTCGTTTCGCTAATTTGCCGATTGAGGTTGTCTTGCCTGCGCCGTTAATGCCGACCACCAGAATCACATATGGCGTATCTTGCTCCGGTACGCGTAATGGTTGACTACAGGGATCCAAAATAGCATATAACTCGTTTCTCAACACATCCTGTAAAGTTTCATCTTCGCCCAATTCCCCGTTTCGAACTGTATCCGTCAGCTTTTGAATGATTTCAGAAGTTGCATCAATCCCGACATCCGCCATAATCAAACCGGCTTCAATTTCTTCCAGCAGATCATCGTCTATGGTTTTCTGGGTTAATGAAAAATGCGTCAAAACGCTGCCCAGACCGGAACGCGTTTTAGACAATTGGCTTTTTAAGCGCAGATATAAAGAACCCTCCACAGGTTCTTCAACAATCGGCTCAATCAGCTCTTCTTCGACAAAAGGAATATCGATGTCAACGTCAACAACTTCACGTTCTAAGACGGTTGCTTCCGTTAACTCATCAACTTTAGCGGGCGCTTTTTCCAGCGCCGGTTGATAACGCGCATAAAAGTGTATTCTGATCAGCGGAACCATTAATAACGCCGCAATGCCGCTATGAACCACCGCCGCCCATAACGGCAAGGTGAAACGAACAATAATCACGCCCAATACGATTGTAAGCAACAATAATATGCTGACTTTCATCCCGGATTTTCTAATCCGCTTGTCGTATTGTTCTGAGGTAGCGACCCACATAACAGCGGTCAACAGAATAAAACAAATCACCGCCAGCAAACGATGCAACCAGTGTATCGCCAATTGCGCATCGAAATTAACCACGCCGCGGTAACCGCTTTCAAAACCTTTCAGGAAATCAATAGCGGTTAAATAATCGGCGTCCGGCATCCATGCGCCGTTACATTTTGGGAATCCTCCGCAAACCATGGATGCTAAATTATTAGTCACCCATACGCCCATGAAAACTTGCGCCAACAGTACCAACATCGACGCCGCCGCAAGCAATCGAATTCCACTATTCGGCTGAGCCTTACGGATTATTTCCGGCTGTGCGCGCAAATATAAACCATAGAGGAACCAGAAACTCAGCATCGCCGCCGTATATTGAAAAGCCAACGGAATCGGCATTCCCTTTAATGCCGTTGACCACATATTCAAAGCGATTAACAACCCGGACATTAACAAGGCGATAAAAGCCGTGGAAACAGCCGCCAACCGACATTGTATTTGCCGCCAAGAGAACAAAAAAACCAACAAGGCCATCACGCCTAACAAACCCATGCTATAACGCAAAATCAACTGGATCTGGGCTTTTTTTGCCTCAGTCGGATTCTTAAGCGCCGCTATTTGGGTTTCATTCGGGTCAAAATCAGGGATTAACTGTCCATAGCAAGACGGCCAGTCTGGACATCCTGTTTCCGCCGCATACCAACGAGTATAGGTATCCAGCATAATAACCAATAATGCAATGACAGCGCTGATTAAAACAAACTTTCTAAACATTTTTATTAACCAATCTGAGATATTCTAAGTAATTTCATCAAGTCCGCTTTTACATCATAAGGATCAAAATCTGTTTGATAACGCATCATCATATTACCTAAGGGATCCATAATGATGAGCATTCCATGCGTGATAGCGGTATTTTTTATTTTTTTAACAAGCACAGGCGTCGCCTTGACTCTTAACAAGCGAGAATCATCCTCCCACCAAGTTTTAGCCTTCTCGCCGTCGGCATCGACTAATAGTAACGCGCCTCGACGAATCCGGGTTAAATCCTTATTCATCATTAAACGAATTTGCTTGGTTTTATGTATGCTTAACCGGCACTCTTGCTCGCAATCTGGCGAATCAATGACATTAAAAATCACCCAACGCCCTTTGAATTCATCAATATTTTGCCGGGTAAACTCATCAAAGGCCTGAAGATCACTTTTAACAGTGGTTATCGGAGGAACCATCAATTCGCCTCGATTGGTTCCTGCTGACATCCAGGCAGTATTAGCCGATAAATACCAGGCAATAAGAAAAGGTATTCCGGTCATTGCAAACAACAGGATAATGGTTTTTCTATTTTTTCTTTGTTGATCAGTCATTATTTTTGAATCCAAGCCAAATCACCAATATGGTTAACGCCGTCGCCAACGCAAACCACTGCGCGGCGTAGGCAAAATGTTTTTCAGGCGGCATTATTTTTTGTTCCCGCCATTTACGAAGATAGCCTTGCTCCGCATACTCATCCAATTCTATTTGAAAGTTATAAACCGGATAGTCTAAACGCTGTGCAATAATTTCCGGGTTTATCACCTGCACAACCGCAGGCCAACCATCGCTGGGAATATCGGCGCCCGCTAATTTAATGCCTACAGAAGGAAAATGGTTGCCGCGCCCTGCAATATCAACCTTTGTATGCTTAATCGAAATATCCGGCAAGATATTCCGATCTTTATTCATCTTAACCCAGCCCCGGTTCACCAACACCACTAAATTCAAATCTTTGATGATTAAAGGCGTCACCACATAATAACCAACCTGACCGTCGCGCACTTGGTTATCGATTAAAAACTGGTGTTTATCGTCATATTTACCGGACACTTTAAGCGATTTATATTCAACCAGCTGTAATTCCGCGCTTTTTAAATTATTTAGATTAATGACCTGTTGCTGTTCGGAGTTTTGTTGTCTCATCAGTAACTGCTGCTTTTGTTTACCCCGATCTAATTGCCAAAAACCAAGCGAACATAGCAAAGTCGCTACGACAAGATAAATAAACAACGCGGACACTGGCAATTGCCAGTTTTTTTTAAAAAAAGTTAATTTCATTAATGATTATTCTTGGCAAACCCTAACGAATATCAGAGAATACTTATTTCAGAAAAACACCCTAAATTCTATGCTGATCAAAAGCTTTATTATTATCGCATTTATATTAATCGTCGTGAGTCTTGCTTCGGCATTGCGTCAACTGATGCAACGAAAAGAAGGAGAGACATCCGACAAAATGTTTAAGTCATTAGTCATCCGAGTAGGCTTATCAATTAGTCTTTTTATTTTTATTGTTGTTATTTACGCAACGGGAACACTCGAACCACAGGGCATTGGAGCAAGAATGCAATATTTAAAACAACACCCGGAAGCTCAACAAGCCAAATAAGCAGTCGTCTAAGTCTGCAATTAACCCAGCTTTCAATTTGTTATGCAGAATATCAAATATTGATCACTATTTTTAAAGGCTGGGTTAAAAAGCGCTAGGATATTGTTTCCTATTCCGTTCCGCAAGTACAATTCCAATCCATCACATACTATTTTTTACCGGACAAAAAAAAAGCGCGGCCGATCAAGACCACGCTTTTTTACTGGTTTTGTTTAAATTACATTAAGTAAACAAAGATAAACAAGCCCAACCAAACTACGTCAACGAAGTGCCAATACCATGCCGCGCCTTCGAAGGCAAAATGATTTTCCGGCGTAAAATGGCCTTTCCAGCTTCTGAATAAAACAACGCTCAGAATAATAGCGCCTACGCAAACGTGGAAACCATGAAAGCCGGTTAACATAAAGAAGGTTGAGCCATAAATGCCTGAACCCAATGTTAAGCCCATTTCGGTATAAGCTTCATGATACTCATAGGCTTGGCAAAGTACGAACAAAAAGCCTAAGCTAACTGTAGCGATCAAGCCTTTGATCAACTGTTGTCTATTTTTTTTCAATAAGCCGTGATGCGCCCATTCGCAGGTCACGCCGCTGCTTAACAGAATAATAGTGTTCAATAAAGGTAATCCGAAAGCGCCCATCGGCTCATATTCACCGCCGACTTCGCCAGGACCGTTAGTCGGCCAACCACCTTCAAAGCCCGACCATAATAAATCGTTAGTCGCTCTGCCCGGCCCATCGCCGAAACCTGCTAACCATTCGACGGATAAATTACGGGTATACCATAAGGTGCCGAAAAATACCGCGAAGAACATGATTTCCGAAAAGATGAACCACATCATCCCCATCCGGTAGGAAATTCCCACCCCGTGGTTATACATGCCCGATTCACTCTCGCCGGCCTGCAAGGTAAACCACCCCGCCAGCATCACGATAAACAACGTCAAGCCGGCAATCATCATCGCCGGACCAATAGACGACCCGTTTAAATAATTTGCAAACCCAGCCAAGGTAACCATCAAACCCAAAGTTCCTATGACCGGCCAAACCGCTTTATGCGGTATGTAATAAGCGTCACTTGTAGACATTTATCCTTCCCCTATACTAATTTTTTACTGAAGTTTCTGTATTATCAAAAAACGTATATGCAAGCGTGACCGTTTTAAATCGTTCCGGTATTTTCGGATCGATCACAAACCTTACAGGCATTACTTTTCGTTCTAAAGGCTTAAATTCCTGCTCGGAAAAACAAAAACACTCGGTTTTTTTCAAAAATTCCGCAGCTAATCCAGGCGTCACACTAGGTATGGCGCGAGCAAGCATTTTCTTATCAGTTAGATTTTCCGCATAAAAATTAACCGTATAATATTTTCCGGGATGCAATTTCATTTTCTTAACTTCACTGGAAAATTTTAACGGCGCTTTTTTATTCAAGGAAGTGACAAATTCCAGCGTCAATTCCCGACTGACATCAACTTGATAAACCCCTTCTTGAACAGCCTCTTCGGCAGTTTTACCATTTAAACCTGTTATATCACAAAAAACATCGTAAATAGGTACTAAGGCGTATCCAAAACCAAACATACCCAAAACAACAAACATCAATTTTTTTATCAATCGGGTGTTTTTTTGCTTCAGATCTTCGTTCATTCAGAAACAGCCCTTATCACTGCATAAATATAAATAGCTGCAGAAATTGTAATTAAAATAACTGCAGTTAATATGTTTTTTTTTCGCGTATCCATAAATTTTATGCGCTGGTTCTATTCTTCTTCAGGAACAGAACCAGCTTCTAATCCCTACGTTTTATTAGAAATGTTCTGTAGGAATTTTTTCAGGTGGTGTCGTAAAAGAATGATAGGGTGGAGGCGAAGGCAAAGTCCATTCCAAACTATGTTTTTTCGCATCTTCCCAAACTTCATCAGTTACTTTTTCACCGGTGCCGCCTCTAATCGTATCAATCACAATATAGACGAATAGTAATTGGCTAAAACCGTAAATAAAAGCCCCAATACTTGAAATCATATTCCAATCAGCAAACTGTACCGCATAATCAGGGATTCTGCGCGGCATTCCGGCCAAACCTAAGAAATGCTGCGGGAAGAATAAAATATTAACGGAAATAGCTGACAACCAGAAATGTAATTTACCGATACGTTCGTTATACATATTGCCGGTCCACTTCGGCAACCAGAAATAACCGGCCGCCATCAAAATAAAGATAGAGGCAGGCACCAATGTATAGTGAAAATGCGCAACGATGAAATAGGTATCATGATATTGGAAATCAACCGGCGCAACCGCCATCATCAAACCGGTAAAGCCGCCCATTGTAAACAAAACAACAAAAGCTATCGAAAACAACATCGGTGTTTCGAAAGTCATCGCCCCTTTCCACATGGTTGCTGTCCAGTTAAAAATCTTCACCCCGGTCGGAACTGCGATCAACATAGTGGCGTACATAAAATACAACTCGCCCGCAACCGGCATACCCACGGTAAACATGTGGTGAGCCCAAACGATGAACGACAAGAAAGCAATCGCCGCTGTCGCATAAACCATTGAAGCATAGCCAAACAAAGGTTTACGTGCAAAAACAGGAATAATAGTTGAAGCCACGCCGAAGGTTGGCAAAATCATTACATAAACTTCCGGATGTCCGAAGAACCAAAAGATATGTTGATAAAGCACAGGGTCGCCGCCGCCGGCCGCATCAAAGAAGCTGGTGTCAAAAAAGCGATCTGTCAACAACATGGTCACCGCACCGGCGAAAACCGGCATGATTGCGATCAACAAGAAAGCAGTAATCAACCAAGTCCATACGAACAAAGGCATTTTCATCAATGTCATGCCAGGAGCGCGCATATTGAAAATAGTGGCGATTACATTGATGGCCCCCATGATGGATGAAATCCCCAACAAATGCACGGAGAAAATCGCAAACGGTAAGGCATCGCCTGTTTGCAGCACCAATGGTGGATAAAGCGTCCAGCCGCCTGCTGGCGCGCCGCCTTCCATAAATAAAGTACTGGCCAACAACAATACCCCAGCGACCAACATCCAAAAACTCATGTTGTTCATTCGCGGCAAAGCCATATCAGGCGCGCCGATCATCATTGGGATTTGCCAGTTAGCCAAGCCGACAAAAGCAGGCATAACCGCGCCGAAAACCATTACCAAGGCGTGCATGGTTGTCATTGAGTTAAAAAATTGCGGATCGACAAATTGCATACCCGGCTCAAACAACTCCGAACGAATAATCAGCGCCATCGTACCGCCGACAAAAAACATAACCAGAGCAAAAGCAAGATAGAGCGTACCAATATCTTTATGGTTGGTCGTCACTATCCATCGCACGATACCCTTCTCAGGACCATGATCATGATGATCATCGTGTGCAGCTACATTAGCAGACATATTCATGTACCTCTTTAATATTTTGTAAAAGGATTAAATTTTGAAACTTATTCATCATTGCTTTCAATCAGCTAATGAAGCTTGAAGATCTTTAATTTCAGACGGCTGAATCGAATCGCCTACATTGTTGCCTAAGCCATTACGGATGTAAGTAGCGACAGCGGCGAACTCAACAGGGTTAAACATTGTGCCGAATGCAGGCATCATGTCTTTTCCGTTCAGCATCAATTCAACTTGCCCATTCATATCGCCGGTGACAATAGCGCTACCGGTTAATGCTGGGAATGTCCCATCTATTCCTGCGCCATCCGCCATATGACAAGATGCGCAATTGTTGACGTACAGAGCTTCGCCTTTTTCAATTAAATCAGTTTTACTCCATTCTTGTTCAGCAGCATTAGCTGCAGCCGTAGCCAGCGCCTTTTGTTCTTCAACCCAACGCGCATATTCTTGCGGCTCCTTAGCGATAACCACAATCGGCATAAAGCCATGATCGCGTCCGCATAACTCAGCACATTGACCACGATATGTGCCGGCTTCTTCTACATATGTCCAAGCTTCGTTGATAAAACCGGGATTGGTATCTTTTTTCCAACCTAAAGCAGGCACCCACCAAGAGTGGATAACATCAGCCGCAGTAAACAAAAAGCGAATTTTTGTTTTGGTCGGGATCACCAAAGGCTTATCAACATTTAACAAATAATTAGGTACCGATTTAGGATCAATGCCCGAGCCTATCTGACGCGCCTGATTACTTTCCTCATCCAGGCTGCTGAAGAAATGAATGCCGGTATCCAGGTATTCATATTCCCATTTCCATTGCCAACCGGTGACTTTAATACTCATCTCAGTATCTTCAATATCATCCAGGTCGATAACCGCTTTAGTCGCCGGAATCGCCATACCAATCAGAATCAAGGTAGGAATGATGGTCCAAACAATTTCCACGGTGGTATTCTCGTGAAATTGTGCGGCTTGATGACCTTTCGACTTACGATGATGATAAATCGAATAAAACATCGTCCCAAAAACAGCTATGCCAATAGCCACACATATCCATAAAATAAGCATATGCAGATCATATAGCTCATTACTGATTTTCGTCACCCCCTGAGTCAGGTTGAGGGTATATGCCGCATCGGCTTTGCCTAGCCCCAACATCAACAGGACAAAGCTTGCGAACAGTTGCATTGTTTTCTTCACGGAGTAGCCTCCCATTTGTAATAATAAACTCGTAAAAATAATTATCCCGTCGAAACCATCATCACGGAATATCATTTTCGAACAGTAAGATAAATTCGCAACTGCCGTGAATCTTTTGTTTAAACAATGGTCATATTCATGACGCATAAATTCACGGACTGGCGCAGTCATATCAGTATTGAAAGTTATTCTTTGTGTTCTTATTTTAAAGTCATTTTCGACGAATCCGCCCCTTCCAATAGCGAAACGCGCGCTCCCTTGACTTCTCAACAAATAATTCAACTTGGTAATTCTAACCTATCAATGGCTTATTCGCCAGAGAGGCATTTAAATTTCCCGCTCTTATTCAAGGGAATTTGTCGACATCCTTTTTTCTTAAAATGAAACAAAAACCCAAAAAACCATCTCATTAGCAAGCAATTAATGTAAATTAGCTGTAAAACATTTATTTTTGATTATTTTTTCGACAAAAAAAAGGCCTGTATTTGAAACAGACCTTTTCAAAAATTTCTCCATTTATGGCGCAGCCATTGCTTACCTAAATTTTTCACTCACGCGACACAACAACTAAAAATCGCCTGGAAATATACTTTTAACATCAACGCCATTCCATTATCAAATTTTAAAACAAAGATAACTTGACCTACATCAACTGACAAGCAATTGGCTGAAAGGGAAGTCATCCTCCATTAATTGCGGATGCTTTAAATGCGGAATCACGCCCAATAAAGGCGCTGAGATATGTTGTTTTATGTAATCGATATTGGATTCGGAATATTGCATCTTTGCATCATAATTGACAGCAATCCAGCCTACACAAGCGCCTGACAAAGCCTGAATCGACTGAAAACTCAATAAAGCCTGATTAATGCACCCCAAACGTATCGCCACCACCAATATGACCGGCAGAGACAACTCAATCGCCAATTCAGCATTGCTCATTTGTGAACTAATCGGCGAAAGCCAACCGCCCGCCCCCTCAACCACCACCACATCAGCCTGCTGTTGCATTTCATTCAGCCGCGTTTTAATCAAATCGCTCTCTACAGCGACGCCTTGACCGGCTAAATGCGGTGAAACCGCCAGCTCAAAGGCATAAGGGTTTACCCATTCATACGGCCATTGCTGACTGTTGTGTTGTTGTATCAGTAAAGCATCTTCATTTTTCCATTGCTCATCCAACCATTGGCAACCGGCGGCTACCGGTTTCATACCGGCGACAGAAAACCCTTGCTTTCGCCAATACTGCATCAACAATACCGTAGTCCATGTTTTACCGACTTCAGTATCGGTTCCGGTAATAAAAAAACGCTTACTCATAATAGTTTAACAGCGTTGACATAAATTACCCGATAACTGGCGACAATACCGCCATCAGCTCTCTTTGGATAAGCTTGAATCATTTTCTGCAACTGCCCTCGCGTGGTTAACCGCTTTTTCCGCCCCACCGTCACATTATGCGCGCCGATGCCTTTTAATTCTTTCATCAATTCCATCACCGAATCATAATGCGATATTTTATCTTCTACCCTAATATCAATATTCTCGAACCCGGCGACCGATAATAAATCAGCTAACTGTTCCGTACTCACAAAGTCATTCACATGCGTGTAATCATCAACTTCCGACCAAGCCGACTTCAATTCACTCAAAGTTCCCAATCCAAAAGTCGAGAAAAACAAATCGCCCCCCGGCGATAACACTCTATAAAGTTCCGACAACGCTTGAGGCAAATCCTGACACCATTGTAAGGCGACATTGGAAAAAACCGCATCAAAACGATCATCAAGCAACGGTAAATTTTCTGCATCGCCGCAGATATAGTGAATATTTTTCAATCCATTTTGCCGCCTGGCTAAACTCAACATTGAATAGGCAATATCGAGTGCGGTAATTTGATAATGCCGGTTTTCATTGTTTAAATTGGCGCTGATAAACCCGGTTCCGCAGCCCAAATCCATAATCCGCCGATACCCCGATTTCATCTCGGCTGATTGTAATAACCGCAAGCCGACTTCGCGCTGCAAAACAGCCAAGGCGTCATAAGCGCTTGACGCCGCTGAAAACGACTGCTTCAGCTGCGTTTTATCCAACAACATAATCGTCACACATCGCTAATAGGCATTCGGCAACTCGTTGAGAATGCGAAAGAAACGGCACATGACCGGCGCCCTCAATTACCTCAACTTTAATCTCCGGATTTTCCGCCCTTATCGCCTCCGCTACCGAAACCGGCGCCAAGGCATCCTTACCGCCTAAAATAAATTGCACCGGCATCTGATAAGCCGATAAATCATCGCTTAAATCCGTATCGCGCAAAATAGCCAAGCCACCCTCCAGCACATCCAATTCAGGCGTCAATCGTTCAGACAAGGAGGTTTTTAAACGCCTCAGTAAAATTTTATGATTTTCTTGCCCGTTGACTTGTAAAGCTAAAAATCGCAACAGAGTACCACTGCTATTTGCAGCAAGATTGTCCTTAAAACCCTGCAACACTTCATACTTTACTCCCGGCCAATCGGCTTTTTCCACAAAGCAAGGGTTACCGGCTATGATGCTCAACGTCTGCACTCTGGCTGGAAAATGTTTGGCGATTTGCATGGCTGCTAAACCGCCTAACGACCAGCCCACTAAATGAAAAGGCGAGTCGGGCAATACTTTCAGAATTTCCCGACAGAGATTATCCAATGTATAAGGCTGAACAGTCTTGCTCAAACCATGACCGGGCAAATCCACGCAAATCACTTGGCAATGTTCGCTTAAAGTTTCAACAAAATGTCGCCAGATTCCGCTGTGCATAGACCAGCCATGAAGCAGCACGATACTGTACGGCCCTTCGCCGTATTGTTCAATATTAATCATTTTTGAATAATTAGCCGATCAACAATAATTTCGCCAAAGCTTCGAGCATTGCCGTAATCTGTTGTTGCTGATGATGTGTAGAAAGAGTGATTCTCAAACGCGCCTTTCCTTGCGGCACAGTGGGCGGTCGAATCGCGCCCAACCAAAAACCTTGCCCAAAAACAGCTTCATTAACATCCATTAATTGTTTGTTATCGCCGATCAACAGCGGCTGTATAGCGGTATCTGAAGGCATTAAAGACAACCCCAGTCGATTAGCGGTTTGTTTAAAAAAACCGATATTTTCATGTAATTTCAAACGCCGCCAACTTTCTTGTTGAATCAACGTTAAACTGGTTCGCGTCGCCTCAGCAATAGCGGGCGGTAATGCGGTAGTGTATATATAAGTTCTGGCCTTTTGAATTAATGTTTCAATCAAAGTCTCCGAACCGGCGACAAAAGCCCCGAAAGTCCCCAGCGCTTTACCAAAAGTCCCAACTAAAACCGGCGCATCTTCAACGGTTAAGCCGAAATGCTCAATGACACCGCCGCCTTGATCGCCAATCACGCCAAGGCCATGCGCATCATCCACCATTAACAAAGCATTGTTTTTTTGCGCCAAGTCAGCCAATTTCGGCAGCGGCGCCAGATCACCATCCATGCTAAAAACACCGTCAGTCACCAACAAACCACCGCCTGAGGCGGCAGTCAGCTTAACCTCAGCATCCGCAATATCCGCATGTTGATAGCGCTTAAAACGCGCCCCGGACAACAAACCGCCATCCAGCAAAGAAGCATGATTAAGGCGATCTTCCAGCACAAGCCCTCCCCGTCCGGATAAAGCGGCGATAACGCCCAGATTAGCCATATATCCGGTCGAAAATAACAAAGCCCGCGGGCGTCCGGTAAAGTCAGCCAATTCCTTTTCCAATAAATGATGCGCGGAACGATGACCGCAAATCAAATGCGCGGAACCGCTGCCCACCCCCATTGTTTGCGCCGATTGTTGCGCCGCATTTATCACTTCAGGGTGGGTCGCCATCCCTAAATAATCGTTACTGCAGAAATTAATTAACCAACGCCCGTCTACCTTGACGCGAACGCCATCGACTTCGCTTATTTGTTTATGACTTCGATATAAACCGTCTTGTTTAAGCGTTTCCAGGTACTCGGAATCAAGCATCTAAACTGAACAAACTAAGCCGAATAATTGGAACCGCCGGTATGAATCCCGAGTCGTTTGAATAATAATTGATCCTGATTCGCTTGCGGATTATCAGTGGTCAACAGCTTTTCGCCATAGAAAATTGAGTTGGCGCCAGCCAGAAAACATAAAGCCTGCATTTCATCATTCATATCGGTGCGCCCCGCCGACAAGCGCACTCTGGACTCCGGCATCAAAATCCGGGCAACAGCGATAGTACGCACAAATTCCAATGGATCCAGAGACTCTACCCCCATCAACGGCGTGCCCTGTACTTGCACCAACATATTAATCGGTACGCTTTCAGGATGCTTCGGCAGATTGGCTAATTCAATTAGCAATTTCGCCCTGTCATCCGGATTCTCCCCCATCCCGACAATGCCGCCGCAACACACATTGATACCCGCATCCCGCACTCTGCCCAAAGTATCCAGACGATCCTGATAAGTTCGGGTGGTAATGACTTCGGAATAATATTCTTCCGAAGTATCTAAATTATGATTGTAATAATCCAGTCCGCCCTCTTTCAAACGCGCCGTTTGCTCATCAGTCAACATGCCTAAAGTCACGCAAGTTTCCAAGCCCAAATCTTTAACGCCTTGCACCATCTCCACCACTCGCTCAACATCCTTATCTTTAGGCTGTCGCCAAGCCGCTCCCATACAAAAACGCGAAGCGCCTTCATCTTTAGCTCTCTGCGCCGCTTTCAGCACCTCATCGACCGGCATCAAAGCTTCAGGCGTCAAATCAGAATCATGTCGGGCGCTCTGCGGACAATAACCGCAATCCTCAGAACAAGAACCGGTTTTAATGCTCAATAAACTGCTGACCTGAATTTCATTCGGATCAAAATTAGCGCGATGAACGGTTTGCGCGCGAAATATCAAATCGTTAAAAGGCAAAGAGAACAAAGCCTGCACCTCATCCAGTCGCCAATCGTGGCGTACTGATAAATCGGCATTGACGGGTTGCGGATTAACTGACATGCTTAAACTCTCCGGAAAAAATACAATAAAAACGCGTCGCCTGATGATCGCGCGACTGACGAACTTGTCCACCCAAAAAGGCAAAAATGGTAAACAACTGGCTCAGCATTATACAGGATTATTGTTTTCCGCCCAATTGCATCTTTTGCAACCAAGACGGCATCGAACATATGGATATTTGCCGAGAATGCCTCAAGGATTTACCTATAAACAACTATGCTTGCCATCACTGCGGCATCCCAATGAACCCATCGCCAATCGACCCGCCGATTTGCGGCCAATGTTTATCCACTCCAACCATCATCAATAGCACAATAGCCCCCTACCGCTATCAATCACAAATCGCCTACTTAGTTAAATCGTTAAAATATAATAGCCAATATAAAAACGCCCGCTTACTCGG
>SPJM01000137.1 GCA_006844585.1 Methylococcaceae bacterium | reverse complement strand
GCACTATGAGTTGTGGCTGGGCGGGGATTTCATTTTTAATTGAGGAACGTACATGAAATAACTTGGGCATTTGACTTGTCTTTTTTCTCGTCTTCGGCGTTGCCTACATGGATGTAGGTAAGGGGCGTGAGCAGGAGCGGAAGCTTTGCACAAACAGTTACATAGCTTGCTATGCGCCTGTTTGTGCGCCTTGAATACGAAAAAAAATCCTACGCAAAATACCCAATTTATTTCATTCCCGTTCCTAAAGAGAACCCATTCCAGTGATGAAACCTAAAATAGCTCAATCTCGTTTTCCTCTTCACTGCTTCCGCCTTCAAATTTGCTTTTCTCATCAATCAAGGCATCCAGTAATACATTAATTTCCAAGCTGCTGGTTTCCAAGCCTGTGAAACTATCGACTATGGCGGCTTGGATTTCCGGATTGGTTTGCCAGTTTTGTTCGAGATGTTGCAGAATCAGCGTCATGCATTTATGCGAGAGTTTATGCGGATAATCAATTTTGTTAAAAGAAGGCAAATGGCCGTATTTTGTTTCACCGGGTCCTTGGGTTAGCCATACCCCGAGGGTGCAATTATCGGGGGACATATTAACGACATTAGCGGCTTCCGATTGCGGGCCGGTTTCGACAGTACGATAACCCTGTTGTACATAAATCATTTGGTGTACTTTGGCCAAGGCAATTTCGCTGACCATTTGGGTATAGGTCACTTTATGGTAAGTTTCCATTGAATAGTTGCTGACCTCTTGAATGCTATGTTCAAATTGACGTATGGCGTTTTTAGAATCATCGGTCATATTAGCCATGCTATCAGTATCGTTAACAATATCTTGGGTGGCCTGGGTAAACTTTGAAATTGTGGCGTTAATCGTTTCAGTGGCTTTTTTGGTGTTTTCGGCCAGATTTCTAACTTCGTCGGCAACCACAGCGAATCCTCTGCCATGTTCGCCGGCGCGGGCCGCTTCAATGGCCGCGTTTAAAGCGAGTAAATTGGTTTGATCAGCGATTTTGGCGATCAATGAAGTGACGTCAGTGATTTCTTTACTACTATTGCTTAGGTTGATGGATGAGTGTTTCATCGTGACTATTTTTTCTACGATGGTATTGAGTTTTCCAGTCACTTCGTTCAATGAGGATTTACTTTCTATAGCAAGATTTGAGGCTTGGCTGGATATGTTTTCAACCTGCATCATTTGATTGGTAATCGTATGTAAATCACTTTGGGTTCGGGATAGGCTGGAAAGCAAATTGACGGTTTTCATCTGACCCAGTTGCGAGAACAATTCTTCCTGCATGCTGTTTAAATGATTGATTTTCATTTGTTCCAAAGATAAATCAATATTGGTTAATCCGTCATAAAACAGGCCTTTGCTGCCTTGGTGCATGGTAGTGCGGTAAAATTCCTTGTTTTGGGCGGATTTAAAACAAGTGGAGACCTCGCGCATATAGGTTTCCAGTTGATCTAAAGCATCATTGAAGCTCCAGGCAATGCTGCCCATCTCAGCTTCCGCCGGAATGTGGGTGATGCGATAATTCAATTTGCCTTTTTCGATTTGATTGGCCAATATTGCCATCGATTTAATTAATTCGACTTCTTTTTCGGATTGTTTAAAAAACAAAACCACGACTAATGCGGCAATGAAGTTAACGATAATATAAATCCATGAAAATTCATGACTGTATAAAGACCAAGCCGCCATGCCGGTAATCAGCGCTAATAACAGCAGCGTGGTGTTTTTACCGTTAAAGAGAAAGAATGAATTCACGATAAGACCTGCTGGTTTGGTGGATGATGTCGTCAAGGGTTTTTCTGCCTTCAATCATGGCGAGTTGACTTCCGGATTGTTGTTCTTTAGCAAGAATTTCACGATAAATGTTCTGCACTGCTTTTAACTTGTCTTGACTGGGTTTGCGTCGAATCGAAAAATAGCCGATTAATTCCTCATTGGATTTGAAAGACGAAGCTTTGTAGCTAGGCGTGACATGAGCGAACACCCAGTAATAATAACCTTCCTTAGTCATGTTTTTTACATAGCCGAAAAACTCCTGCTCATTTTTAATGGTTTCCCACAATAGACTGAATACCGTTCTGGGCATATCCGGGTGGCGAACAATGTTGTGTTGTTTGCCTAATAACTCGGTTTCCGAATAACCAGATATCTTAATAAAATTACGGTTGCAATAAGTAATTCTGCCCTGAGTGTCTGTTTTGGAAACAATTAGGTCATCATCTTGCATCAAAATTTCTTTATCTACCGGAGTGATTTTATTTTTCATGTTTTGTGATGAAGGGAAATTTAATGGCGGCAATATCCGTGTAACAGATGAATCCCAATGATTGATCAACCGACTGCTTTTTAAAATAGTATGGGTTAACGGATTAGTCAATATTGTAGAGGTTTATATAACTGGGTAGGGCTGCCTTATCTTCTCTGTTGATCTGTGAGTTTCGATTGGCTTTGAACGACGGCTATGTTAAATTCAAATAAAAATCAGTTTTATTTGTTTTCCGTTTCATGAGGGAGCGTCGGAACAAAGACCTTCAATGGGGAGAATGTTATGGCGGCCGGTTCAGAAATCCGATCTTACAGCAGTAATCTTGATAGAACTCATCGCAATATCGGCGAAGTGCGCGGGGTTATCGAAGATATCGATGACAAAATCGATAAAATGCAGATGGCCATTAAGGCGGTGGATGCCGTTGAAGACAAGGCGGATGAATTCAGCAAAACCATTGATCATCAAAAATTAATTTTAAAATTAATGGAGAAGGCGGGGTCTTTAAAGATTTTCGCCAAAATTGCTATTCGGGTATTGGATTCCGTTCAAAATGTGACTGAGAAGGTGCGCGATAAAGCTCACGATTTGGCGAAGAAAATTGATGATCTGAAAATTGAAGAAAAGTTAGAGTCGGCGGAAGAGAAATTAGAAAAGTTTGATAAAAATCTATTTGGCGCTCAATTTGAGGTGCAGGGGCAGAAAGAAAGCGTTGATAATGTGATTTATTCGCTGGATAAAGCGGATGAATTTGATCTTGCGGGCGACCCGGCGGCAGTTGCTGCTGAAGGCGCTGATGTCTTAGTCGAGCCTCCGAATGTCGCGGTTGACGCTGTTAATGATCTGTACGATCAGGTAAAGTCGGCAGCGCAGGCTGTAGAAGATGCTATTCCTGAAGCCAGCTATTTACCGGCTTTGGCGCTTCGATTAGTGTTTGACGGTATTTCCGATGCATTAGCTTTTTTGCGGAAGCCGCTCAATGCTTTAGGGAAATTACTTAAACCCATTGAAGGCGTTTTGGATGCCGTGGGCGTGGTTTTCGATAATACCGTCGGGCCGGTGATTGAATATGCAATGGAAACCTTGGGTATTGATGATGTTATTGATGCTTTTGCCGCCAAAGTTAATCGCTTCTTGCCGAACCCTGGTATTTTGGACAATCTGACTCAGGATATGGATATTGCTTTTCAGGAGTTATTGCCGTTAGGCGATTTGGAAGATTATTTGGGGGTTGACGCCTGGTTGGCTGAAATCAATACTAAAATTCTTGATCCGGTTGGCGACCCGCAGCAAGGATTGATTGGCATCGGTTCCAACGATGATGATAGCTTGCTCGGCGGGTCGGTTGATAATTTACTGGATGCCGCCGCCGGTAATGATGTGATAGAAGGGCTGGCCGGTAATGATCTGATCACCGCCGGGTTGGGCAATGATGTGCTGGATGGTGGAGCAGGGCTGGATCAAGCCATTTTTTCCGGTAGTTTTACCGAATATTCTTTTTCTCAATCCACTCAAAACGGGACAATCGTTTTTCATCACAATGCGCCCGCTAATCCAAGGCTGGTTGATGGAATTGATGAAACCATCGATATTGAAACCTATGCTTTCGCCGATTTCAGTTTAAGCCATGACGAATTATTGAATAGCGTGATCAGCGCATCGCCGGGACAGACGGTGTTAGACGGAACCGATGAGCGTGATTTTTTATTCGCCAGTAGTAACGCACTGGCGATTAATGCCTTGGCGGGTGACGATATTGTGGTTGGCGGCCCGGCTACAGACCAGTTATCGGGAGGCGATGGCGACGATACCTTTATACATAGCGATGGCGATGATTTTTATCAAGGCGGCGCGGGCAGCGACACTTGGCGGTATCCGGTCGATAACGCATCAGGCAATCCCGATATTGATGTTGATTTGGAGCGCGGCACTATACGCATTAGTCGAATCACCGCGCAATTAGATTCCGTTGAAAATATAACGGTAGAGGATGATCGCACGGTTTATTTATTAGGCGATGCGGCAAATAATCATTTTACCGCATCCGCCAGCCGTGATTTGCTGATGGGAAGGGCGGGTAATGATGTGCTGGATGGCGGCGCGGCGAATGATGTGGTGATCGGCAATCAAGGCGCGGATATTGTTTTCGGCAATGCAGGGAATGATGTTTTGGTGTCCGGTTCATTAGCCGAAAGCGGAGTCAGTGATTTTTATGACGGCGGCGACGGCGATTTTGACGCTTTGACTTATGCGGGGGATATACGCGAATTTGTCAATAAAGAACATTTCAGTGATTTTATCGAAAACAAAGTGCGCACTCAGGAGGCTTCCGGGCCGCTACGCGTGTTTGCCGAAACCGGCTTGATCGAGCGCTTGGACAGTGAGGGCAATACTTTGATCTCGACTGATACCGCCGTCAATGTCGAGCAATATTATGGTTCTGATTTTGATGATGTTTTATATGGCGGTTCCGGAACATATAGCGTCATTAATGGCGGCGATGGCAATGATACTTTATTTGGCGAAAACGCCGGGCGTGAAGTCAACGGCGGTTCCGGGGACGATATTATTCATGCCGGATTAGGCGGCGCTAATTATGAAGGCGGCGGCGGTTTTGATAGTTTGTATTTAAATGCGACGCCCGGTATCCGTTGGCTGGTGCGCATTACCGGCGCAATCGGTTCGGAGTTAAGCGCATTCGACGCTTTGGAAGGCGAAAAATTGGCTCTGCCTGATGATAATAGCTATAAGCCGCCTTTGGCTTCCCGCTTGAGTCGCGGTAATGTTGATAATTTTGATGTCTATTACGGCGGCGACGAGGCGGATTATTTTGATTTGGGCGATAACGGCGAAATCACTGTTTACGGCGCCGGGGGCAATGATTTTTTACGCGGTAATAATGACGGTGATGGTTCGGTTATTTTCAAACTGTTCGGCGAGTCGGGCGATGATGTGCTGGCTTTGGAAGATGCAGGCATGGCTGATGGCGGAGTCGATAACGACTTGATTGAAATCGATGCCGGCGGTCGCTCGGTTGAGGCGCTGGGCAATGTGGGCGATGATCGTATTTTGCTGAGAAGCGGAAAGGTGACGATAGACGGTGGGGATGGCTATGATGTATTAGTGGCTCATCATCGCAGTATATTTACCGGCTTTAAAGTGTTTTTAAATCAAGGAACGATAGAAAGCAATGGCGACCGAAGTTTTTTTTCGGGCAGCGTCAACAATATTGAAGAGGTGATCGGCGCCGATGAACATGCCGATTTAATTGTAGGCGATGAGTTAGGCAATCGCTTGATCGGCGCAGGCGGCAATGATAATTTGCAAGGCGGCGGCGGCAGAGATGCGCTTTATGGCGGCGCGGGAAATGATAGCTTAAGCGGCGATGCAGATGATGATTTATTACACGGCGGTTCCGGTAATGATAATTTGAACGGCGGTTCCGGCATTGATACCGCCTCCTGGGCTTTTGCCGCGCCGGGCGCTGATTTTGCCGCTTTGGAAATGAGCAGTTTGGGCAATCTTGATGTAGATTTGCTGAATAATACGGCGCGTTTATCCTTATTTAGCGGTGGAACCGAAACCGATAGCATATCGGAAATTGAGAATATTATCGGCGGCGCCGGTGATGACCAAATCCGCGGCAATAATGAAGATAATTTATTAAGCGGCGGCGCGGGCGGCGATTTGCTGGATGGCCGTGAGGGAAATGATGTTTTGATTCTGGAAGATGATGATGAGGCCATCGGCGGCTTAGGCGATGATCGATTTGTTATCGGCGCCGGGAATGTCGTGATTGATGGCGGCGATGGCGTTGATGCTTTGGATTTCGGTACTTTGCAAGGTAAGGTTGTTATTGATATCGAACAAGGTCTGTACAGCGCCACGTTTGAAGTGGATCAGCCGGTGTGGGCGGATGATGGCGGCTCAACCCCGCGCGATCTGAACGGCGTATCGCTTACCCCTTTGGATGTGATGCGTAGCGCCCCGGCTTTCGCACAAACTGCGGAAGACTTCGCCAGAGTGATTCCGACGGATAGAGCGGATTTGAATATCCGTTATACCCCGGTTTTACAGACAGCAAGCGGACAATTTAGTCATATTGAAGAATTTATCGCCGGAGCATCGGTGTTAACCGGTTCCGGCGCTAATGATGTATTTGCCGGCGACAGCGGCAATAATACTTTTCAGGGCGAAGAGGGCGATGATGTGATTGATGGACAATCGGGGATTGATACCAGTGTGTTTAACCATCCTGTGGCCGACTATTCCTTGCAAAGAAGTGCAGACGGCTTTGTCGTTGAGGGACGCGAGGGGCGCGATACTTTGCATAATATTGAGCGCTTGAAATTTTCCGATTCCGCTATTGCTTATGATTTGGATCAACAGGCAGGTGAGGTGGCCAAGTTAATAGGCGCGGTGTTTGGCGCTGAACAGGTGAGTAATAAACAATTTGTCGGCATCGGCTTGCAATTGATGGATGACGGCTTTAGTTATCATGAATTAGCGGATTTAGCGATTAGCGCGGCAGGCGCGAATACGCCGGAAAGCCTAGTTTCATTGCTTTGGCATAATGTGGTTGGCGGAACGCCCAGCGCCGCCCAAATGCAGCCTTTTATAGATGTGTTAAATCAGGATTTATCGTTTGCTGATTTGGCGGTATTGGCGGCGGAAACCGAGCTTAATGCCGTCAATATTGATTTAATCGGTCTGCAAACTACGGGGATAGAATTTATTTAAGAGTCATCATAATCTTCCGCTAATTGAATCAATTGCTGTAAAGATTGTTCAAATAAGGTTTTATCATGCGAGCAAATCGTCGCATGAGCCACCTTGCGGCTTTTTCGGCTGCTCTTATCATAACAATGCAAATGTGCGTTGGGAATCGCCAACACTTGCGTCGGATTCGGGTTGTTGCCGATGAAATTGACCATCGCTGAATAACCGTTGGCTTGGGTTGAGCCTAATGGTAAGTCTAAAATTGCGCGTAAATGGTTTTCAAATTGGCTAGAGACTGCGCCTTCTATGCTCCAATGACCGGAATTATGCACTC
Organism: Methylococcaceae bacterium; assembly: GCA_006844585.1. Taxonomy (GTDB): domain Bacteria; phylum Pseudomonadota; class Gammaproteobacteria; order Methylococcales; family Methylomonadaceae; genus Methylomarinum. The sequence continues at coordinate 12,962 of SPJM01000137.1, read as the reverse complement.
GCGGAGCGAATTCGTTCGCCAATAATTGGCCATTAACTTCGAACATTTCCAAGGCAATAACGCCCACATAATCTAATGCTTTAATCAAGTCGGCGGCATATTTTTCGGCGAGCTGTTGGGCAGGGTCGTTATGACGACATTGAGCCACTCTCAAGATGCCGCCGCGGTGTTGGTTTTCCGAGACCGGGTAAAAGGCAATTTCATTGCTGGGGCTACGGACAGCGATAATGGAAATTTCTCGCTCAAAAGGCACAAAACCTTCGATGATAGAGGGAGCGTTTTGCATGGCTTCCCATGCTGCTTCCAAATCATTTTCGCAGTTTAACCGTACTTGACCCTTGCCGTCATAGCCAAAGCGGCGGCTTTTTAAAATGGCTGGATAGGCAATGCTTTGCATCGCTTGTCTGAGTTCTTGCAGATTATTGACGGCGGCGAAAGGGGCGGTTTCTATGTCTAAATCATGTAGAAAGTTTTTTTCGATCAAACGATCCTGGCTGACTTCCAACGCTTTTGCGGGGGGATAAATGACGGTGTGTTCTGTCAGATACTTCGCAGCCGAAGCCGGTACGTTTTCAAATTCGTAAGTGACTACATCAGCGCGTTGGGCTAATTCGGCCAATAATGCGGGATCATCGTATTGACCCTGTAAATGTTCGCCTAATTTAACCGCCCCGGCATCCCGGCTGGGATCCAGAATAATGAATTGTTGAGCTAAGGGGTAACCTGATAAGGCGATCATTCGGGCAAGTTGACCGCCGCCTAAAATGCCTATTTTCATCGTTATGCCTTACGTGGGTCCGGGTGTTCTTGAACTTTATCGGTTTGGTTTTGACGAAACGCCAGCAATGCGGGGAGATGTTCCTCATGCTTGTTGCTGACAATCGCGGCGGCCATCAGCGCTGCGTTAATTGCGCCCGCCCTGCCGATGGCCAGAGTGCCGACAGGAATGCCCGCCGGCATTTGCACAATAGACAGTAATGAGTCCATGCCGTTTAAGGCTTTGGATTGCACCGGTACGCCTAAAACCGGCAAATGGGTTTTGGCGGCGGTCATGCCGGGTAAATGCGCCGCCCCGCCGGCTCCGGCAATAATCACTTCCAGCCCTTGCTCAGCAGCGGTTTCTGCATAACTGAAAAGCTTATCGGGCGTTCTGTGAGCGGAAACAACCTCTACCTCATGCGGAATATTCAACTTTTCCAAGGTATCGGCACAATGTTTCATGGTTTCCCAATCAGAAGTTGAACCCATAATAATGCCAATTAATGCAGACACGCGCAATCTCCTATGCAAATCCAATAATTAACAGAGAATTATCTCATAATCTATAGCTTATTAACATATGGATTAACCCCGCTTTTCATTTTTGCCAAAAGTTGAGCTAACAAGTCTCCGACTGTTTTCTACGATGGATTGCTATGTTTTGCGGCGTAGTCGCACAAGCAATTTTATGAACGAAACGATGTCTGGCTTGATGATAGAAATCATCGATATAAAAATTAGCTGATTGTAACGGTTTGGCGGGGCAGATTGATAATAGGGGGTATTTTTCGATTTTTGCGAGCTTGATCTCAAAACCAGATTTGTAGCCATGATTTACTGACCTATAGTTACTTTGTTTCCTAAAGTCGTATTGAGAACGCTATGAACCCTGAATTACTCGCTGAAAAAACAACCGATCTATTCTCTTTGCCTGCAGTGACTATGCGCATCTATGAGTTATTGGATTCACCCTGTGCAAGCCAGTATCAATTAGAAGAGTTGATTAAGTTGGACCCGTCATTAAGCACTAAGCTTTTGAAAACCGCCAATGCTTCTTATGCGAGCGTCTTCGGACAAATTGACAGTATCGGTTTGGCTATCAGCCTGATTGATGAAAAGGAACTGAGAAACCTGATTATGGATACCAGTTTTTCGCATAGTTTTAGCGGTATTCCGAATCATTTAGTGGATATGCATATTTTTTGGTTTCATAGTATTACTACCGGGTTTTTAGCTAAAGGCATTGCTGAGCATTGCGGTATGTATGATTCGGAGCGTTTTTTCCTTCCCGGTTTATTACATGGGGTGGGTAAATTGGTTATGTTTGAGGCATTTCCGGAAGAAATCTCTAAAATCTTGAGTTCGAAAAAAGGCTGTTCGATTGAAATGGCGAGCCAGGAAAGAAAGGCTTTTGGATTCACTCATGCCGAAGCGGGCGCGGCTTTGTTGAAAAATTGGCAATTGCCTGAATACATTTGGCATATGATTGGACACAAAATGCAGCCGTTGGAAGCGCCTGACCGAGTTGATGAAGTAAGCGTGTTAAGCGCTGCAGTCGCCATTGCGGATGTCATAGAGCCCTGCGCTAATGTTGAAATCAACCTTCAGGATATTAATCTGGATTTTCATGCGCCGGTTTTTCAACATTTACAATTATCCGAATTTGATATTAGAGCGTTGATTCAAGAGGCTGGAATTGATGCGTTTGATGTCTTGGCGTCAATCCATCCGGAGGTAACGGTAATTTATTAAGGAACGTTCACGAAATAATTTCGATAACTGACTTGCCTTTTTATCCGCCTTCAGCGTTGCACAAACAGTTACATAGCTTGCTATGCGCCTGTTCGTGCGCCTCGGCAACTGCTCCATGCGTTGCTCTACCTCCTGCATCCTTGCAGTCGTTGAATGCGAATAAAAATTCTGCGCCAGTTACCGAACTTATTTCATTCCCGTTCCTAAATCGACTTTTCCTTTGCAAGTTCGATAAGCTGCTCAAATGTTTCAATATTAAAAGGTTTGCTGATCACCTCGTTAAAACCAGCTTGCAAGGCAGCTTGTTGAATTTCATTATTTGTGAAAGCGGTGATTAAAACTGTGTAACTTTGTGCGCAGGGAGTTTCCTTTGCTTTAATATATTCCATCACTTCCATCCCTGATTTAAACGGCATTTTATTATCCAAAAAGATAATATCATAAGCATTTTGTGTGATCATTTCTTGAGCTTGCTTGCCGTCTTCGGCAAAATCAGCGTCAAGCTTCATTTCATTCAATAATTGATGCAAAAACAAGCGACTTATTTCATCGTCTTCAGCAATTAGAATGTTCAGAAATTGTTCGTTGTTTCGGGCGTCCATAGTGTTATTTCTTTGCTTCGAGCCTCGAAGCCAATGAATGGCGAGCTGTTCTTCGAAAATCTCGAGTAGTTGATTGAGTTTAACAGGTTTAGCTAGAAAACCGTCGCAACCGACGTTCAAACATTTTTCCCGGTCTTCGCTGAAAGCGTTAGCGGTGACCATAATGATTTTGGGTTGGGATTCTATCGGCAATTGTTGAATTGCCCGGCAGGTTGCAATGCCGTCCATTTCGGGCATGATAACATCTAATAACACCATATCAATACGCTTATTTTTAATTTTTTCTATGCAGTCCTTTCCTGAAGTGACGCTGCTCACAACAAACCCCAATGGCGTTAACATTTTTTCCAGAACTAATAAATTATCCGCATTATCATCGACCAATAAAATCGTTTTTTGATCGCCTTTATAACCGGTAATCGCTTGATATTGATCAGCATCCGGTTTTTCACAATCTCGGATAGGCAGAGGGAGTTTTAATAAGCAAGTGGCGCCTTGATCAAGTTGGCTGTTTATTGATAAGGATCCGCGCATGAGTTCTACTAAATAACGAGTGATATAAAGGCCTAAGCCTACACCTTCATTATTGCCGAGTTTGGAAAATTGATTAAAAGGCTCGAAAATCGCTTTTAGGTTCTCTTCTTTGATGCCGCAACCGCTGTCTTCAATACAAATGATTAAATGCTCATCCCTATAGGCGACGATAAATTGAATATAACCTTGGTCGGTAAATTTGATGGCGTTTTCCAATAAATTACATAAAATGCGTTTAATCCTGTTAGCGTCTCCAAAAAAAGCATCGGGTACTGAATCGCCGATTTCAAAGTTTAAAAGCAGATTTTTTTTCTGAGACTGTTTTTTAAACATATCGTGGATGGGATTCAGAAAATCCCGAATACGAAATGCTTGGGGGTTAAGCTCCAGCTTATTGGTTTCAATTTTAGTAATATCCAGTAAATCGTTAATTAAACTCAGTAGATATTCGCCGCTTTCGCCGATTAATTGAATTTCGCTTAGATATTTTCTCGGGAAGTCTTTATTACGCTGCAAAATCTGTACATAACCCAATAAGCTATTCAGTGGCGTTCGTAGATCATGACTCATATGCGACAGAAAGTTGGACTTTGCCTGATTGGCGGCTTCCGCATTTTCCTTCGCTTGCGCTAATTGTTTTAGGTTTTCATGTAGTTCTACTGTTCGTTCGGCAACGGTTTTTTCCAGTAATAGGTTTTGGTTGTTGAGTAGTTTGTCGTTTTGGTTGATTTTCTCAATCATCATGTTAAATTCACGCGCCAATAATGCTAATTCATCATTGGTATCCGCATTGACTTGTATTGAATAATCGTGATGGTGAGTAATATGTCGGATCGCTTTTAACAATTTTTTAATCGGCTTGATAAATTGTTGATGTAATTCCAGGGTAATCAGAAAAGCGATAAATAAAGTTAGAGCGAATAACAGTGAAAATATGAGTATTTGCTCTTGAAGCATGATCGATAAATCATTTAAATCGCTTTTTAATTGTAAAGCGCCGATTTGTTTGTTTTTAAATGAAACGGGTAGAGATAGATAGAGGTGATCGTTTTGATAATAACGCTGGTTTTCTCCGTTACAAGGCGAATTTTGGGTAGGGGACGCGGAAATACTGTCTTTGAATTTTTTGTATTCGGCGAATGGTCGGCAGTCTTTATCGAATAGGAGAACGTGAATAATTGACTTATCAACAGCGGCGGCCTGCAGTATTTCACGCGCGCTGTCAGGGTCGGAAAATTGCAGGGAAGCCATGCTGTTGTTAGCCAATACATCGGCTAATACAAATAGGCGATCAGCTTTCTTTTCTTTAAAGTCGACAGCTTTAAGGCTGAAAATAAGCGCATTATTAAGCAATAAAGCGATGCTGCAACAAAGCATGATGACTGCAATTAATTTCCTGCGCAACGTCGGCTGGTTTGAGAATTCGTTCATAACAGAAATCGCTACTGCTGATTGTTATCTGTTTCCAATGGTTGGACGATTTGTATTAATTTATAGAGTTTGGAGCTGATTTTTAAACCGGCTTGTTTAACGGCCGTTAAATTCGCTTTCATTTTTACTTTATTTTTCTCCAGACAGAATTCAATCATGCCGCCATGTTTAGCAAAATCGTCTTGACTGCTTAACGTAAAAACGGGCAACTCCTTGAGAGCTTGCTTAATTGCGCCATCCGATTGATAAAGAAAATGGCAATCATTTATCAGCGTTTCGGGGCTTGTTTTAATAATTTTTAGCGGCTTAGATAAAACCTCTTCAACGTGTAGTTGTATTAAATGCTGATAAATTTTGTCATCGGAATCTATACAAATTGTAAACGTCTTTTGTTGATTAGACTCCGGCCAGTCGATAAATTCAGCGAGCCGAGTGATATAAAGCGCTTTTATTTTATATTCCAGTTCAATATCAGCGCCGACCCATGTGGAGGATGCCATTAGTCCCAAAATTAAACAAAACCTGATGAGTTGTTGCATCGTTGCAGTGCTCAATACACCGGGTTCAAATGGTTCAGGCGATGGCGACATGTTGCAGTTTGGCGATTTTGCTTAGGAAATAAGCCAAATTTCATGAAAATTACCTGAGTTCAAAATTGATAAGATAGATTAACGCGGAATTCACGGGTATTGCCGGGCAGCGCCGGATGACTTCCATTGATGAGCTGAACATATTCGAGTTTTGCGTTAAAAACATCATAAACGCCGAACCCAACATCCAGGCCATTAATGAAAGCGTTTTGGTATCGCAAATAAGTGTTGTAGATCCATTTGGGATCATGATGAACCAACTTATCGCCGCTGTAGCCGTAACGATCGCTTAAAAAGATCAAAGTGTGGTTGAAAGACATCTCTTCGCTAATAGAGAGGTGATGATTCAGCGAAACTTTATGTGTCGGCTGGCTGATATTTAAACGTTCATGAACAACATTATTATTGGCGTTGAAGGCTTTGAATGCATTAGAACTATCTTCCAATGCCTGGTAAAAACCATAATTCAGCTTGACCTTGCCCCATTGTTTGTTTTGATAGCTTAGGACGGCTTCGGCTCCCCAAGTCGAAAGTCGGTCTGAATTTTGATAGAAGTCTTGTAAGTTTTTATCAACGCTGTAGACGAAAAAGTCGTCTATTTGATGGTAAAAAAAGTTAACGCTGAGACCTAGATTGCGCATGAATTGATAACCGAGTTCAAGCTCATAACTATAGGCTTTTTCCGGCGTGAGCTGTTTGATGGTTTGATCGAGGTTGTTTTGGTTATATTCGGCATTGAGCTGAAAATTGCCGCCGGTGGGCGCATGGAAGGCCTGGCTATACAGCACTTTGTAATGGAAGTCTCCGATTTTTTTGGTAAGAGCTACCCTTGGTGAAAAATTAGAGCTATATTCGCTGTACCAGTCGAAGCGTAGTCCGCCGAGGATGTTAATCCATTTGGTTTTATAAACGGCTTCGGCATAAACGGTGTAATTTCCGAATAGTGGGAGTTCACCGGTGAAACTGGATTTGTCGTGCTGATAATCTTCAAATTGAAAACTGTTGCCGATGACCAGATAATGACCTTGATCAGCTGTCAACGTGGTTTTTAAATCGAATTTGTAATGTTCCAGGGTGACTTTTTCCCTTAATAAGTCCGGGCGGTGATCTGCGTAAATTCGTTCGCGTTTCCAAGGCGTTTGTTGGGAAAAATCAATACCGGCGTCTAATTTTATATGATCGTTAAAGATATGTTGATAATCCAGTTTTGCCGCGTAAGTCGTAAAAGTATTACGGGAAAAACGATCCGGCGGCGAAATTTTTTCAGCAAAGGAGTCGCGGCTATCTACGCTATATTCATCAACCAGAAAGCGAAGATTGAGATTTTTATAACGGATATGCAGATTGCCTAATAATGAATTGAGTTCATTATCATTGCTCATATCGAAAGAGTTTCCGAATGCATCAACATAGATTGAATCGCTGCGATAACTTTGGTTAAATTTGCCGTAAAAACTGCTTTCAAAGTCATTCCATTGTTTACCGATGTTGATTACCGCTGTTTTGCGGGCTTCCCCATCTTCAAAATGTCCGTAACTGCCGCTGATGGCTCCGCCGTTCAATTGACGGCCTTTTTTGGTGATGATATTGATGACGCCCATTTCAGCAAAGTTCCCGTGTAAAATGGAACCGGGGCCTCGGATGATTTCAATATGATCAATGAGTTCTACAGGAAAATGGCTGCCGAATACGGTGGTGCCGAATCGTTGTTCGGTCAAAATAACGCCGTCTAATAATACAGATAATTTGCCTTCATCCGCCTGAACGCCGCGTACGCCAAGGCCGACTGTATTGGTCACGATGAGTCCGAAATTAAAACCCGGTATCAATTGTAAAGCATCGATTAAATCGCGCGCGCCCATATTGTTTAATTCTTCACCGCTGATAACGCTGACAATGCTGGCGGCGGTTTTTAAACAGGCGGCTTGTTGGGAAGCGGTCATAATAACCGGCACCTCAACTAAATCTTCCAATTTGAAATTTTCAATATTATCAACCGGCCGAGTAAATTCCTCACAGGCGAGTTTGGCGGCCGCCAAGCTGTTGTGATGAATAGTCATGAATAAACAAATAAAAACCAGCTTTTGAACATTCATAGGCATTTCGATAGGATTAGGAATAAATATCTTTCAGCTAAACTCTGTAGACATCGCGATGAGAAACAATGCGGCAACAAAATCAGCAATTTAAGCGGCTGTTGAACGTACAAATGGGCAATGAGATTAGTAGTATGGGTTCTGATCCTGCACTAGAGCGCGGTGAAAGTCACAGGCGTTTCTCTTATTAATGAGTATAGGACAATTTTAAAAAGTATTGTTAAATTGTCCTATCTTACAGCTCAAGCGATTTAGGGCGACCGTAATAAAAACCTTGCGCCATTTGGCAATTATTTTCTTGTAGGAAGCGATGTTGGGTTTCAGTTTCCACCCCTTCGGCGATTACTTCAATATTAAGCGCCTGCGCCATTGCGATGATGGATTTAACGATAGCTTCATTGTCGGCATCATGTCCGATGTCTTGAATAAATGCCCGATCAATTTTGAGTATTGAAAATGGAAATTGTTTTAGATGATTGATGGAAGAGTAGCCTGCCCCAAAATTATCGAGTGCTATCGGCATGTTGGCGGCCTGGATTTTTTTTAAATGGTGTTGTATTTGGGGAATATCTTCCAGTAGGCTATTTTCTTCAATTTCCAAACAAAGCGAGTCAGCCGGTATTTGATATTTTTCTAATTGTCGGCTGATAATTTCTGTAAATTGGTTCTGGCGGAATTGATGACTGGATATATTGACGGCTATCCGCTGCAGGTGTTTGAATTGTTGCTTTAAAGCGAGGTAGTTTTGACATACGTTTTCAAGCAGCCAATTGAAGATGGCTAAGATTTCACCGGTAGATTCTGCGATAGGAATAAATATATCTGGGGAAATTCGGCCTAAATCGGTGTTTTGCCAGCGTAGTAAGGCCTCAACTGCGATAACCCGGTTACAGCTTAAATCGATTACCGGATGATAAAAAATTTCCAATTCATTTTTGTGCAAAGCCTGGCGGAGTTGATTTTCAAGCTCGACCTTATGCTGCGCTTGTTGATTTAACGATTCCGTAAAATAAAAAAAATGATTTCTTGGATCTTTTTTGGCGGTTTGCATGGCCAAGCCGGCATTGCGAATTAAATTATCCGCTTCTTTATCATCAATGGGAAAGAGGGTAATGCCCAAGCTGGCGTTAAGATGAAATGCTTTTTCATTAATGATGAACGGATCTGAAAAAGAATCATTAATTTTATTGGCAATGGCGTTTAAATAACTCTCTAAGAACGCGCAGGAAAGGATTAATAGAAATTCATCTCCGCCCAGTCTGGCGATGGTATCCGATTCCCGAACACATTGTTTTAATCGTTGGGCGACCTCTTGTAGTACTCGGTCGCCGACATCTTGACCGGCTGCGGCGTTGATTTTATTAAAATTGTCCAAATCGAGAACAATGACGCCGACATATTGCTTATTTCTTTCCGCATAAGCTAAAGCAAACTTTAAGCGGTCTATGGCTAATAAACGATTAGGTAATCCGGTGAGGGTATCGTAATGCGCTTGATGATTCAGTTGCTTGCGCATTTGATGTAAAGACGTAATATCGTAAGCTAAGCCGTCGATTTCCCAATGTTGGTTTTTATTTAATACCGGCGTTTGAGATAATTTTAGATGGTGGCTGGAGCGGTATTTATCGAACAATGTTATTTCAAAACTTTCCATTTGGACGCCTTTTAAAGTCAGTTCCATGGCTTCTAAAGCAATTTGATTTTCGGCGTCGTCGCTCATGAAGGTTGTAAAATGATTTAAGAAGTCATGGCTTTCATAACCTAAAACATTGATGATAGAGGGGCTGACGTATGAAAAAAAACCCTTTTCATTGATGCGGTAGAAAAATGCATCGCAGGGTAAGGTATTAATGAAATTTTGAAAATGGCTGGCTGGAATATTTCGTTTGTATTCAATCTCATCGCTAAAACTTTGGGGTAAGCTCAAGCAATGGCTTCGGTTGCTGGATAAAGAGGCGTTGGCAATGACTGTTTCAGTGCTTTCATTATCCGATAAGCTTTGTATTAATTCGGTAAGCTGTTGGGCTTCGACGGCCTGGACGACAATATTATTGTTTGCAAATGTGCAATTAACACTGCTTGCCTCTGCAAAAAAAGTTTGATTGCTGTAAAAGATAAAAGAAACCTTTCGACCGGCGCAACGAATTTTAGCTTTGCGGTATAGCTCGAATGAGTTTTCGATTGCCTGCTGTAGATTAAGCAGTACAATGTCCGCCTGTGTTTGAATGAGCTGGTCGAGTGCTTTTAAAGGGCTGCAAGTGAATGATTTTATACCAGAAGCGCTATCCAATATGTTTTTTAATTGGGCGCGGTTAGCTTCTTTTTCATCAATAGCCAAGCATTTAATCTTTGAAACCATTATTTCTTATTATAATTATCGTTGATTAAGTTTCGGCGTCGGAGCGGCCGTCAACGGGACGCGATGATTGCTTAGACCTTTCTTAAGCGTCTCGGAATCAATAATTTTACCCGACTATCCCATATATTACATAATGTAATTTATGAAAATTGATAAAAATGAGAAGGGGAGCGAGTGCGGAATTAATAAAAAGGCTTGGATATTGGTCTGTGTTTGGAGCGGGAAACGAGATTCGAACTCGCGACCCCAACCTTGGCAAGGTTGTGCTCTACCAGCTGAGCTATTCCCGCATAACAGATTATGGAGGCTGCGACCGGAATCGAACCGGTGTAGATGGCTTTGCAGGCCACTGCATAACCACTTTGCTACGCAGCCTTGATCAATAAAAAAAGCCGCTTAGGATTGCGGCTTTTTTAATGTATGGAGCGGGAAACGAGATTCGAACTCGCGACCCCAACCTTGGCAAGGTTGTGCTCTACCAGCTGAGCTATTCCCGCGCTTGAATTTATCCTGACTATTATATAGATAAATTCGTTATTGTCAATACTTTATTGTATGTTAACTGCTAAAACCCAACCTTTTTGACCTGTGCAATCACCTTCGGTCATTTCAACTTGTACGAAGGCGTTAGGTTTGCCGTAAGCATCCTGTGTTTGAATTGCTTTAACAGGGGTGCCGACCGGCATGTGTTTACAACCACCGATACGGTCATTTTTTTCAGTGTCATCGAAAGCAGCCATAGAACCGGGAACTGCAACCAGACGAACGGTTGCATCCGGCGATGTAATGTTAGCCCCTTTTAGTACGTAACTGTTGCCGATAACGATGGCGGCTTGCTTATGAGGCGTTACCGTACTGCCGGAACCGCCGAACATAAAAAATCCCAATATTAAAACTAAAGCGCCGATACCTCCGAAAAATACTTTTGGATTTGAATCTTTCAGTGCCATCACGCCGGCCAATGCGCCGCCTGCAGCATCTGTAGCGCTGTTGTTTGCGCTTGCGGCTCCAGTCGATGCAGTGGATGATTCATTAGCTTGGTCTTTTTGGCTTGCAGAATCCACTGTGTTTTCAGTTTCATTTGCGTTGTCATTTTCACCATTGCTCATATCTTAATTCCTCTCGAAGATGGTTGTAATTATTATTGATGAATTGCAAAAGGTACCATGCTTACAAAACATTTCAAGCTCTGATTTTCAAATGTTTATAAAAAAGCATTAGTCGCCGATCAGGGCATTATTCTAAACGATTGAAAGATAAAAATATATTGCGGTTTTCAGGTTTATCTAAAAAAATGTTTATAGATTGTAATTTTTTTATCTAATGATTAGTTTTAGAGTCATTCAGCGATCATTTTGAAGCGATTATTCTTGTAAATTACCGACATGTAAGCCGCATTCTTTTTTATTTTCTGTTTCCCACCACCAGCGACCGGCGCGCTCCGGCTGATTCGGCAACACGGCTCGAGTGCAAGGTTCGCAACCGATGCTGACAAAACCGCGCTGATGCAGTTCGTTGTAAGGGACTTGATAAGCTTCTATGTGGTCCCAAACTTGCGCAGAACGCCAGTTTAACAAGGGATTAAATTTATACAGCGGCTTGTCGTCAGCGGAAAAGGCGGCGTCTAATTCAACTTCAGGGATAGCGCCGCGGGTTTCCTGATTTTGATCTTTACGTTGACCGGTAATCCAGGCGTCTAATTGAGCAAGTTTGCGTCGTAGCGGTTCGACTTTTCGAATCCCGCAGCATTGTTGATGGCCGTCTTGATAAAAGCTGAACAGGCCATTGTCGCGGACAAACGGGTCCAGTAAATCGCGATCCGGCGTTAATAATTCGATATCAATTTGGTAATGTTGTTTGACTTTTTCAATAAAACGATAGGTTTCCGGGTGAAGTCGGCCGGTATCTAAACTGAAGACCTGAATGTCTTTTCTAATGGATAAAGCGAGATCAATCAATACCACATCTTCGGCGCCGCTGAAAGAGATGGCGATGTTATCAAAATTTTCCAGCGCAGCGCGTAAGATGGGTCGTGGTTTTTTTTCTTTTAATTCAGCTTGAGCTGTGGCAAGGTCAAATGAAGTCATATGATTACAATAAAGCGTTATTTTTGACTGAAATAATTATAGAGAAATTGTTGAAAGGGCAATTCGTCGGTGGTTTCGATTTGTTTTTGTTTTTGGTGGGATTTGACAGCCAACTCTTGAAAATATTCCCGTTTGTGTTGATCCAGGTGGTGGTCGTTAAAATATAATTGATGTTCTTGTGAGGAACTGATGCCGAAACGACCGAAAGAAAGTTGCCGCGAACGCATGCGGTTCAAAATTCTGCCGGACGGCGTCAGGTCCGGATTTTTCAATACGGTGGCCTGTTGGTTCAGCGCATCCATATAAGGCGTTTGTTGCATTTGTTGATCTAGAATTTCACAAATCGGACGCATGGCATTAAGTATTTCAGTCGCCCAGCGTTGGAAAGCAATTTGTTCGCCGTTTTTATTTAACATTAGACCGGGTTGACGACCTGAGTTGGCGACGGCTAATTGGTTTTCATTGTTGATTTTCTGTTCACCGGGTTGTTTTAACGGGCTGTCATTGAACAAACAGTAAAGCAGAAAAGCTTCCAAGAAATAGCCGGTTTCCGAATCAATGCCGATTGGCGTGAATACATTGAGATCCAGAGAACGGATTTCGATATAACGCACACCGCGACGCTTTAAGGCTAAAGTCGGCTTTTCGCCGGAATAGGCGATTTGTTTAGGGCGTATAGTGCTGTAGTATTCGTTTTCAATTTGCAGGATATTACTGTTTAACTGTAAGTATTCGCCGTCTTTTTTAACGCC
>SPJM01000136.1 GCA_006844585.1 Methylococcaceae bacterium | reverse complement strand
TGGCAATTCAGTGACCGTAATGGCTATTACTCTGCCTTTACCTATCAGCCCTGATTGATTGTGCCAAACATTCTTATTTTATTGATTATTATTACCCTGTCAGCCTGGGGAGTTATGATTTATCAGCATTGGCAAATGACAAACTTGCCAATGACGGAAATGTGGATGCCGCCCGGGTCCACTGATCTATGGCAAATGGCAGATTTTATCATCGTCTACCTTATGTGGGCGGTAATGATGGCGGCCATGATGCTACCTTCGGCAATGGCAATGGTTAAAGCCTTCAGCCAGGCCTGTCAACGACGTTATGGGCGAGACACACCTTACACTTACCTTTTTAGCTGCGCTTACCTATTGGTCTGGTTTATTTTCAGTATTGTATTAACGCTAATACAATGGCAAATGCATGGATTGAACTGGCTTTCAGCTATGATGGAGAATAACAATACCCTGTTAGCGGCAGGCATCTTTATAGTTGCCGGTGTTTATCAGTTCAGCGCACTCAAAAACACGTGTTTAAGACATTGTCGATTACCGGTTAGTTTTCTGTTAAATTTCTGGCGAAATGGCCGCTCAGGTGCATTTAGCATGGGTGTCATATACGGAAATATTTGCCTGGGATGTTGCTGGGCACAAATGCTGATTATGTTTGCTGTAGGGGTGATGAATATAACTGCAATGATTTTAATCACCTTGTTTATTCTATTTGAAAAAAGTCTGCCAGAGAATAAAGAATCTATCGATAAAGCAGCAGGTGTATTATTTTGTTTATGGGGAACAGGATTACTTTTTTTGCTAGACTAGTAATATATGAGATAACGTCGGGAAAGGTCTACTTCCAGCAGGGGCACGCAGCAACCTGCAAAGACTGATGGTACAAGGGTAAAACTGAGACCATGAGAGGATTTAGGTCTGGCGCATGAGCCAGTATGAGCGATGATGACCGGTGTAATGTCGGTCTAAGTTACCATTAATGTAACTCTTGGAAGGGTAACACCCTGAAGAGGCAAAGGGGCTCTCGGCACTGTGATTGCCTGGAGGACGACACCAAAGATTGGAGCTCAGAATTCAATTATTATTGGAAAACGGAGCCTCGGGCTAGTTGTAGAGTAAACCACATTAATGAAGGGTGTATGTGCGCGTGCACTTAAGTCTCGATTAATACTGGGAAGGCACTACAGTGATAAAACAAAGCAATGACAGGTCGCCAACCGGACTCGAGAAATCCGGCCGTCCGGGATGAGAGGAGGGCTTCACGGAAACGTGATGTAGGGTTGATGCTCAAATAGCCACGAAACTGGAAACGGTGGATACACAGGTGAATGTCTTTAACCTAATCATGTGCGCGCCGTGATTCTACTCGACAGTAAGATTAAATCATAAATGATAGGTAATTAATGTTACTCTGACTCCAAATATTTCAAGCAACAATTTAGAAATCGCCGGGAAGGCATGGCGAAAGCTTATTTAAGCGGGCATTATTCCTTGTCAGCAGTCGGCGAAGTTTTTGGGGTGAGTTATGCGACAGTGAGTAGGGCTGTTAAATGCTTTGAGGACAGAAATTCATTAAAACATTAGAGTTAATTATGCAAATTTGGGTTGATGCGGACGCTTGTCCGAAACCGATTAAAGACATTCTGTTTCGGGCGGCGGAGCGTACTGCGACGTTGACGACATTAGTGGCTAACCATTATTTACAGCATCCGCCTTCGCGTTATATCCAGTTTATTCAAGTCAATTCCGGTTATGATGTGGCGGATACTGAAATTGTTAAACGCCTAAGCGTTGGTGATTTGGTTATTACCGGCGATATTCCATTAGCCGCTGAGGTGATTGCTCAAGGCGGAAATGCCATTAATCCCCGCGGCGAATGCTATACAAAGGATAATATTAAGGAGCGTTTGAATATGCGTGATTTTATGGATTCCTTACGTTCCAGCGGAGTTGATACGGGCGGTCCGGCGGCTTTGGGTTCGCGCGATATTCAAGCATTTGCTAATCAATTGGATAAATTCTTGGCGCAACAATAGGCGCATTCAAGTCCAAGCGCCGCCGCGAGATAAGAGAGTATCCTTGTATATGCTGCAAGGCGTTCACATGGTTGCTTCGGCTGACTATGTTTTGTAAGCACTTCATTAAACTCAGGATATAGTTTTCAGCGACTTCATTAATTATCTTCTTATTCGCTTCGGCGGCTATTCGGCCAAGGGCTTTTGCGTGGTTTTGATCATGGCTCATGGCGATCAATTTGTGTTGCGAATGGAACCTGTAATTGGTTTACGGTGATTTCTGATCGACATAATTGTTTCCAGCGGTGCAGAACGGTAACGCGCTGAATGAAATTTTCCCTGAGTTGCGGGTCGCATAGGCGATCTTCTTCCTCTAAAGGCAGTGTCGGATAGCGTTTTTTTAAATATTGCGCGAAAATTCCGGAACCTGTGCGTTCGAAGTCATTATTTCGATATACCTTGACGCAGTCGATTCCGCAGCTTGGCGAATTTTTTTTCAAGATAAAGCCGCAGATTTCTTCCAGCCAGGATTGTTGTTCAGCGCTGGATTGTAATTGATCGGTAACGTCAATAGACGGGTTTTCTACTCTTACACAACGAATCCCTTGTGGTGTATGACGGAGTTGAATCGGCGGCCTGGGAATACTCATTCCGCTTTCTACTTCCGGGCAAAACGGCTTGAAATCGAAGTGGGTCTGCAAGTGTTGCAGAATGTTGTCGTTTTTTGTGTGGTCGCCGTCATAGCGCACCGAGTGACCCAGTAGGCAACTGCTGATGCCTACCGGGATTTTCGAGGGAGATGTTTCCATTTTATTACTCCAGTGAATGCTTGGTTTCTTTTCTATCGAGTAGCCAATAGGTTACGCCCAGGGCAATAACCACTAGGGATGAGGCGGCGACATATTCAGGGGAGAGGTTTTTGAAATCGAACACGATTACTTTTCTTGAAATCGCCATCAATGCAGTGGCGACGACCAGTTTTACCGGGATCACGTCGCTACGGATGTATAAGGTAATGTTCAAGAATATTTCGATGGCGATCAACACCGCCATAAAAGAACTGAAGGTCGCTAACATATCGTTAATGGTGAGCAAAAACAACGGCGGCGAAATGATTTTTTGATAGATCACATACAATACATCGATAACGCCTAGAATGATAACGAAGACCATTAGCATGGCCAGAAATTTAACGGCGATGCGAATTGATGCGTTTAAGATTCGAATAAAAGGGTCGCGATGTTTTAAGGGTAGTTCTTCGTGGGTCGCTTCTGCAACCTGGTTGATTAATTTCCCTTTCAGCAATTTCATCAAAGGCGTAATAATGCCTTTGTGGGCTACAAATCCGGCGGGATTGAAGTCATCTTCGGAAAATTCGTCTATGCCTTCCAGGGTTTGAAAATCATTCTTGTCTAGTTTTTGAAAACCCATATTCCAATAAGGAAATTCGCGTTCGCTGATTTCTTGGGTTTCAATGAGCGTGACTTCATGATGACGAGGGTCTTTTTTTATAATTTCAAATAAGGGCAGAATGATGGATTTGTCGCCTTCCAGCACTTGGAAGAAGGTTCTATTAGCGTAGAGTAGAATGCCGGTGACGTCATTTGCGCTATTATTTTTTCGGCATGATTTTAGAATTTGCAGTAAGTCTTCTGAACCCAAGTCTTGTACCGCAGTACTCGTATAGACTAGTCGTATCATTTTGAAGTCCGTTAGTTATATTATTTAAGTTTTTTAGTCTCAGTCCTTTCAATAGACTCATTACCCGTAAATAAATCCAATTAATTTTTTCACAAAAGCGGGGATATTTCTATAATTAAAGGCATTGATGATAAATGATGTGTTAACCCTTGAAAAAAAAATATTTACCGATACAGCTAGGCGCGCCGGGCGAGGAGATTAGCAGTAAAGATCTTCATGCGGTGATACAGCGGTTTAAAAATCTCAACCAATTTCGTTTGCAAAGCGTACAAAATTATTTGTATAGCGGACAGCGGGTATTTTTAAATTTGTTGCCGTTAATTTTTCATGAAAACCAAGCGTTGTTGCCGGGCTATATTGGCGCGGAAGCGGCTTTCGGCATCAGTAATTATAGACCGGCGCCGCAAACATTGGCGGCCGCCAAGCAATTTTCCAAAAGTTATCGGCATCATAAAAAAGCGATTGAAGAACCCGCCATTGATGCAATTTTTTTAATGGGCAGCGTTGGTAGTATTGCCTTCTCCAAATCCAGCGATATGGATATATGGTTGTGTCACAGCCGGGATTTATCGTCGGATCAATTGCAGATATTACAGGAAAAGGCGACGGCTGTTGAGGAGTGGGCGAGTTTACACCGTTTAGAAGCGCATTTTTTTCTAATGAATGCCGAACAGTTCAGTATGGGTAAAAACGTGGAGTTGTCTTCCGAAAGCAGCGGCGAAACACAGCATTTTTTGTTATTGGAGGAGTTTTACCGCACCGCCATTCATATCGCCGGGAAGATTCCGGCTTGGTGGCTGGTTCCGCCCGAACAGGAGGAAAGATACGGCGAGTATGTAGGGCACTTATTAGATAATCGTTTTGTTTCCCATCGTGAAGTCATTGATTTCGGCGGTTTTGAACAGGTGCCCGCCGATGAATATATCAGCGCCACTTTATGGCATATCTACAAATCTTTGCAATCGCCTTACAAATCTTTGTTAAAAATATTTTTGGTGGAAGGATACGCCAGCGAATACCCTAAACCGAATTGGAGTTGTTTGGAATTGAAAAAAGCCGTTTACAGCGGCGATATTGATCTGGAAAAGCTGGATCCGTATTTAATGGTTTATGAGAAAGTGGAGGAGTATTTACAGCTGGTTTCTTCCAAAAAGCGTTTGGCTCTGGCCAGGCAAAGTTTTTATATGAAGGTGATGGGAAATACTTTGCGCTCTACGGATAGCCGGGATTGGGCTTTAAGGCAGCAGTGTTTAAAAGATATCGGATTTGTTTGGCAATGGCCGGAATATTTATTAGAGGATTTCAATCGGCAGAGAATATGGGATATTCATAAAGCAGTGGCTGAACATGAGTTGATCCGCAGTCAGTTAAAACTTTGCTTGAGAATGATACTGCGCTTTGCCGGGGAATATGTGGAAGGCGATTTTCGCGAGAATAAAGACCTACAGTTAATCATCCGGAAACTGAACAGCTTTATCGAGTTGAAACCCGGAAAAGTGAATGTGATGACGACTTGTAAAAATGTCGGTAAAAAAGAGCAAGAACTGAGTGTGATAGAAGAACAGGATGAGAATGGGGTGATGCAATGGTTTTTGTATACTCAGTCATCAGAAGTATTAAAACCGCCTGAAGCCAATTGCGTTTGTCATGCGCCGTCTTTGTTGGAGTTATTGTGTTGGTTGAATTTGAACGGTTTATATCATCGCCATATCAAGTTTTGGGTTAAAGCGCAGCAGTTTATGGTGGATGCGTCGCAAGTCAAGCGCATTACTGATCAATTACAGCGTTTTTTTCAGCAACATTTAAAATCAGCCCAATTGCTGGATTTTAGTCGAGCCAATCGACTCACGGCTTCTTTTTTATATTTTAACTTGGGTGAGGCGGATGAGCCGCTGTACGCTAATACGCAAACAGTGATCAGTGAGCGTTCCGATCCGTTAAGTTATGGCGAACAACGGCAAAGTTTTGTGATCTCGCTGCAACGGGTATCGATAAGCGTTTGGGGGGAAGTTAGCGTGAACCAATATCACGGTATGCCGGGTTTGTTTCAGTGTTTGAATGATGTGTTTAATCAATCGGCGTTGCAGGTTTTTTCTGAGACGATTGAGTTGCAATGTTTTACGCCGTTACGGGCGAAAAGTATTTTGTTGCGAATGAACGTTATTTTAAAACAATTAATGAAATTATCTAAGGCTTCCAACGGCACGCGCTATGTGTTGCCATCTGAGGGTGGTTATTATTTGTTTAAAAAACAGCCGAAAGCGTTGAGTTACTGTTATTTGGAAACTGATGATTTGCTCTTGCAGGCTTTGTCCGCTGAGCAGACGGAATTTGCGGTGACTTTTTTTGATGATTTTTGTTTACCGAATAGTTGTATTCCCTATCTATATAGCTTGAATAAACCCTTAACCATACAAGTATTTTGTCGGGTTATCGGCCAAGATATAAACATAACTGTGCTTGACGAACGCGGCGCCTTGTTTGTTAACCAGCATAGCCATATGAAGCCGGGGCAGGCTTTTGCTCACTATGGCGCTTTTTTAGAGGGCTTACAGGAGCAGTCCAAAATCCCTTTTGATGTCGGCATCCGTTTTTTTGAAGTGAAGACGAATGATTTGGGTGAGCTGCAATGTAAACGGGTTAGGGTAAAACCGCAATTCAATCATTTGGATTTGAATATCAGAATTACGGCTAATGCCGCAGCCACCTCTTCTAAACAGTTAATGATTTACTGCAACGATGTTTGTTTTCATCATGATAATAGTGAAGACTTATTTGCAGCCGTAAGGCAGTATGTCGCCGGTTTTAGAAAAAGCAATGAACGTTATGCGGTTTACATCAATGAAGTGGATGCGCCATGCCGCTTATTAGGCTGCGATGCGCCGGAGGGGTTGCATAGTCTGCATTATTTAAATTTCAAGCGAAAAATGGAACGAGCGCTGTTGGAAAGCTAGGTGTTAGGGTTCTGCTATTTTTACGCCGTTTCAGCAAGGAAAGATGATTTGCCGCTACATTTTTTTGTATGTCGGCCGATAATCCATAAGACGCAGTGTATTTCACAGGAGGTTTTATGATTATCGATAATGCAACGATTCAATTTCAGACTCAGCATTACGCTCTGCAACAACAAACAACTGTGGATCGATTACAAACTAGCGACGAACCGGCGCTCGAGCCGCCGCTGAAAATGAATGTCGCGCCGCAAATCAGCGAGCCGGTCGCGGCGGAAACTCTTCAGCCGGATGCCATGCAAAGCCTGAAAGCGCAAATTGTAAAAATGCTTTATCAACGCATTACCGGGCAAGCTTTTAGTGTGTTTAGCGCAAGTGATTTGAAAGCGAAATCGCTAGACAATGAGTTAGAGATAAGCCCGGCATCAGCAGCGGGCGATAATAATGCCGGTTTAATGCTTTATCAACGCACTGTTACTTATCAGGAAGAGGAGGTCAGCGAATTTTCGGCTAGCGGTCGTATCATGACTGCCGATGGGCGGGAAATTGAAATTCAGGCGCAGCTAAATATGAGCCGCGCTTATCGTTCACAGCTTGATATTGTAGTTGATGCCGAGGGGAAACAAGTTATTGATCCCTTGGTGATCAATTTTGAAGGTAAAGCCGCCGAATTAACCCAGCGTTATTTTGAATTTGATTTGGATGCCGACGGTCGGGTGGAGCACATTCCGGAATTAGGCAGTGGCAGCGGTTTGTTGGTTTATGATAAAAATCAAGACGGCGTGGTCAACGATGGCAATGAATTATTCGGCCCCATTAGCGGAAACGGTTTTGCGGAATTAGCCGCTTATGATCAGGATCATAATCAATTTATTGATGAAGCGGATGAAATTTATGATCGTTTGAAAATTTGGCGGAGATCTTCCGATGGTTCGGAAACGCTTAGTTCCTTAAAGGCGAATGATATTGGCGCGATTTATTTACAACATGCTGAAACGCCTTTTCAGCTAAAAACTTCAACTAACCAAAGCTTGGGCGAGATTACCGATTCGGGAATTTATTTAACCGAACAAGGCGATGCGGGCGTTATTCAACAAATTAATTACAGCGTTTAATTGTTGTACTGAAGCGTCGGCAAATTTTGATCAGTGAACTATACTGAGCCTAATCATAGTTGTTGGGTTGTCATATGTTTCAGTTAGATCAAGGTATTAAAATGTTCTTCTTGCATCTGTTCGGTTTGAGTTTGTGGATGGCGACAGCGCCGACATATGCCGACCAGACCCTGAAATTTGGCATTTACGCTTCTGATAAACCGTCGGCAGTCGTGAGGCAATTCAAGCCCTTGTTGAATGTTATCGAAGCGCAAATGCAGGCTCGCTTAGGTGAAAAATTGTCGATACGCATGCAGGTGGCTAAAAGCTATGAACAGGGTATTGATGATTTGGTTCAAGGCCAAGTGGATTTTGCCCGTTTCGGCCCTGCATCTTATATTCTCGCCAAGCAACAAAATCCTGAATTAAAGATTATTGCGGCAGAGGCCAAAAAAGGGAAAAAAACCTTCAATGGGGTGATAGCGGTGCATCAGGAAAGCCCTATTCAATCAATTGCTGATTTAAAGGGGAAAAAGTTTGCCTTCGGCAGTGAAAAATCTACGATCGGGCGATATTTGTCTCAATTATATTTAGCTGAGCAGGGTGTGTTTGCCAGTGATTTACAAAGTTATGAATATTTAGGCCGACATGATGCCGTGGGCGCTGCTGTGGCGGTGGGGAGTTTTGATGCGGGCGCTTTGAAGGAAGGCACATTTAAAAAATTAGTTAAAAAAGGTAAAAAACTGAGGATTTTGGCGAGTTTTCAAAATGTAAGCAAACCGTGGATAGCGCGGCAAGGTTTGGATGAAAAGATCTACCATGGCTTACGGCAAGTATTGATTGAGTTGGCGGATGAGCATGCTTTAAAGGCATTGAAAAAAAGCGGTTTCCTGGCGGCTGCTGATGCTGATTATGATCGTATCAGGACTTCAATTCACAATAACGCTCTTTTTTTTAATCAACCATGAAGTTTCAGTCCCTGGACAACATTGGAAACATGAATAGGTAGATCTAGGTTTCAAGATTCTCTGATCTAAATGAGAAAATTTCATCAATGGACCTTAACCCAACAAATTGTTACCAGTATTTTGTCAGTATTGGTGATTTCCATTATTGTCAGTGGTGAAGTCTTTCGCCTTGTCCAGCAAAAAACACTTGTTTCTACTGCAAAAAGTCAAACTGAAATCACTTTGCAGACTTTATCTGCAACCATTTTGGATGACCTGATTACTGAGGATATTCCCCATCTTGAAACCATCGCTCAACAGATTATCTCCAGCAATTCAAATATTATTTTTTTACATATTGAAAATGAAAGCGGCGTTCACCTCGTTGATGTGGTTAGATCCGGGAAAAGCTCCAGCAACAATATCTTAAATCACAGTCATGATGTTGATTTGGAAGGCGAAGTGTTCGGCAAGATTCATATTGCGATTGATTTATCGGAGCGGTATCGGCAGATTAATGAGCAGGTATTCCAGGCTCGGGCTATTCTTGCCGCTGCATTGTTAATTCTGGCTTTGGTTATTATCGTGTTGATTAAAAGGATTATTATTAACCCGGTCAAGAAAATTAATCATAAGATTAAAAATATTTCCGACGGTAAATTAGAGGAGCCGTTGAGTCGGCAAATTTCTCAAGACTTCAATGAACTGGCTGTAACCATCAATGCGCACGCGGATGTGTTAAAAAGGGAAGAAGTCTATAAGGATAAGCTGAAACAAGCTAAATCCATTGCTGAACAAGCCAGCCGGGCAAAAACTGAATTTTTGTCGGGCATGTCGCATGAGATTCGTACGCCTATGAATGCCATTCTGGGTTTCAGTGAGTTGTTGGTTTATGATCCTGACGATCCGCTTAGCGAAGAACAACAGGAATTAGCGAATGAAATCATTAAAGCGGGTAATACTTTGTTACAGATCATCAGCAATGTTTTAGAACTGGTAGAAGTTGACGGCAATACAGATGAAGAATTGATGATGCCGTTTAACCTGGTGAATGTTATCAATGAATCGATGCTTTCAATACAGTCGGCGGCGGATGAAAAACAAATTTCACTGCGATCCTTGATTAACGATAAAGAAACATTTGTGATTAACGGCAATCAAGTTTGGGCGGGTAAAATTGTTTTTCAATTATTGAGTAATGCGGTTCAGTACAATAAAATCGGCGGCGAAGTAATGATTAATGAGCCTGTCGTTGAAAACGGTTTTGTAAAAATTGAAATCTGCGATACAGGCATCGGAATCAATGAAGAGGATTTAAGCGCTATATTTGAACCATTTGTGCGGCTTGATCAAAGCAGAACGACATCCGGCGCCGGAATCGGCTTAACCATCGCCAAAAAATTAATGCAGTTAATGAATGGCGACATAGGGGTATACAGTCGGCCTGGAGAAGGGAGTTGTTTTTGGATAGCGTTTAAATTAACTCATTATTAGGTGACGCCAAAAGCGGCAATGGATAATTCTGAAAAAAGTGCTTTAATCACTCCCGCCTATTTGGAGCGTTTTCATTGTTTGGCCGATCAATGTGAAGACCATTGTTGTCATGGGTGGCGGATCAATGTCGATAAACAACATTATCAGCGTTTAAAATATTTATATTCTGCCGATCAGAATGCCGAAAAAACATTCAATCGTTGCGTGGCCTTGGTCGAGCAGGCTAAAAGAACGGTTGATTGTTATGCGACGTTTAATTTGAATGCGCATAATGAGTGTAGCTTTTTGGACGCTCAAGGGCTTTGTTTTATACAAAAACAGCATGGGGCAGACTGTTTGCCGGATGGCTGTCGCTTATACCCCAGAAAGCAGTTTTATAACGGCGGTAGGGTGGAGATGTATGGCGCTTTGTCTTGTCCTGAAATAGCGCGTCTATGTTTGTTGGCGGAGGATGCTTTTGATCCCGTTGAAAAAAACGCTGCGATAAGCCCGCAATATGTTGAATATATTCCGCCTAATGACGCATCTTATTATCAGAAATATAATGTGGAAGTTCGTTCATGGATGATTGCGTTGCTGGAAAAGCCAACACTGAGTTTATCCGAACGTTTGATTTTATGTCTTTATTTTGCGCAAGGCTCAGTCGGGTTTTTTCATAAAACGACGGTTGAAGATCCAGGGCAATCTCTACAAAATCTAATTGAAACTCTGAATCAGCCTGATAAACAACAAGATATTTTCAATCAATTCAATGCGCCGATGGGTCGTCATGTCGAACTGATGGATTTGTTATTAAAGCTGTTGAGTTTAATGGCGGCTAAACCGTTTGCAGCGGATATTATTCATTCCTGTTTCGGCGTGGATATTCGAGGTCGGCGAGAAATCACTACGATGCGTTCTCCGCAAACGGTTTATCAACTTTATCAAGAAAATGTTAAAACCATAACCAGCCGTTACGATAAGCGCATTACCCTGTTTTTTACTCACTATGCAATGAATTTTTGGTTATCCAATTGGTTTTGCCGATCCGATAATCTGTTCATTCATTTCAGTCGTTTTGCGGCTGAAATGGCGCTGTTGAAATTCATGTTTTTTCAGCATAAGGATATTATAGTATTGGCCGGACATAACGACATTGATGAAAACAAGCTGGATAAAGCGGCTGTGGAGGTTTTTTATCGATACTCCAGGACTGTTGAGCATGATTCGGTTTTGAGAGCCAAAATGGATGTGCTTATTCAAGAAATGCTCAATGAGGATTTACCGTTACTGCTTGCTTGTATTCAGTTTTAGGCAGAAACCGATTGCTGGTTAATGATTTCATAAAATTAACCACATCAGTTTTTTCTTGTTCAGTCAAATGTAATGGGAAAATAGCCGGGTCTTGGAATTCATTATTATTTCCGCCTTTATCGTAGTATTCAACCACTTCACGTAAGGTTTGATGACGACCGTCATGCATATACGGAGCAGTCAAGGCGATATTGCGCAAAGTCGGCGTTTTGAATTTGCCTAAATCGGAAATTCGACGGGTGACGTTAAATCGACCCAATTGCGTGCGTTGTTCTGTGCTTAATGGGAATTCAGCCGGGTCTGCGCCTTTTAATATTGCTTGGTAAAATGGTTTTAATATCGGCGATAAAGTTTCATAGCCGATACCGATATTATAAAAACGATTATCCGTGAATAAAGCGTTATTCCAGGAGATTTCATGACAATTGGCGCAATTGCCTTTGCGTCTGAAAATGCGTGAGCCTCGGGCTGCGCTTTCCGATACAGCTGTTTTATCCGTCCCGAAAAAGAATCGATCAAAAGCCGAATTACCGGCTATCAGCGTGCGCTGGAAACTGGCTAAGGCCTCGGCAATATGTTGTGGCGAAACTTGATTAACGGGAATGTTGAAAGCGGCTTGTATAGCATCCCTATATCCAGGGTTTTGGGTAACGATGTCAATGATCTGTTGTAGATTGCTTAAGCCGTGTTCGATGGGGTTTAATAGCGGACCCAGCGCTTGTTTTTCCAAACTTTCCGCGCGCCCGTCTACAAAAAATTCCTTAAAAAAGGCGGCATTAATCAAGGTTGGGGTATTAATTCGGCCGCTAGCGCCGTTAATGCCTATTGCTGTTTTTCGATTATCGGTAAAGCCTTTTTTTGCGTCATGACAAGAAGCGCAGCTGATCTTGCCATCGCCGCTCAACTGTTTATCGTGGAAAAGTTTTCTGCCTAATGCAATTTTTGCGGCGCTTTGCGGGTTGTTTAACGGGATGTTTAAAACCGGCAACCCCAATAATTCATTCGCGGCAAGGTTAAAAGATAACATCATGCCGGTAATAAAAATAGACAGGCTTTTTATTATCATCGTTTTATGTCAAAGGCATTAGAAAAGATAAAGCTATACTCCGCGCGGCGGCGCGGAGTATATTTGGGTGTGAATCAGTCTTGTTCAGGCATATCTTGAACCACCATGATATACGGTTCGCCTAAAGGATATTGGTCATCCGGTTGTTGGAAGTAAACCACTTTACCGTAAGTTTCATTAACCGCCGGTAAAATCTTGGCGGCTTCATCAGCCGTTAAATCCGGGAAGGTGGCGTGAGCGCGAGGGACTTCCACACGGTGATAATGCCAATAACGTTTTTCTTCTTCCGGTAAAGAATTAAATTGTTCGGTAGTGATGATATATTCAAAACCAATCGGTTTATCTTGATCTTTCATGCCGTTATGAAACATCAAGCACAATAATGTGTCATCTTCATAGGCCTTACAATGGTGATGCACAATCATTTGTAATTTGTGATCATGTACATCATGCGTATCTGGCGGCAAGTGTCTAATCGCCTGAATATGTAAATCATTGAAGCCAAGATGATTCGGGTATTCTTTTTGTCTGGGGTTTAAGGTGGCGTTGTAGGAGGGCGCTTCATTAGTGACTGATAACGGTTGCTCGCCGTTATCGGAAACCGCACACCCGGTTAACATGCTTAATGCAATTGCTGAATAGATAATTTTATTGTTCATAACACTCTCTTTTTGGTAAATCATGAGGCGCTCACAGATCCTTGTAATAAGCCATCTAGCAAATTGTTGTAAGCGTCTGTCTCTGAAGCTTGAGTAGGCTTTCTATTTAAACAGATGCTCTATGAGTGTTTAAAAAACTGGTTAGCTGTTTCCTCTATATCGGTTTGTGTGGATACAGTCATATTTTTAAACAAGGGTGATTGTAAAGCGAATACTAATATTAGTAAACAGTAATGTTCTAAAGCTAGGTTTGTGGATTATAAATAAT
The DNA here is from genome assembly GCA_006844585.1 of Methylococcaceae bacterium. Taxonomy (GTDB): domain Bacteria; phylum Pseudomonadota; class Gammaproteobacteria; order Methylococcales; family Methylomonadaceae; genus Methylomarinum. The sequence goes on along the minus strand of SPJM01000136.1, from coordinate 6,546 downwards.
TTGTTTATTATGTAGTGGGAAATGACAGAGCTATGCAAGCGTTTTGATGTGAACGCAGAAGATGGATAGAAAGATTAGAAAAGCTTTAGCGATTCTTATGCTTTAGCACAAGTCAGTTTCGGATGTTATAAAAATTACGTTCCTAAGCTGTATTGAATATTTTCACAGTCTGTACTGAGGAACGTACATGAAATAACTTGAACATTTGACTTGTCTTTTTTCTCGTCTTCGGCGTTGCACAAACAGTTACATAGCTTGCTATGCGCCTGTTTGTGCGCCTTGAATACGAAAAAAAATCCTACGCCAAATGCCCAATTTATTTCATTCTCGTTCCTAATCAAGAATATTGCCTAACTCGGCATGTTTTGCCGAAGCAGTTTGATTGACATAACGCGCTAAACGGCATTCAATTTTATCAGCGCCGGACTGCACAATGATTTGATCGCCGAGATTGAACTCAGAGGAACTGAAAAGAATGCTGTCGGGTTTATTGGTTAATTGAGCGCCTGGTATTAGAATCGCCCAAGCCTGTTTTTCCGGTTTAAGTTGATGGGTAAGCGATACGATCACTTCAGCTTTACCGAGTTTTTCCACGCCGATATGATATTGATCTTGAGTATGGCGGCTGATCCTTTTAATAATGCCGATTTCAACTTTTCGGTTGTTGATAGCAACAAAGGCAATGACTTCGCCTATTTTTAGTTTGGCCTTATATTGCCCGAAATTAAGCGCGTAGCCGCCGATGCTGCTGTTTAGGATTTTAAAGTCGCCCAATTCAATATCGATGATTTGTTGGATCGCTTTATTACTGTTCCAAATATTATTACGGTTGGAGAGTCCGTATATGCGTTGCGTATCATCCCGGCTCTTTGAGTCATTCCGAGTTTCGATGTTAAAGTTATAAACAACTCGTTCATCGTTTTCAACCAGATCAAATTCACTATGCTCATATTTTACTTTATGGGAGAGATGTTCTTGCTGAGTTTCTTCTAATTTATCATCTGATTGCGGCAATTCGTCCGGGTTAAGATTTTGCCTTAAATAATTTTCGATATTGAGATAGCCGACAATGGCCGTTAAGGATGAGTGTTCTTCGGTGCGTTGAAATTTACGGTTTTTCTTTTCACCGACAGCGGTTAATAATTTTTTAATAATTTGCTGTTGCGCTTCGTTAAAAGCGCCTACTTGTAAATTAGCTTTGTGCAATTCCAGTCGCAAGGACTTAATCAGTTCGCTAGTGTCTAAGTAGTAAGTGTAGCCGTTTTGTTTGCTTGCTTTTTTTATCCTGATGTCCTTAGGGGGATAATTTTGATTGATTTCTACGACAAAGGCGCGTTTGGTTTCTGTGGATGGCGGCGCAATTGAAACGGCCAATAAACAAGCATGTTTGATGATCAGTTTGCTCAGCGTTTGTTGTTCTCTCGGCCTGAATTGAGTGAAGTCGGAAATGCTGAACAAAAGAAAAGCTTTGATTAAATTAATGGGCGTAGGCTTGTGATCTAGATGCGCTTGCATTTGGGATGAAACTTCAGTTTGGTCGATTAATTTAAAGAAATTCCAAAAAGTTGGCCAGAATTGATCGCAAGGGGCGCAATAAATGGATGAGGCGATGCGGAAGGCTTCAATGAGTTTTAAAATGCCGTGAATAATGAAATTGGCGTTTTCTTTTTCGTTAGATTCGGCAATAATAAAAAAATTATCAGCTTGGGCAAGATAGCAATGGTATAAATGTTGAACCATTCCCTCATTTTTTTTGGATAATGGAATCGAGCTGTCTAAATAAATTGCATCGATTCTTTCCTCAAAAATTTTTAAATATTCGCTGAGCGAGTGCAATATGGCTAAATGATTTTTCTTGTTGAGGTTTGCATTAGACAGGGCTTGTAATGTATAAGCGATTTGTTGGCAGCTAATATCCAGCTCAGCATCATCAACGGATAGGTTTTGTAACCAGTTCGATACGGATGCGATATTCCATTTGAAAGTCTTGTTTTGGTCAAATGAATGGTTTTCTTGTAAAGCCTGGAACTTTAAATTAGACACTTTTTCCTCTCATAAAGAATGGATATTCTGAGCATCAGAGATGTGAGGTTAACTATAGATAATAAACGTTTGAAAAACAAATGAGAAGAATAATCGCGTTTTTGATGGTCATAGTTAAAATAACCTAGTGACATAATCATCTGCTTGATCTGAATCAAGTTGATATTATGCTGTTTTATTAGGCTTCTTATTGATAATATAAAATAATAGACTATTTTTTATAGCAATGAGCCATGTTCCTATGCTGTTATAAAAAATATTTAATTTATCGGGTTTCGTATACGGGAAAAAAAATGTCAATCATTAAATCGCTTTTTAAACAGGGAGGGGAGGCTGGTAAACAAACCGCCGTTGGCGAAGCAGTGTCTATGCAAACGCTTAAACGGTTGATACCGATCAGGAATTTAAGTGATGAAAAATTGCAGGCGTTTGCAATGGAAGCATCCACCGAATTACACCCCAAGGGCAGTGTTTTGTTCTCTATTGATACGCCGGCGAATTCAGCTTTATATATTTTAGAAGGCGCGGTTAATATTTCGGATCGTAACGGCAAAGGGTTTGCGGTTGATTCCAGTCATACCAAAGCTCGGTTCCCCCTTTGTAGCGGAGATATTCATACCACTACCGCAAAAGCCGATACTGATGTCACCATTTTACGGGTATCGAACCGGATCATGTCGATCAATACGGAACTCAGTCATGATGAAATCAAAATTCCCGATTCCCTGAAACATAATCATATTTTGCAGATGTTTGCGCAATTTTTCATGGAAGAAGAATTGGAAATTCCTTCCATGCCTAAAATTGCTAATGATTTAAGAAAGGCGATGGAACATGATATTGGAATTGCGGATGCAGTTAAGATTATTCAGCTTGATCCGGTGATCAGCGCTAAATTGATAGAGGTGGCGAATTGTCCGCTTTATTTGACCTTGACGCCAGCTAAAACCTGTCATGAAGCGGTTAATCGCATTGGCCTGAATGCAACAAGAGCCTTAGTTATTAGTTTTTCGCTTAAACAAATATTTACCAGTAATCAAAAAAGCATTAATAAATTAATGGACGTGCTTTGGAAGTCCAGCATTAACTTATCGGCGGTGTGTTTTGCATTGGCTTCGGCGAGTGATTATAAAGATCCTGAAGAGGCTTTGTTGGCGGGTTTGATTTCCGATATCGGCGCGGTTCCATTTCTCAGCTTTGTCAGCAATTTACCGGCGGAGTTTTTGAATATGGAGGAGGTTGTTCAAGCCTTACCTGCTGTTAAAGGGATTATCGGCGCTTCAGTGTTAAAAAATTGGAGTTTTGCCGAAGAGTTTATTGATGTCGCCTTGCATTCTGAAGAATGGTATCAAAATCTGCATAGCGAGTTGTCGTTAACGGATTTAGTCGTATTGTCTCGCCTGCATTGCAAAATTACCCAAAAATCTGCACATCATTTTCCGGCTATCACTTCGATTCCGGCAGCGGGCAAATTAACCAATATTGCTTTATCGCCGGAGAATAGCTTACACATATTGCATGAAGCCCGACATAAAATTAATGAAGCTTTAAAAGTTTTAACCTAATCGTCAGCGTAACCATTTACCCCATTTAATAGTCTACTTAAAGTAGATGAAAGGCTGAAGATCTGAAGGAAAATGATATGAAATGGTTTAACAGTTTATTCTCAAAACCCGAAACGGAAAAGCAATCCGATGAAAGTCGTCAAATGACTGACAATAATAATTCGGAAAGTCCTGTAAATGTTGCCGTTGCTGCGCCATTCAAGGTGAGTAAACAACAACTGGATGCGCGTTTATTGAAACGATTTATACCGCTACGATTTCTGGATGCAACTGTTATCGGCGCCATTCCGCAGGAAGTACGATATTACAAGCAGGATGATGTGATTTTTCAGCTGGGTCAACCGACCAGTTTTGTTTATTATGTGTTAAAAGGTAGTGTCAGTGTTCAGCCGGATAGTCAAAACGGTTATGAAGTTGAGGCTAAATCGGATCAAGGTAATTTGCCGCTTAATAGCAGTCAAACTTGCGGGTCCAAAGCGATAGCTTTAACGGATGTGATCGTGTTAGTCATTTCCGTGGAGCTAAATCGGTTATGGGCGAAAAAAAGTCAAACAGATATTGATTGTGTGGAATTGATCGATATTGAGCTTCCCGAGGCGATAAACGATAATCAGTTTTTCACCAGTTTTTGCGATGCTTACCACGAGAATAAGCTGCAATTGCCTTCTTTGCCCAATGTCGCCTTTAAATTAAAAGAAGCGATGAAAGACGAAATCGGCGTTAATGAGGCGGCGGAAATTATCCATTTGGATGCGGCGATTGTGACGAAATTGATTCAAGTCGCCAACAGTCCCCTGTATGCGCCGACCAAACCGATTACCAATTGCCAGGATGCCATTAACCGTTTAGGACTCCACTCAACGCGGAATTTGGTGATGAGCATCAGCTTAAAACAGTTGTTTCAATGTAAAGATAAAAAATTGATGGGGGCAATGAAGCAACTGTGGATAAATAGTCTTTATACTTCTAGTTTAAGCTTTGTGCTGGCTCAACAGTGCGGCGGCCATATCAATCCTGAAGATGCTTTATTGGCTGGTTTAGTCACCGATATTGGCGTGATTCCTTTATTACATTTCGCCGATCAATATCCTGAAAAATATCCGGACATCGCGGAGCTGGATTTGTCTATTCCTTATTTGAGAGCGCCGGTGGGTTCTTTGTTATTGCACACTTTAGGGTTTTCCAAGGAGTTTTCGGATATCCCGCACCATGCTGAAAACTGGTTTTATGACAGCGGCGAATCAATTACCCTAACCGATATTGTGATTTTATCCAAGCTGCACGGTTATTTCGGTTCAGAGAAGGCGCAAGATTTACCGCATATGAACACCATTCCGGCCTATTCAAAATTAAAAGAAGGCCAACTTGATCCTGATTTTTCCCTTTCAATACTGCAACAAGCCAAACAGCGTATTAATGCTGCTATGAGTGTTATGAGATAAAGTCACTTCATATGAGTACTTTTATGATGAAGTCGAATGTCAGGTAAAGTTAAATCGGATATTCTAAATAATAATTTCATTATTTATTATGTTTTTTCGATGAGTTGCGATATTAACAGGCGTGACGTCTTGAGTTTTGCTTCTCTTTCATATGCACTTGTTAAGTTTGGCAAAAGGTAACACCTTCTGTTCTCGCTATGTGCAAGATTCATCATCCGGTTACGACCCGATAGACACTTGATATGAATTCGATTTGCCCAATGAAATATCGCTGTTAATGCCAGGCCAGGCGCTGTATACGGACCCGTGGGAGGGGGCTACTTGAGTATTCTCTATCCCGATTAGGCGATTTCATTGCGACACTTCATTTGGTTCAATTTTTCCATCCGGGCTTATCTTGAATGACAACCATATTGTATTAATTGCACCTTCCTTTTCGAAGGGCTCAAAGTCAGGAAATAGCCTGCCCAGCAATTCTTTTAGTTCGTTTTTTTCCATGCCTTTGACAAAATTATTCGTGAGTTTTGTTAATGCAATAATCTTGTTTTCGTTTTCATACTCTACCTGCTGCCTGTATTTTTCGGTTACAGCGAGATCAATAGCAGAATACAACCAAAAACCATTTGTAACGATTAAAAGTATTCCGAAAGTCATTGCCAACCATTTTGCCATGTGTTTTTCGCTCGCCTAATAGCCAGGATCAGGTGTCGAAGGAAGATAGACGATGAACTTCACTTGCACACTGAACTTTGATAAAAATGACCTTTAATAATCAAACTGAGCTTCCTGCGGTCAGCTCTGGAGCGCCTGGTTATAAGCGTTCTTCTTTGTGATGCCACACCCTCAAAATATCTATTTTCTTAGAACGTATTAAGTAGCGCGCAATATAATTACCAATGAGTAAATCTCGAACCATTTCTGGGTTTGGTGCTTGCTGTACCTCAACACCTAAATATGGAAACACTTTTAGTTGGCTAATTCCTTTTAATATTGAGGTTGCTACACGTTGGGCGGCTAACGGATTTTTCACCTCTATGAATTCTCTAAGCCTCTTTAAATCATCTATTGCTTCCAGTGTATATGAAATTCTCATAGATTCGGCGGTTCAAGCTCATTTTCAGTTCCCCAGCTTTCAAGCCAATCATTAACTTCTTTTTCTTCAATCAATTTTCCAGACTTGACGGAATCAATGGCTTCAAGAGTTTCAAGCCACCTTTGTTCCTCAAGTGAATTTCTAGTTATAAATTCTTTAACCGCTTGATTAATTAGATAATTCTTGCTTCTATCAAGCTTTTTTGACAAATCCTCCAAAGGATTTTCTATTTCAGGGTGTAGTCTTACGCTCGTGATACCCATAATAGCCCCATAAAATGATTACTTTGTAATACATTGTAGGTCTTTAATGGTTTTTTTTCAATATCTGTTAATTGTCGGTTAAAGATTGTGCATACCGGATAGGTCAGAGGGCTTCACAGCTAACAACGCTCCGCCGGAGA
>SPJM01000135.1 GCA_006844585.1 Methylococcaceae bacterium | reverse complement strand
ACCATCGCCGATAAGCGCGGCATGAACAGCTATACCCAGGAACCCATCCTGGACGATGGCAAACTACATTGGGAGCCTTGTCCATCGACGTCAATGGATACAGAAGTCCTCAGCACGGTGGAAAAACCATTCGCCACCGGCGGCGGTTTACATGTAATGCATGGCAACTTGGGACGCGGCGTCTCAAAACTATCCGCCGTCTCAGAAGATCATCAAATCGTGGAAGCGCCCGCCGTGGTATTTGATGATCAGGAAGATTTTTTGGCCGCTTTCCAACGCGGCGAATTGAATAAAGACTTTGTCGCAGTGCTTCGCTTCCAAGGTCCCAGAGCCAATGGCATGCCGGAATTACACAAATTGACGCCGCCATTAGGTGTGTTGCAGGATCAGGGTTTTAAAGTCGCATTAGTCACTGACGGCAGAATGTCCGGCGCATCCGGCAAAGTGCCTTCGGTGATTCATTTATGTCCTGAAAGTGAAATGGGCGGTCCATTGGCCAAAGTGCTGGATGGCGATATTGTTTCCTTGAATCTACAATCCGGCGACGTCAATGTATTAGTCGATGACGCTGAATTTAACGACCGCACCCCGCTTCCCAGCCGCGCCAAAAACCACCATTACGGCATGGGTCGGGAAATGTTCGGCGGCTTCCGTTTAGGTGCATCAACCGCTGAAACCGGCGCATCCAACTTATTCCCTGTGGATTAATTTTAATCGTTTAAAGACTCAATACCATGACAACAATTACAGACATTATGCACACATCGCCGGTGATACCGGTAATGGTCATCAATAACCTGGAACATGCCGCACCTTTGGCGAATGCATTGGTCGAAGGCGGCCTGAAAGTATTGGAAATTACTTTGCGCACCCCGGTCGCCTTGGATGCGATCAAACAAATTAAAGCCGAAGTGCCTAACGCCATTGTCGGCGCAGGCACCATCATCAATGTGGATACTTTGAATCAAGCAATCGATGCCGGTTCTGAATTTCTAGTCAGTCCCGGCGTCACCGATAGCTTGATTGATGCGGCCTTGGCTTCCGGAACGCCAATTTTACCCGGCGTCGCCACGCCTGGGGAAGTCATGAAGTTAATGGAAAAAGGCATTAACGCCATGAAATTCTTCCCGGCTGAGGCTGCCGGCGGCGTACCGATGCTGAAATCCATCGGCGGTCCGTTGCCGCAAGTGACATTTTGCCCGACCGGCGGCGTCAGCCCAAGCAACGCCGAACAGTATCTGGCGTTAAAAAACGTCGCTTGTGTGGGCGGTTCGTGGATGGCGCCCGCCAACTTGGTAGATGCCGAGAACTGGGATGAAATCAAACAACGCGCCGAGCAAGCCGCCAGTTTGAAAGCTTAAAGAACAACAAACAGAAAAGCGTGAATAAAAGATTCACGCTTTTACCCATAACGCGATCCGCGATCTTGTTTCTCAGCTTGCGCTGAATTGTCAGTCTCGTCTGTTACTTTCTGATCAGCATCATCATCGTCATCCGAAAAAGCATCTTGCCAATCCATGTCATCATCATCGTCATCCAGATTAAATTGCGCGGCGACTTGATCAGCCTCTTGTTCAGAGACGCCATATTCCGGCAAAGATTTTAAATAACCATCCAACAAGCTGCATAAGTTTAGATATAAATCCGTATCCAACGTATTCTTTATTTGGCTTTCCACGTAATCCTGTAGAAATTTCTTTTCAAATACCATTAAATGACTGCAAACCGAATCCGCTTGTTCATCACTTAATTGCAAATGAGCGCCTAATAAAGCTAATAAATCTTCCTTACGCGTTTCACGTCGCTGTTGATACTGCTCCAATAGCTGCTCTAAAAACGCGTTGTTGCGTTTTTTTCGTTTCCAGTTAAACATCACCATTAAACCCAGGGCGGCGAATGTCACCAGAAAGACTTCAATAAAAATCACCCATAGCGCTGTATTCATTTACTTACCAGTTGATTTAATATGTTTTTCAGCATCCGCAAAAATTTGCAGCATTTTTTTTCGGCTGTTATCCAATTCCAATTCACTTTGGGTTCCGCTAAACACCCGCGTATATTCAGCTGTTATATCGTCCATCGTGTTCATTGATGTGTTTAATTGTTCGGATAATAAGGCCAGTTGTTTTTTTAATGACTCTATTTCGTCGTCATCCTGGTTGCTTTCCGAATCGGATTCAGTGCTTTTAAACGCCTCGCAATAACTGGACGACATTTGATTAACATAATCATCCATATTCATTAGCAATTCGACATCGCGGGTTAAAAAGGACTGGATAATTTTTTGGTAAAGCGCGTTTTCCGTCTGCGTGATATTGCCTATCAATTGGTCTAAAGAGGCATCATCTAATTCACGGATTTCGTTGATCATTTGCTTCAACCCCTTGTGCCGGGTTTTCTCTTTTTCTTCTAACTTATCGATAAATTCATGAGCCGCCTGCGCCTCTTTTGCGTGTTTTTTTCGAGACAAAATAAAAATCACACACGCTATTAACAATAAGACTATAAAGCCTTCCAATAATAAAACATTTACCGTCGCGCCAAATTCCATCATGCCAACCTGCCTAATAATTGTTCCTGTTTCATCGCGGTTTGCTTTTTCATCCATTTAAAAATGAAAAAACCGACCCCGATTATTAATAAATTGACCGCTACGATAATGGCTATCGCCACCCCCCAACGGGTTTCTTCTGTTTCTTCGACAACTTCCGGCTCATCATCTTCATTTTTTTTAACCTCAGTTTCCCCACCCGCTGCCTTTACCTCGTTTTCCAAGCCGTCATCTTCAGCTTCAAGTTTGGCGCTGTGCAGCGCCGCCACAGCTTCAGCATGGATTGTTAAAGGCCGCACAGTTGGCGTAACCGGTTCCCCTTCAGGGCTTTTTGCAATCAGCGAAAAATTAATCATTGCCGTTTCATCAGTCGCTCGCCAAGGTAAATTCAATATCAACTGACCGTCCTTACGCTTCATATCCCGACTGTATGATTTCCCCTGATTCATCGCAACAGTTGCATTTGCGGTAAGTTCATCGGCATCAAGCAAATCGGTATTCGGGGTTAAGGTAATGATTAATTGATCGGCTTTTTCTAAGCGCCAATCCAGTTTCAGCCACTCATCGATCACTTTTATGGTTCGCTTGATTTCTCTTTTAAAGGTTTTACCATCGGCGATAAATTGGTAACGGTGTTCGCCGGTTCCTGACTGTGGTTTCCCCTGAAGGATGAAATAACCTTTTTCCGCATCCGCCTCAAATTTCAAACGCTGTTCCTGACCCGCCGCGTCGCTATACAAGGCTTGAATGTCAACAATTTGTAAAAAGTCATCTCGCCGAAGTAATTTTCCTTGCTCGGTAAAATGCGCCTTTAGGGTTAAACTTTCATTTTCCGCCAGATAAGCGGGCGTATCTTCTATCTGAAATTTCAGATCCGTCAAAATCATCAGTTGATTATCCGGATCCATATCGGCTTCGATAATCCAATCGCCTGATAGCGGTTTGGCAACCGTTATTAAATCGTATCCGGCCTCATCCACCCAGGATAATTGTTCCATTTTTGAACTAGACGACATAATCGTTTTATCCGGCGTAATCAAACGGGTCGGCATCGCCTGATCTTGTTTGAACAATAATAATGAAAACTCTTTAATGCTTTTATCGATAGTGAACAGATTAGACTCCAACGGCGCTTTATCGGTTGGCGCAACTCTATTGAACATTTTTAAAAATGTTTTTTGCAGTTGCTCGGCCGATTGGGTTTCTTCCGCCCAACCATAAGTATCAAACGCCAATTTGGATAAGAGTGGCTTATCCGCGTTTTCCGATAAGGCCATCGTTAACAGGCTTACATTTTGTTGCTGTAATTTAGGAATTAAATCCTGAATCACTCGTTCTCTGGATTCGGCGCTCACCATAATATCTTTGGATATATCAACCATGCCATCGGTCAATAAAATCAAATTGTTTTTGGTTTTATGTTTGAAACCGTTCTGCAAAACCGTGTTAACGGCCTTTTCAATATCGGTATATACGCCCTTGGAATGAATTTGTTTGGTCGCTTTCAGGCCTTCCCTTTTCCACTTAGCATTAACTGTTGAAGTTTCTTTAATCATTTGGGTGTTTTCGGCAAACAGCCATATCCCCGCCTCTACGCCTTTAGGCAGTAAGTTAATCAGCAACTTCATCGCCTTTATACGCTCATTTTGAGGATCATTTTGTTTCATGCTGCCCGATACATCGATCAAAATATTAATCGTGCTGGGATCCTCTTTTGCTGATACATATCCGCCATAAAACAAGCTAGTTAGCCCAATCAATAAAACTAAAACCCGTCGCCAATTAAATTTTTTTTCCATAAAAATATTGATTATTTAATGAATAATGAAAATATAGTTCATTTTGTTGATCGCGAATACATTTTGACTCATATGTTTTTCCCAGCGGCATTCGACGATTGCTGGATGAAAATGATCACTCATTGTTATAATATCGGGTTTATTTCAGCTTTTAAGGAAAACATATGTCAATAAAAAGAATGGTTGACCTGGACTTATCCGGTAAACGCATATTAATTCGTCAAGATTTGAATGTGCCTGTTAAAGATGGCAAAGTTACCAGTGATCTGCGCATTCAAGCCAGTATCCCAACCATCGAAACCGCATTGGCAAATGGCGCTGCTGTGATGTTGATGTCTCACTTAGGACGTCCGACTGAAGGCGAATACTCGGAACAAGCCAGCCTCAAGCCGGTGGCCGAGCGCATGGCGGAATTATTAGACAAACCGGTGCGTCTGGAAAAAGACTGGTTGGACGGCATCGAAATTTCAGCCGGAGAAGTGGTGTTATGCGAAAACGTCCGTTTTAATGTCGGCGAAAAGAAAAACAATGCTGATTTAGGCAAAAAAATGGCGGCCTTATGTGATATTTTCGTCATGGACGCTTTCGGTACAGCGCATCGAGCACAAGCATCCACTCACAGTGTTGCAGAACATGCGCAGGTAGCCTGCGCAGGCCCCTTGCTCAGCGGTGAACTGGACGCCTTGGGCAAAGCGCTGGAAATGCCTGAAAAACCTTTGGTCGCTATCGTCGGCGGTTCAAAAGTTTCTACCAAATTAACGGTCTTGGAATCTTTATCGACTAAAGTGGACCAATTAATTGTCGGCGGCGGCATTGCCAATACTTTTATTGCCGCAGCCGGTTACAATGTCGGCAAATCATTATACGAAGCGGACTTAATTGAGGAAGCGAAAAAATTAATGGCCGCCGCCAAAGCAAGCGGCTCAGATATTCCGGTGCCGGTCGATGTGGTTTGCGCTAAAGAATTTTCTGAATCCGCCGAAGCAACTATCAAGAAAGTCGATGAAGTGACTGACGATGATATGATTTTGGATATCGGCCCTGAAACCGCCAAACAATATGCCGGTATTCTACAATCTGCCGGTACTATCGTTTGGAACGGCCCGGTCGGCGTTTTCGAAATCGACCAATTCGGCGAAGGCACCAAAGCGATGTCTTTAGCCATTGCCGACAGCAGCGCCTTTTCTATTGCCGGCGGAGGCGATACATTAGCCGCCATTGATAAATATCAAATCAGTGATAAAGTTTCTTATACTTCCACCGGCGGCGGCGCCTTTTTAGAATTTCTGGAAGGTAAAAAATTACCGGCGGTCGCCATTCTTGAGCAACGCGCTTAGGAACGTACAGAAATAACTTCAACATTTGAATTAGCGGAAATTCAGCCCCGCAAACAAAAGCTCTGTCAGCACATTGCCCGACAGAGCTTTTATTTTATATAATGCTGTCCCCATTTTGTTTTTTTTTCATCTTTTTCAAGATTTTGTCAAAGGTTGTTTATTCATTGTTTTCATTGCAACCTTATCGTCAAAAGAAAGTCGATAGAAAATAATTGACTATTCATCATCGCGAAAAGAATTTTATTTAGGTTTAATCATATGGCTAGAGTCACCGTAGAAGATTGTTTGGAAAATGTAGAAAACCGCTTTAAGTTGGTTATCCTCGCCAGTCAGAGAGCGCGTCAACTGGATAAGGGCGCGGAAGAATTCTTACCGCGCGGTAAAGACAAGAACACCGTTCTCGCTTTGCGCGAAATTGCCGAAGGCCATGTCAATGCGGACAATGTCGCTCTTTTGCATAATGTCGGCGAAATGTCTGAAACTCAAGTCGAAATATAATTAATTAATCATGCCGGATCCTCTCGCAGAACTTGAAAGTTTGTCCATAGAAACCCCGGAACTAAAGCTTCTAAAAAAGCTTTGTACAGTTTTAAGCGAGTATCTGGATGAATCTCAAATAGAGGATGTGGTTCGCGCTTATCATTTCGGCGCTGAAGCACATTCCGGTCAATTTCGTAAAAGTGGTGAAGCCTATATCTGTCACCCGGTCTCCGTCGCCATTAGTCTGGCTGAAATGTGTATGGATAAGTACTGCATTATGGCGGCGATTTTACACGATGTTATTGAAGACACCCCTGTCAGCAAAGAAGAATTAGCTCAGTTATTCTCCGCTGAAGTCGCGGAATTGGTTGACGGCGTGACCAAGCTGACCAAACTGGATCATAAATCCCGCGCCGAAAAACAAGCTGAAAACGTACGCAAAATGTTTATGGCGATGGATAAAGATCTGCGGGTTATCATCGTCAAGCTGGCGGATCGTTTACACAATATGAAAACCTTAGGCGCCATGCCGCCTAAATCAAAACGGCGAATCGCCAAAGAAACCCTGGAAATCTACGCCCCTATCGCTAATCGCCTGGGCATGAACCAGATTCGCCATCAATTGGAGTCGCTGGGCTTCAAAGCCTTATACCCGAATCGCTATTCGGCGATAAAAAGCGCCGTCAAAAAAGCCCGCGGCAACCGCAAAGAAATTATCGAGACCATTCAAGGCGCTATCCAGAACCGCTTACAACAAACCGGTCTGGAAAGCGAAGTGATCGGCCGAGAAAAAAATGTCGCCAGCATTTATAATAAAATGCTGCTCAAGAAAATTTCTTTTAAAGACGTTTTTGATGTCTATGCGGTGCGCATCATTTGCCATACCGTTGATGAATGTTATCGCGCCTTAGGCTGCGTACATAATTTATACAACCCTATTCCCGGTCGCTTTAAAGATTATATCGCTTTGCCTAAAGCGAACGGTTATCAATCCTTACATACCATTTTGAAAGGCCCTTACGGCGTGCCGTTGGAAATTCAAATCCGCACCCATGAAATGCACCGCATTTCAGAATCCGGCATCGCAGCGCATTGGTTGTATAAATCCGATTCCCAACATAATGAAAACATTCACGCCCGCGTGAATGAATGGCTGAGAGACTTACTAGAATTGCAAAAAAACGCCGGCAATTCATTGGAATTCATCGATAATCTGAAAGTTGATTTATTCCCGCAGGAAGTTTTTGTATTTACCCCGCAGGGCGCTATTATTAAACTACCCCGCGGCGCAACCATTGTCGATTTTGCTTTTGCAGTCCATACCGACATCGGCAATAGCTGCATCTCCGCCCGTATTGATAAAAAACTGGTGCCGTTGCAAACTAAATTGGAAAACGGCATGACTGTGGAAGTCATCACTGCGCCATGGGCCAGGCCAAACCCGTTGTGGTTGAATTTCGTGGTCACCGCAAAAGCCCGTAGCAGCATACGCGGTTATTTGAAAAACTTTAAACGCAAAGAAGCCATTGCCTTAGGTCAAAGTTTATTGGAAAAAGAATTACTCACCATAAATTTGCAACTGGATCATTTCGATAGAACACATATCGATGAGGTGATCAGCAATTTCAATATGGAGTCCTTAAACGAATTACTGGAAGATATTGGTTTAGGCAACAAAATGCCGCTGTTGGTGGCCAAACGCTTTGCCCAGGAAGATGCTGCGGAAACGATTAAACTGGATAATACGGAGCACAATAGCATTACCAGCCCATTGGTTATCAAAGGCTCGGAAGGCATGGTGGTAACCTTGGCAAAATGCTGTCACCCTATTCCCGGCGATGAGATCATCGGCTTTTTCAATCCCGGCAAAGGCATCGTTGTGCATCATCACGAGTGCCGCAATCGCAATGAAGTGAGAAAGAATCAGGCTAATTGGCTGGATATTGAATGGAGTAAAGAAACCTCCGGTGAATTCCCGGTTGAAATTAAAATCGAATTATTAAACCAACGCGGCACCTTGGCGACCATCGCCTCCACAATTTCGACCATGGATTCGAACATTGAAAACGTTAAGGTAATCAGCCAGGATGATAGAGTTTCGGTTGATTTAATCACCCTGAGCGTCAATAACCGCGTGCATTTGGCGACTATTATCCGTAAATTGAAAAAACTGAAAATCGTCATGAAAATCACCCGGATTAAAGCCTGATGAATCTGTTTTATTTTTTTGTTGCAACTGTGTAGGTAAGACTTTATGAGCAAACAAACCATACAAACGCCTAAAGCCCCGCAAGCCATCGGCACTTATTCACAAGCCGTTAAAGTAGACAACACAGTCTATCTTTCCGGGCAAATTCCACTTGACCCGGAAACTATGCAAGTCATCGAAGGCGATATCAACGCCCAAATCCATCGGGTTTTTCAAAACTTACAAGCCGTTGCGGACGCGGCGGGCGGCAATTTTTTCGACTTCGTCAAACTCAATGTCTATTTAACCGATTTATCCAACTTCCCCATCGTCAATGAAATCATGAGCGAATATTTCGGTCAACCTTATCCTGCTCGCGCAGCAGTCGGCGTAGCGGCATTGCCTAAAGGCGTGGATGTCGAAATGGATGCGGTCATGGTGCTTGATGATACTTATTCGTCATAGTTAACCCTCTGAAAATCGACTTTCAATATCCATATTTTTATGGAGAATACGGATAATGATTATCTTCCCGTCAGTTTCTTTATGATAGAAAATTATATGACTCCCTTGCGGAAACTTTCTAACACCTTCTTGAATATGATCGCAAGGTTTTCCCAACATAGGATCTTCCGCCAATAAATGAAAGGCGTCATCAAATTGCTTGATATACCTATAACGCTGATTCCGTCCCCAACGTCTTTCAGTAAATAGGGCAATTTTTTTTAAGTCTTGTTTCGCTTTACCGGTTAGCTTAAATGCTTTCATTGATCGATTTCATTATCAAGTTCCTTCATCAAGCTTTGGTAATCATAATCTACCACACCGCTTTGCTCGCCCTCGTTAAGCATCTGTCGCAACACTTCAAGCTTAGTTTCAGAATGCTCAAGCAATCTAAGTCCGGCTCGGATAACCTCACTGGCCGAACTAAATCGTCCGCTTTCTATTTGACAGGCAACAAAATCCTCAAAATGCTCTCCCAATGTGATGCTGGTATTTTTCGCCATTACTCACCTCATTCATACCAAAATATACCTGATTATGGTATAAACAAGCTAAATTAACAACTCATCAAAACTGCCGCTATAATGAGCAGCAACACCTGTAATTCCTTACAGAAGGATTGCCTCGAAAAACACAATGATGACGGATCAGCAAATTATTCAACAACCGGTCTCCATTTTGGATGGCATTGGCGTCCAATCCGTTAATCGCTTACAAAAACTGAATATCGTCAGCGTACTGGATCTACTGTTTCATTTGCCGATCCGCTATGAAGACCGCACCCGAGTCACCCCGATTGCTAACTTAAATATCGGCCAATCGGCGCTGATTTGCGGAACCATTGAACATAGCGAAGTGTTAATGCGCGGTAAGCGCAGCCTGATTTGTCAATTACGCGACGGCAACGGCAGTCAACTCAGCTTGCGCTTTTTTCATTTTTCAGCCGCTCAGCAATCGCAATTACAAGCCGGCGTATTACTGAGCTGTTTCGGCGCTATCAGACAGGGTTATGCAGGCCTGGAAATCATCCACCCGGAATATAAAATCCTCAGAAACGAAGAAGACATCGTTACCGAATCGTCGCTTACCCCCATCTATCCGTTAACGGATGGACTCAGGCAGTCGACGATACAAAAATCAGTCAAACAAGCTTTAACGCTTTGTTTGGAAAAAATACCGGAGTACTTACCCGCCTCCATTCGATCCCGCTTTCAGTTTCCGGATATCCAACAAACCTTACTCACCCTTCATGCGCCGCCCACTGAATTTTCAAGCGCCGATTTGCAACAAAGCATCGCGGTTAAACGCCTGGCTTTTGAAGAATTCATCGCCCATCATCTGAAAATGTTATTGGGCAAACAGCGCCATAAACAATGGCAAGCGCCGGTTTTTCCGGTGAATGAAAACTTAAAACAAGATTTTATCAATACCCTGCCCTTTCAATTAACAGCCGCGCAGCAGCGGGTAATTGCCGAAATTGCAAGCGATTGCGCCGAGCCGCATCCGATGTTAAGACTGGTGCAAGGCGATGTCGGCTCCGGCAAAACCATCGTCGCCGCCATTACCGCATTAGCCGCTTTATCCGCCAATTATCAAACCGCCATCATGGCGCCTACCGAATTATTAGCCGAACAACATTTTCGCAACTTTAGCCAATGGTTTGAGCCTTTTGATATTAATCTGGTCTTTTTAAGCGGCCAACAGAAAGGTAAAACCCGGCAAGCGATACTCGAAGCCATTGCCGACGGAAGCGCGGCGATTATTATCGGCACCCATGCGTTATTTCAGGAAAGCGTCCATTTTGCCAAACTGGGTCTGATCATTATTGATGAACAACACCGTTTCGGGGTACATCAACGCTTGGCCTTGCGTGAAAAATCCATTGACGCCAAACCGCATCAATTGGTAATGACCGCCACCCCGATACCCAGAACCCTGGCGATGTTACAATACTCGGATCTGGATATCTCCATCATTGATGAATTACCGCCCGGTCGAAAACCGATAACCACCTGCGCCATTTCCAATGAACGCCGTCAGCAAGTCGTCAACCGCATTAACCATTGGGTGCAATCAAAAAAACAAGCCTATTGGGTCTGCACCTTGATTGAAGAATCCGAAGCCTTACAATGCGAAGCTGCTGAAAAAACCGCTGAACTGCTGAAAGCCGCATTACCGGAAGTCAACGTCGCATTGGTGCATGGGCGTATGAAAGCCGCTGAAAAAGATCAGATTATGCAAGCTTTTAAGAGCCATCAATATGATTTACTGGTCGCTACGACAGTGATAGAAGTCGGCGTTGATGTGCCTAATGCCGGCTTGATGATTATCGAAAACCCGGAGCGGCTCGGACTTTCCCAACTGCATCAACTGCGCGGTCGAGTCGGACGGGGCGAATTAGAAAGTTATTGTTTACTGCTTTATCAAGCGCCTTTATCCAATACCGCCGCGCATCGTTTAGGCATAATGCGCGACACCCAGGACGGCTTCCTCATCGCCGAAAAAGATCTGCAATTACGCGGCCCCGGTGAAATTATGGGTACCCGGCAAACCGGCCAGATCGGCTTTAAAATCGCCGATCTGGAACAACACGCCGATTTATTGGAGCAAGTGGAAATAGCCGCCCAACAAATTCTGCAAGAACAACCAGAATCCGCCGAATTAATTATCAGCCGTTGGTTGGGCGGCGTTCATCAATATGCCGAGGTATAACTAAGTGCATCAAAACAGTTTTCTATTTAACCGTTCGCCGGACTGGAAAGCGGATTTACCCAGCGTCAGACATTCGATACCCGCAGATGTCAAATCCTGGGTTTACGAAGCCGGGTCGCTCACCCAAAGACTGCGTTGTTATTACGGCAAACAATTTGCTGTCAAAATACTGTTTCATCAATGGCGACCGGCCTACGCCGGGGAATGCAAACTGCTACATATTCCCCATCAGCAATTCAACCTCAGCCGCGAAGTTTTGTTATACGCCAACGACGAACCGCTGATTCTAGCCAGAACCATATTGCCCAATAAAACCATTAAAATCGCCAAACGCAATCTATCGCACTTGGGCACAAGACCCTTAGGCGAAGTCATTTTTTCATATCCCAATCTGGAGCGCTTGCAACTGGAAGTCGCCAACATTTCCAGCGAGCGCTGGAGTTCTTCATTACAAACAAAGATCCCATTGCCTGATTCAGTTTGGGGACGACGAACCGTCTACGCCATCCAAAAACAACCATTATTGGTCAGTGAATTCTTTTTACCGGGCGCTTTGAAAATTTGATGATAAAATAGCCCTTTATTTCATCCTCAGTCCTAAACACAAAGTCTGTGAAAGAATCAAAAACGGAAACGTAGTAACTATTTTTTGTAACAATATGACAACACAAGCAAGTAAAGATCTGGAAACCTTTGAAAACCCCAACCCCGGGCGCGATTACACAATCAGTATCGATATTCCCGAATTCACCTGTTTATGTCCGAAAACCGGCCAACCGGATTTCGCCACTATCACTATTGAATATGTGGCCGATAAACTCTGTGTGGAATTAAAATCGCTCAAACTCTATATGTGGTCCTTCCGTGAAGAAGGCGCTTTTCATGAAGCCGTCACTAATCAAATGCTGGACGATCTGGTTAACGCCATCCAGCCCAACTTTATGCGCATCCGCGCAGAATTTAATGTTCGCGGCGGCATCTACACCACCGTTATCGCCGAGCACCGCAACCCCGATTGGCAAGCGCCGGAATTAGTTAACTTGCCGTAACAGCCATCATGACCTTTAAAGAAGCTTTAACCACCCTGCCCCAATACCTATTGCCGCATCATGCGCTTTCGGTGCTGGCCTCGAAATTCACCCATTCGACCCATAAAGCCTGGAAAAACCTGTTCATTAAAACCATTATTAAAATCTATGGGGTGAACATGGCGGAATCCAAAATCAGCGATATTGAAGCCTTCAGCAGTTTTAACGATTTCTTCACCCGCGAACTCAAAGAAGGGGTGCATAAAATCAGCCCGCAACCCGGCTCCATTGCCTGCCCTGCCGACGGCGCAGTCAGCCAAGCAGGCTCTATCGAAGCGGGTGATATTTTTCAGGCTAAAGGCAAATCATTTACCGCAACAGAGCTGTTGGGCGGCGATGCGGAACGCGCCAAACCCTTTGAAAACGGCCGCTTCACCACCATTTATCTATCGCCAAAAGACTATCATCGGCTACACATGCCGTTAACCGGTACGCTCACAGAAATGGCGCATATTCCCGGCCGCTTATTCAGCGTCAATAACGCCACCACCCGCTCGGTGCAGGGTTTATTTGCCCGCAACGAACGCGTCGCCTGTATTTTCGACACCGAAGCCGGCCCAATGGCGCTGGTTCTGGTCGGCGCAATTTTTGTCTCCAGTGTTGAAACTGTCTGGCATGGCGTCGTCACCCCGCCGACCATTAAATCGGTGCGTCATTGGCAATATCAAGACCAATCCATCACTTTAGAAAAAGGCATGGAAATGGGACGTTTTAATATGGGCTCCACAATTATCGTTTTATTTGCCGACGACAAAGTGAAGTGGGATGAAACATTGCAAGCGGACAAAGTCGTTCGTTTAGGCGAGAAGATTGGAGATTTGTTGTAATAAGGACTGAGGTAAGCCTTTGGTCTTACCTAGTACAGCAAACTCAAAGTAATCAATAAAATAATAAAGTTATTACTTCATTAAAAACAAACTATTACAGCGTTTCTTTTTGTTATGAACTTAAGAGTTGCTGTACTAGTCGGTATTTCCTACCTCTCCCAATCATTCCTGACAGAGGCGCACCGCGGGTTCCAGACAGATGGACATTTGGCTGATTTATGTTATAAAAACCTTATTATTGCCCTTAAGCGCCTTTTTGCTCTTCGTTTTTTTTCTCTATCTAAAATTTTTCCGGCATAAAATTAAACAGGCCAGCGCTTTGCTATTCTCCATCATCATCCTGTATTTAATCAGCACGCCAATTGTTGCTTATTACCTGGCTAAACAGGTAAGCCCATACTCAACGCCGGATACTCAGCAAATTTCAGCTGCTCAAGCCCTGGTCGTTATCGGCGGTGGGCTGGTTAATCATGCGCCTGAATATGGCGCAGGCAGTTCAGTCAACTCAAGAACACTGACCCGACTGCGATACACGGCAAAACTCGCTAAACAAACCCGATTGCCCATCTTGGTAAGCGGAGGCATCGTATTAAGCAAACAGCCTCAATCGGAAGCCGAATTAATGGCTGATATTTTGGAAAAAGAATTTTCCGTACCGGTGAAATGGCAAGAAACAAATAGCCGCAACACCGCCGAAAATGCCAGAAATAGTTACCGGATTCTCTCTCAAGCAGGCATTAAACACATTGTGTTAGTCACCCACGCCATCCATATGTCACGGGCCACACGACAATTTCAACAAGCTGGTTTTACGGTCATGCCGGCGCCGACGGCTTTTTTATCAAAACCCGAAATGGGCATATTAACGTTTTTACCATCCGTCTTTGCGCTAGAAACCACAACCTTAGCGTTTCATGAATACTTAGGTTCTTTATGGTATCAGCTTCGATATTGAAATTGTCTCTAATAAGGATTAGTGTCGGACTGAAGTCCGACCTACTCACAATGAGTCGTAGCTCAGACTTTAGTCTGACCTTTGCGTCTTAAAAACTTTGATTTCATCCGCCAGTTGGGTGGTCAGTTCATTCACGCATTGATTCATTGCAAACACCATTCCCGGATAATCATTTGATGCCGCCTGTCGTTTACATTGAAAACTTTGCGCTACCTCCCCGCTTCCATTCTGTGAGTATAATCGCCAAAAAACATTGACCTTAACCTGCCCTTCCCGATTCATATAACTATCCGTGATTTTCAAGTTTAAATAATAGATAGCGACATTATCACCTAAGCCGGTCGAAGTAGTAGCCACCGGAAACGGCAATAACTGATGCAAATTTAATTGAACAATGCGCTGTATATTATCTTCCAGCGCTTCCGCCCAGCGGTTGGTTTCACTAAAATGATACTGATTTTCCGCCACGGCGGTGACAATTTGCGGTCGATTCAAATATTCGGCTAATTTTACCGATTCTATAATGATGGTTACCGGACTTCGCGTCGGCATTTTTGCATGTTTATCAAATTGACCGGGTTCTAATAAATAGAACCGGGACGGCGGCGATGAGGGCGCACAGGCTGAAATAATCAAAGCAATCAAACAAACACCGCTAATGCGTAATAACAACATCGCTTTTTTCCTTATCATGGTTTCTTACCGCTAATCAAAGATTCCGGATGCCGCTCCAGATAATCGCTTAAATTTTTCACCGATCTCGCTGCATCGCGAACCGCTTTTAAAGTTTCCGCCAACGGCGATGAAGGCTTCACGGCATTTCCTAGCGCGTGCATTGTTTGATCGCTTGTTTGCAAAGCCTCATCTGCGGCTTGTAAAGTCGTATTCAAAGAGAGTAAGGCCGGTTTTAATTGCGCTCTGGCGTCATTAATCATCCCATTGCTGTTGTTGACGGTATGCCGCGCGGAAATAAGTAAGGGTTCCATATGTTTATTCATGGTCGTCAGTAGTTGCTCTGATTGGCGCAAGGTTCCCAATAAAGCCGTTCGGGATTGCTTAAAATCTTCAGACACCAGCAGATTACGGATTTCCACCAGAGATTCAGACAGATTCTGAATAATTTCATCCAACGGTATGGATTGTAACTTTTCACTGAGTTGCTCAGCAGTTTGGCGAATTTCATCAGTCGTGGCGGGAACTCCGGGCAATTCCAAAATGCCGTTATATTCCAGGCCGATGTAAGCCGGTTGGGTTCCGGGGTGTAAATCCAGATCGACATATAATAAGCCGGTCAGCAAGCTTTGCAGCTCCAAACGCGCTCTAAATCCGGCATTAACGATTTTATCGCGCTCTTCCAGCATTTGTTGCCCGGTCATTATCACCGGCAATGCCGAACCGCCAGTGGCGCTCAGACTACTCCGATCAATTTCCACCACCACCGGTTTATACAGTTGGCTGGTTTCCGGGTCAAGTTGCAGTTTGATTTCAGTTAC
The DNA here is from genome assembly GCA_006844585.1 of Methylococcaceae bacterium. Taxonomy (GTDB): domain Bacteria; phylum Pseudomonadota; class Gammaproteobacteria; order Methylococcales; family Methylomonadaceae; genus Methylomarinum. The sequence continues at coordinate 3,744 of SPJM01000135.1, read as the reverse complement.
CTCGCCGATTTTAACGCCCTGCATTTTAACCGGTGCGCCGACATCCAGACCATTCAACGATGAACTGAAAAAAATCACATAGCGCACTTTGTCTTTGTTAAATAATTGTCCGCTGCTGAATATGAACAGGCCGAGGATAAAGAGCGCCAATGCGCCTACCGTAAATCCGCCTATCGCCAATGGACTGATTTTTTGACTCATCGCGTTTGTTCGCCTCGGGTTAGAAATTGAATGATTTTCGGGTTGTCGCTCTTGTGCAATAGATGACTAGGCGCACCGGTCGCCAACATGGTTTTAGACTCTGCATCCAGAAATACCGAATTAGCGCCAATAGCGAAAATACTGGCTAATTCATGAGTCACCACCACTATCGTCGTCCTTAAAGCCTCGCTTAATTGAATTATCAAATCATCCAATAATCGGGCGCTGATCGGATCCAAACCGGCGGACGGCTCATCAAAAAGCAGAATTTCCGGGTCCAAAGCCATCGCCCTGGCCAAGCCCGCCCGCTTTTGCATGCCGCCGCTAATCTCGCTGGGGTAATAATTTTCAAAACCGGCTAAACCAACTAAGGCCAATTTGAATGAAACAAGCTCGGCAATTTCTTTTTCCTGCAATGCGGTAAATTCAGCAATCGGCAAGGCAATATTTTCCGCCAGCGTCAAGGAACTGAACAAAGCGCCGCTTTGATATAATACCCCCATGCGCCGAGTCATCGCTAAGCGGTCTTGCTCGGAAGCTTGCCAAAAACCATGTTGTTGAAAATAAATTTCCCCCGCCGCCGGTTGTTGTAAGCCGATTAAGTGTCTTAACAACGTGCTTTTGCCGCAGCCGCTGCCGCCCATGATAATGAATACATCCCCTTGATTGATGGCGAAATTCAAATCGCGTTGAATCACATGGTCTCCATAAGCCATGGTTAGATTCTCAACGCGCATATGAACCGGGTTCATCGTTAAACCTCAAATACCCAGTTGATCGCAAATCAAAGTAATCACCGAATCGGCTATCACAATATAAACAATACTATCGACGACTGCCGCCGTGGTTGCATCGCCTACCGCCGAAGCGCTGCGTCCGCACTGCATGCCGCGCATACAGCCCGCAGTCGCAATCAATAATGCGAACACCGCGCTTTTAAACAAGCCGATCATAAAATCAGGCAAATGCACCGCTTTAACGGTTTCATTAAAATACTGAATGAGAGAAACATCGAAAGCGGATACGGTAACCAAAGCGCCGCCCAAAATGCCGATAACATTGGCGTACAAACACAACAAAGGCATCATCAACACTAACGCAGAAATACGCGGCAACACCAAAAACTCAGTCGCAGAAATACCCATCGTTTTGATGGCGTCGATCTCCTGATTCACCTGCATGGTTCCTAATTGAGCAGCATAAGCAGCCCCGGTGCGTCCCGACATTATCACCGCCGTCATCAATGCGCCCATTTCTCTCACCGTGCCTAAACCGACCAAATCGGCAATGAATATTTGAGCGCCGAATAAAGCCAGTTGTATCGCGCCGACAAAGGCCAGAATCAAGCCCACTAATAAACTGATTAAGGTGACTATCGGTAAAGCTTCCGGCCCTGCAGCCTGTAGACAAAGAAAAAAATCCGCCGCCCTGACCCGGGCGCGTCCTCTAAAAAATTGCCAAAATGCAATTTGGGTTTCGCCGATAAAGGTTAACAACAATTTGGCATTGGCGATTGTGCTGATAACGCTTATCCCAAGCTGCGATAACAACCCGACCGGCTGGCTTGCCTTACCGGTATCGCCCCTTTCCGGAACCGCCATAGCCAGCGCCAATAAGGCTTGAACGCCGCTGGGCAAATTACCGGTATCCACATTGATCTTTTGCGTTTGCAACGCTTTCAGTAACGGCATTAAATATGCCGGTAGACGGCTATCCCAACAATGCAATTGATCAGTCTCAAAACGAACTTTTTGCATAGCAACCGACCTTTGCAAGATTACCGAGACATCCGGTTTATCTTTAATCCTTGCTGATTGCGTCCAATCGCCGATGAATTCGATCCGCAATACTCCATCAAGTTGATGCAAATGAACTTCGCCTGTTGCTTGCTGTTGAGATTGCGCCGCTGAGTCGTTCATAACAGACGCCCTTTTTCGCCTAACGCACCGGCAAGGTTAAAGTGGGACCATTGTACTGTTGCTGCCCCGCTTGTAAGTCAAACAACTGACTCAGCAACATAAAGGTCGATTTGGATTTTAAATCATTATCGGCAATGTAAAACCAATAATCTTTATAAGGCACGGCTAAAAACGCCTGCTGCGGATACTCTTTGGCGGATTTAATTTGAAAAAACTCGCCTACCGGGGTTTGTCGCCAATCGAAAGGCGTCTGGTCAGCATTCCGGGTTAACATGACTAAGCCTTGATCACGATGAACTAGAGGTATATCAATTTGATGAGAAAGATAGAACATAATGCTGGCAATTGATCGGGGGCGTATGCTCAAACTATCCGGGTGAGCATGTAAGAAATTATAATCCAGTTTGACCACAGTATCTTCTATCGCTTGTTTCAAGCCTAAAAGCCTGGCCAATTCCTGCATGGAACGCTCATGTCCGGGCAGGCTTTTTAAACGCATTTTAATTTGCTTTTGATCTTCAACATCCAAACCGAACTCAATCGCCTTAGCCAACTGTAATTGCCGAATCAAGGCCAAGGCCTGTTTAAAATCTTTGTACTCCGGCATGCTTTCCGGCGTCGGCCCGGAGGCGCTGGGCGCGTTATACAACTGATTAATTCTCTCTACGCATAATCCGAACACCCGCTCAATACTCCAACCGGATTGGGTCAAGACCAATAAGGAACCCACTGGAACCGGCGCCAAAACGCTCTTCAAAAAATCCTCGCCTTGCAAAGGTTGGAAAGATAAGGTCGGTTTATCAGTGTAAGCAATCCCCAAACTGGGACTAATGGATTCAGAAGAAGAACCGAGTTTGGAGCCGAGGCCGATTTTGGCGTCAAAAGCCAACGCCGCCGTCACGCTGCCGACTTTCAGAAAATAAGGTTTATCGTAGTATTTGAGTTTAACGATATTGAACAGCAATTGCTCATTCATAGACTGGGCAATGGCTTGATTATAAGCAGGATGAGTGGTTCTTAGCGCACCCGGCCCGAATCCGCTCTGGCAGGCGGTTATGAAACAGCTTACAAGTAAAATGCCGAATGTACGTATTATCATGTATATTTGTTGATATTCTTTATTTAAAACCAATTATCCCGCTGTAAATTCGCTATTCTTGAATAAGTTTAGCAATCCATTTACTTTTTGATAATTGAGAAGATTTTGCCGCCTTCGCCATTTATTGTTCAATCTCTTGTTCAAGATATATTGTTACCTGCCCCATGATAACACCCGCATCATAGTATAGATTCAATTTTATGTTTTCAGCCTGATCAGTCAATCTTGATACGCAAATGCCGCTCATCCAATCGTTCACACAATTCCGGCAGAACCTTTGATAGCTCAATGACTTCAGATGCCGTTAAACGTAATAAGGTTGCGTAATTTTTCGCCCGCACCGTCGCCGAACGTCTGGAATTGTTTAACAAAGCCCCCTCGCCAACAAAGCTACCCTGGCCGACTTCATTAATATGCTCATTAACCCCCTGTGAATTAATTTTAAAAACACACAGACAACCGCTGACGACAATATACAAAGAATGCCCTTTGTCATTTTCATTAAACAAAGTATCGCCCGGTAAA
>SPJM01000134.1 GCA_006844585.1 Methylococcaceae bacterium | reverse complement strand
TTCAATTCCTGGTGTAGTCTTAATGAATTCATAACGTTGATCCAGAAATGATTCATTGGTATACGAAATAAAAGAAAACAATTCATTTCCTGGTAATGAACCTCGAACCGAGCCCGTACGAAACTTGAGATACCTGATAAATGCTTTAAAATTATTTTGTAATCTAGCACTGCAAATCCAATCATCATAGGTTTCATCCATAAAATATTGAATTTCTTCTTCGGATGGAAGGCTATTGAATGACCTTATTATCCGTAGTGACTCTGGCCAACTCATATTTTTGTATGCTGCCCTGGTCCATTGTCCTGTTTGATTAGATTTGACGTGTATAAACGAAATCCAATATTGTTCGCTTTCTGACCATAACCATCGAACATAGAGAGCTAATGTTAATTCTTCGGGAGTAAGCCCTTTAGAGAGTTCCCTTTCAATAGAACGCCTGGCTGCACCCCAGCCATTGTCATAAAAAACCTGTTGCAATAAAGGTAAATTTTCCTTGCCCCAGTCATATTCCTTAATAACATCAACCGCAATTTGTTTAGCTCTTTCCCATCGACTTAATTTACCCTTGGTTTCAACATCAGGAATGTGAAGTTCCGGTAATTTTTCTTCATCATCAATATCGTCAAATTCGTCTACATCATCCCAGCTAAATAATTTTTCATCTTGATCATCAGAATAAATTTCGTCTATTAATTCAGAGCTATCTTCCTCATTTTCCAAAGTGTCATCAATGAAATCATCAACCAATGTTTCATCATCAAAGAGGTCGATCTGGATGTTATTATTTTCATAATGAGGTGAAATATCATCTAATTCATCAACAACTTCTTCTTTCACAGGGTCTGATTCTGCTAGAGCATTCGGTTTCTGATAATCAAAATTTTCAAACTCACTTTTAGTAAAAAGTTTGTTTGGGCAGGCATCCTCATTACCTGGATCAGATGTTTTAATTTCAATTTTTATTGAAGGTTTTAAGTCTTTAGTGATTTCTTCTAACGGTTCAGTGCTATGACTACTTAGTTCATCTCTGAAATTAATAATTGAATCTACATTTTCTGAGGCTTCTTGTGGTTCAATATTGGTTGATTGACTGTGGTGGACAATCCTTATATCGGATTTATTAATATTTTCGGAAGATTCAGCATTTTGATCAATGTATTTAAAGTCTTCATCATCTAATCCATCATTTATATAAGAGCTTTTTATTGATGTGTTTATCTGTGATTGTTGCTCTAATGAAAGCTGCAAAAACTTGACTGCTTTATCTGGTTGTTTTTCTAATAGATAAATACGTCCAAGAGAATGAAGCATCTTTGGATCATTGGGGATTTGCTGTAAAGACTCCTCGATTAAATCAATCGCAGCCTTTCTTAATCCATTTGAAACAAGTCTGTTCACTTCATCAAGAATTTTGTTTTTGTCCATATATACTTACTTCGAATAAATATCTGCAGACACTGGTTACTTTGTTTATAAATATGAGTTACGGTTACTCAAGCATTCCAATTGTGCGGCCTATAACTAAAGCCATTCAATTGTAACTCAATTTGCAGGAGAAAAGCATTTGGCTGCTAACTATTCACACAAGCATTTTTTTACAAGTTCCCAATTATCAATTAGCTGATTATTTTTAGGATGCTATAGGCATAAAAAAACCCGAAAACCGAGTGTTAACAAGGTGTTTCGGGCTTTTATCGTTTCTTGTGAAACTTAAATCTGGTGGAGGCGGCGGGAATTGAACCCGCGTCCGCAAGCACTCCGCCTAAAGGTCTACATGCTTATCTCGCGCTTTTAATTTAACCGATGGCTACCCGTCGAGCCAAGAAAACCATCAGCGATTTCGATTGGATTTAACGCTGTTGACTCCGAACTAAGTCTTGGCGCGATCTTATGTGAGATGACCTCTGAATGTTCCGAAGAACTCTACACGCATAAGCACATATAGTCAGAGGAATGGTGCTGTTTTTAAGCAGCTAAAGCCATTGAGTAGTTTTCGTCATTTGCGAATACTTTAAAGTCAGTAGATTTTACGTGGTGTACTGTCCACGGCATGCACTCAAGGTTTTGCTACCCACGTCGAAGCCAAGTCGCCCCCTTGTGAATACTTCCTTGTTCCAATACTCTGATGAAGATAAATAACAATAGTTCAATGTTTGAAAATAAACATCAATTGCATTCTTGTAAATAATCAGAATACCGAGACGGCATTATACAGTATTCTGATTACTGGAATAAAGGTGAAAGCGTTTATTAGTAACGCTGAAAAATCAAAGTCGCGTTGGTGCCGCCAAACCCAAAGCTATTTGACATGATGGTGTTTAAGGTAACGTTTTCTTGAAGCTCGCGAACGACCGGCACACCGTTAGCTTCCGGATCCAGTTCGGTGATATTTGCGGAAGCGCTTAAGAAGTTATTTTCCATCATCAATAGCGAATAAATAGCTTCATTGACGCCGGCTGCGCCTAATGCATGCCCGGTCAGTGATTTGGTTGAGCTTACCGCCGGAACATTTTCTTGTCCGAAAACAGTTCTTAAAGCTTCTAGTTCACGCATATCGCCGACCGGGGTGCTGGTGCCGTGAGCATTGATATAATCAACTGGCGCTTGTACGGTTGCCATCGCCTGTTTCATACAACGAATTGCGCCCTCCCCTGATGGTTGAACCATATCATAGCCATCTGAGGTTGCGCCGTAACCGGTTAGCTCGGCATAAATCTTGGCGCCGCGCGCTAATGCATGTTCCAGCTCTTCAATAACCAAAACACCGCCGCCGCCTGAAATGACAAAACCGTCGCGTGTTGCATCGTAAGGACGTGAAGCGGTTTCCGGGGTATCGTTGTATTTGGATGAAAGCGCTCCCATTGCGTCGAATAAAACCGACATTGACCAATGGACTTCTTCGCCGCCGCCGGCAAAAACAACATCTTGTTTGCCAAGCTGAATGAGTTCCATAGCGTGTCCGATACAGTGGGCGCTGGTAGCGCATGCCGAACTGATGCTGTAGTTCACCCCTTTGATCTTAAAAGGCGTGGCTAAACAAGCTGTATTGGTGCTGGACATGGTGCGCGGCACCATATACGGCCCCACTCTTTTAACGCCTTTAGAGCGTAAAATATCGGCGGCGTCTACCAAGTTAGAGGTTGATGGACCGCCGGAACCCATGACTAAGCCTGTCAATTCATTGGAAACTTCTTCGTCCGTTAAACCGGAATCCTCAATGGCTTGCTGCATTGCAATATAGTTGAAAGCGGCGCCATCGCCCATAAACCTTTTGATTTTACGATCTATATGATCAGCCGGATTAATATCGATTGCACCCCGGATATGACTGCGAAAACCGAGTTCTTGATAGTCCTCGGCGAATGTGATGCCGGATTTCCCATTCTTTAGCGATTCTACCACCTCATCGCGATTATTACCGATACTGGAGACAATGCCCAGGCCCGTGATTACGACTCTTTTCATGATTAGCGACTCTAGAAATCTTGGGTGGAAGTGAATAAACCAACTCTGAGGTCTTTGGCTTCATAAATGACTTTTCCATCCACATCCATGACTGCGTCGCCAATACCCATGACCAATTTACGCATGATGACTCTTTTTAGGTCAATGCGATAAGTGACTTTTTTTGCGGTAGGCAATACTTGACCGGTAAATTTGACTTCGCCACAACCTAAAGCGCGCCCTTTACCCGGACCGCCTGACCAGCATAAGAAAAATCCGATTAATTGCCACATTGCATCAAGGCCCAAACATCCCGGCATGACGGGGTCGCCTTGGAAATGGCAATCAAAGAACCATAAGTCCGGTGTAATATCCAGTTCTGCAATAATTTCACCTTTATCGTATTTTCCGCCCTTGTCGGAAATATGGGTGATGCGATCCATCATCAACATATTGGGAAGCGGCAATTGAGCATTTTCAGGCCCGTATAATTCACCCCGCCCGGACATTAATAATTCTTCACGGGTAAAACTGTTTTGTTTCTCCATCAATAATATACCTGATTAATAATTATTATATATTACATTTAAAGGACATATTATCGCTTAGTCAGGCAAAAAAATCAGCTCAAATTTTATCCGGGTATAATTTTCCGCATAAATTCATTCATAGTTAAGGCGTTTGTTTTCAAACGTTTTTGATAAATTAACGCATAAGCTAATACGGCATTGACATAACCGCGGGTTTCTTTGAAGGGAATGGTTTCGATCCATATATCGGCCGGCACCGGTTTATCATCCGGCAACCATCTGCGTACGCGATGCGGGCCGGCGTTATAAGCAGCGGCGGCTAAAGCATAATGGCCGTTAAATTCATCTAATAATTGTTTATAGTAAAAAGCGCCGTATTTCACATTGAGATTCGGATTGTATAAGCTTTTAGTTGAACGCCATTTTTCTTTTAAGTCTCTGGCAATTTGTTTTCCGGTATTCGGCATAATCTGCATCAGTCCGCGGGCGCCGACCGGTGATTGAGCATAGGCGTCAAAAGCGCTTTCCCGGCGGATTATACCTAAAATAATTGCCGGATCCAGTTTCCGCTGCGCCGCATTTTTCCTAATCTGCTGTTGAAATTTTATCGGAAATCGTAAGCTGATGTCGTTCCAGTATTTAGCTCTGGCCACTGTAAAAATCGCAATTTGATCCAGTTTCCAGCGATGTGCGAGTTTCGCGGCCGTCAAAATTTCATTTTTATTGAGTTTTTTTACGGTATGCCACCATTGCGTTTTCGCTTCATGCATCCGGTCTAAGGCTAACCATTCCTCTACACTTCTAAAATCGTCTGTTTGACTCAGCTTATCGATTGCTTGCTCAGCAATAGCGAGCGGTTGATCGCCTAACCGGATGGTTTGCTCTAATTTATACGCAGACATGAAGCCATAAAAGCTTCGGTCTTGAGCTAACTGTTGAAAAATTAAATTCGCTTTTTTAGCTTGCCCTTGCGCTTCCAATGTTCTGGCTTGCCAGTATTTCCATTTGTTTTGTTTTTTTTCCGATGGCGTGAGTTTGTCAAGCGACTTTTGCACTAAGGGCCAATCTTGATTGATCAGAGCAGCTCTAATTTGCCATTCCCTAATCGTTTTATCAGTCGTTTGTAATTGGTCTAAACGCTGATAAGCGCTAGGTTGGCGCCTAAAAGCAAAACCGATTGCCAATTTACGTTCAATTTGCTTTTTAATAGCAGTAGGAATGGTGTATTTTTGATGATTAGGATCCCAAATTGCAGCCGCTTTAACTGAATTAGTGCGTGCAATGCGTTTAATTGCGTGAGCAAAGATTAGTCCGGCTTGCTTAACGTTTTGATGCCAGTTTGCCTTATTTTTAACGTAAAAAGGATTATCATGCACCTTAAGCCACAATTCAGCGACTTTTTTATCTTTGGGCCCCATTAATTTGTGAATGTATTTGGCCAAAGATGTTTTGCCGTTATTTAAAGCCGCCTGGAATCGTTGCCACACCATGTCGCGGGTAAAATATGAAGAATTAATCAGCTGTTTAAATAATGGATTACAGACATTTGGTTGGGAATGGCCGACAGTCCACAGCTTCTTAGCCGCAACCAGCGCTTGTTTGGTTTGGCCGGAATTATATTGCGCGATATGATAAAGACACTTTAAGTCAGCGCTACTGGCATCCCTATAGTGTTTTATCAATTGTTCCCAATTTTTATCTTTAGCGACCTGACGCAACCATTTGTTTTTGAGTCGCGGAGCATATCGGCTATCTTTGTGCGCTATCAAATAGCTTTCAATCGCTTGATGTTGGTGAAGGTTGTTGCGCAGCCAGAGATATTCTAAATAAGGCAGTAACGGGTAATTGTGTAAATCCTGACTTAACTGATCAAAATCTACTTGTTGTTTTTTCTTTAGTTGGGTTTCTGCGAGTCGGAAGTGTTGCCTTTGTTGCTGCAATGTTAAGGCGTGTCCGCTGGAAACAAAGGAAAGCAAAATAATAAAAATTATCTGCTTTCCGCCTTGAATTTTTTTTTGCATGACCGGCAACTCTACAATTGAAATGAATGATTGAATCTAACCAAATTGTAGACTAAAGCCGACTGTACGTTAAGTTTTTAGTTGTACAAAAACGAACTGGCAGTCCTGATGAAAATAAATAATGGTAAAAGCCAGGTCAATTAAGAGTCTCTTAGGTCGCGTTTATTGCCAATCAGCCCAGCGCCAACCAATCCTAGTCCAATGATGAAAGGACTAACAGGTATTACACTGTCTGCTTCCTTTAAACCTTCAATGACATCTTTAGACGCAAAATTTGAACTCAACATTGATTCGCTTAAATCAATGAAAGAAGTTTCCGTTGCTTCATTGATAACTATCGATTCGTTCTGACTATAATGATCGGCACAATTTTGAGCAATCATAATAGGCGAAAACAAAACGGGTGAAGAATTGGTTAAAACACTGGAAAGACTCAAAAAAGTTGAAATTGTACTATCCGTCGGTCTAGCTGAGTTTACCTCTAAATGAGAATCAGCATTTCCATTATTCGAAGCTTTCCATTCGATTTCAAGTTTTGGTAACGCTGTGATCTCATTATTTAGATTATTTTGTTTCGAAAAACTGATTTCTGATATGGTTTGGATTTCGTTGTTTGAATCAAAACGATCAATTAGCACAGCCAATGCGCTACTGAATGTAAACAACAGTATTGTAAATGTTGCAAATTTAAATTGTAATTTCACAATGCCACCCCTTAAAAACACATTTTCTACTTACTAAGCATTTTTTGTGCCAATAAAAATAGCATTATAAAACAGGTAGATATCGCCAGTTGTCAGAAGAACTTTGGCAGCATTGTCAGGCGGAAACCCTCAAAATGACAGGCGTGTCAGTCAATTATTAAATAAACCTTAAGCCAAAAGAGAACATAATTATTCATCTTTATAACGCTGGCTAACTATCTGTATTATTGGATATATATGGTATTTTTGTCAAAATGAAGAATAATGAAAATTTGAGTTGCTTTTTACCCAATAAACAACTTTTTGACAAAAGAGTCAGGCAGTTTTCATTAAACTGTCATACTGAAAATATATCAGTTTAATAAGAATAAATGACTTCAAATTGCTGCATAAGCTTCGAAACTTCAGCTTTTGAAATAATTTGAAAATTTAATGAAAGATTCTGTTCTGTTATTCCACGTTCATTGATTGATTCTCGCTCCACCCATAGCTCTTTAACATCATAAATTTCCAAAGCTTTATAGATGGAAGCGGTATCTTTCAATTTATATTCAATGGGGTTTTGATGAGTGTGAATTTGAAAAACGCCATCATTTATCAATAAAATGGATACCGCCTGATCAAATGCAGCGCAAGTCATTAACAAATCTAATGATTCTTGCAATTGAACGCCTTGATGAGGCGCTTGAGACATTACAAATAAAAATTTTTTCATCTGCTAACCAAATTCTAAAAACCGATCCGCCAATAATATAGATTCTAATAACTGACCTAGACCGCCTATGCGAAACCCTGAGGCTAAATCATTATCCAATTTGCCCTGCCTTTTAGCTTCATCCGGGCAAAGTAGACCACGCCGCTGAGCAGCTGAAATACAAACCACTAAATCCAAATCGTATTGACTACTTAATTCAGACCATTGACGCGTCATTTGCCATTCATCATCGGGCGGAGAAGCATATTTCATCGCATGATAAATACCTTCATGAAAAAAAAACACGCGGATAATTTGATGCCCGCTGTCTAAAGCGGCTTGAATGAAATGATAAGCAGTCAAACCATGATTATCATGAAATGGACAACTGTTAATTTGAATCGCAAATTTCATTTGGTTGTTTACAAACGAGAACTGATAGAAATGCAGAGAAAGATTTAAAGCGATTTACGGCTTCATAAGCCAAGCAATAAAATTTAATCCTAAAGTAATAATCAAACTGACCACTATCATAGAAGTGAACGGAATGAAAATAACACTTTGTTCATTTTTGATATGGATATCGCCGGGCAACTTACCAAACCAGCTCAGCAGACTTAAGCCGGATGAATAAGACAGAAATAGCCCGATGACAAAAATCAGACCGCCCAGAAACATAAAAAACTTACCTAAAGACATCATTCTTCCAACAAGACCAACACATCAATAAATTTGCATGGATTTTCAAATTAACCGATTTTGCTTGTTATAGTAAAGTTAAATTCTTTTTTATTAAAGCGTGGGGCAGGCTTTGATGGACTTCTTTGGACTGTATTGGAACTATCATTGGCGGAGAGAGAGGGATTCGAACCCTCGATACGTTTCCGTATACACACTTTCCAGGCGTGCGCCTTCGACCGCTCGGCCATCTCTCCGTTTTGATTTGAATCAAAAAGGGCGCAAATAATACTTTATTTAGATAATATTGGCAAGTCTTTTCTTTCAGGCAAAAAAAAGGCAGGAATATGAGGGTTCCTGCCTGTCCAAACATCTTAAAGAGAGTGTTATGCCAAAACTTTCCGATTGACTTGGCACGGTTCTATTCTATAGAGCAATAGAATCTATATTTTGATCCATATCAACTTCAGTGACTTTATTCGGCAATTTTGTCCAACTCCTTTAACAATACCGTGACCTTTTCCAATTCGATGGCCGAATCGGATTTAACCATCGCCAGCAATTTTTTATATCGATTTATTTGTTCATTTCTCAGATTGAAACATTCCGCCATTTTCGACTGGGGCGTTTGCCCTTGATTTGATAATACGGTTAAAGTTAATTGGCAAGACACCCGTTTAAATTCTTCGCGGCTGGTGCTTTTAGCCAGAGATTCCCAAACTGTCGTGGTCGGTAATTGATTGATTTGATCGCGAAGCCATAATAGATCGAATGTATCAAACAATTCGAAGAAAATCTGTGCGCAATCTTCTAAAGGTTGTTGCGTTTGTTGGTTTAACCCAATGACATCAAGACAGAGATAAAGAGTATCTAAAATGATAATGTTTTTCGCCAGGCTTTCAGGCACTTGTTGCTTTTTCAGTCGTTCAATATTCTCTGCGCTCTGTTGACGATTTTGTGCTGATATAAAATCGTCCATTTCTTTGCTTAACTTTTCTATGCCTTCAATATAAAAATTGATTTCAGTATCAGTATCGATTAGCTCCGTTGAACTTAAAAAGCGATACATCGCCCTTTCCACTGATTTACGAATTAACAAATACAATTCATCTATGGTTCCGGCTTTAATGGTTCCTTCAATCGCTTCTATTTCTTGCCATAGTTGCTCGATGCCTAGAATTTTGCAAACCCGTTTGAAGACAGTGACAATAGCGGCAATATTCTGTCCGCTTTCTTCCAACAGCACGATTGGAAAAACAATCCCCATACGATTAACCAAGGTATTGATTAATTGATTGGAGGCGATTTGTTGCGCTAAAGAATGATTCAATATGGGTTGGGTAAATTGCTGCTGCAATGTTTGTGGGAAATAATGGATTAATTCGGCGTTTAATATCGCCTTATCTAATTCTTCAATTTTTTCCTGAAGCTGTTGCTTGAGCATTTGCTTACAATACGCCAACAATACGCTGATCTCAGGGCGATACAATCCTTTATCTTCGGCGACTCGTTGCAAAAGGGTTTCGTTTTCCGGAATTTTTTCGAGTGCTTTATTTAAGTTTCCTGCTTGTTCTAAAACTGAGATAACCGTCATAATGCCCGGCATGTCTTGTTTAGCATAATGTTCGATAATGCTGATAGCGGCGTTTTGCAGTTGATTGTTTTTTAATACCAGTTCAGCTACTTCGTCAGTCATTGCCTGCAGCAATTGATTTCGTTGCTTAACCGTCAAATCGCCCTCTGCGACAATGCTGTTAAGTAATATTTTGATATTGACTTCATGGTCGGAACAATCAACGCCGGCGGAGTTGTCAATTGAGTCAGTGTTAATATTGCCGCCATGTTGCGCAAATTCAATGCGTCCCGCCTGGGTAAACCCCAAATTACCGCCTTCCGCCACTACCCGGCAGCGTAGATCTACACCGTTAATTCTAACGTTATCATTCGCTTTATCGCCGACTTCTAAATGCTGTTCCTGGGTGGATTTTACATAAGTGCCTATGCCGCCGTTCCAAAGCAGATCAACCGGCGCTTTTAAAATACTTTTGATGAGTTTATTAGGGGTCAGCGTTTCCTGTTTAATATTCAGTCGTTGTCTAATGGTCGGGCTTAAGGTGATCGACTTCAGCTGTCTTGAATAAACCCCGCCGCCTTGCGAAATATGGTTTGTTTGATAATCTGACCAAGCCGCTCCGGGTAAATGAAATAAGCGCGAGCGTTCTTGAAAACTGATTTCCGGATCAGGATTAGGGTCTAAAAAAATATGGGCATGGTCAAAAGCGGCAATCAATTTGATATTGCCCGATAACAATAAACCATTGCCAAATACATCGCCTCCCATTCCGCCTATGCCGGTCATCGTAAAAGGCTTCTGCTGATAAGGAATCGCTAATTGCATAAAATGATGTTTAACCGATTCCCAAGCCCCTCTAGCGGTAATGCCCATTTTTTTATGATCATAGCCTTCCGAGCCGCCGGAGGCGAAGGCATCGCCTAACCAAAATTGATATTGCTCGGAAAGCGCGTTGGCGTAATCGGAAAAACGCGCTGTGCCCTTGTCGGCGGCGACCACTAAATAAGTATCATCGTCATCGCAACATTTTACTTTTTCAGGTTTGGCTAATTGGTTCTTATTTAAGTTATCCGTTAACTCTAATAATCCGCTGATAAAGATTTGATAACAACTGATCACTTCTTGATTGATCTTTTCAGGGTCTTTAAATTGTTTCAGTTTTTTCACCACAAAACCGCCTTTGGAGCCGGTCGGCACAATGACTGCGTTTTTTGTCATTTGCGCTTTCATCAGCCCTAAAACTTCGGTTCTGAAATCCTCCCGTCTGTCAGACCAGCGTAAGCCACCCCTGGCCACTGCGCCGCCGCGTAAATGAATGCCTTCTATGCGCGGCGAATAAACAAAAATCTCAAAATAAGGAACTGGCGAAGGAATATCGATTAACAGAGATGATTTAAATTTAACCGCAATATAGGGGATGCCGTCTTTATCCTCGGATTGTTTGAAGTAATTGGTGCGCACTGCGGCCTGAATTAAATTCAGGAAACGCCGCAAAATCCTGTCTTCGTCTAAGGAAGTGACGCGTTCAATTGCCTGCTCAATTGTGGTCATATAGTCTTGATCATCATCGCTGTAGTCCGGGTCAAATCGTTGATGAAAATAAGCGATGAGCAAATGAACGACTTCCGGATTGTTCGCTAAGGTTGTTTCTACATAGTTTTGACTAAAAGCAATACCCAGTTGACGCAGATAGAAATAAAAAGCCCGGAATATATTCACTTGCCGCCATTCAATATCGGCTTTCAATATGAGTTGATTGAAGCCGTCATTTTCTATTTTACCTGTCCAGCATTGTTCGAATGCTTGTTGAAAACGCGGTTTTAAATTTTCTAAATCTAACGCTGGAATAGAACTATCCAAACTCAGTCCGAAATCATGCATCCACAGCGCTTCAGGAAAATATTTTTTATGGATAGGATACGGCCTTTCATCACGAACCGTAATCCCCATATTTTCCAACATCGGTAAACTTTTAGATAAGGAAGCTTGACCGGTGCAAAAAATCTTGAATCTTAAATCTTTTTCGATACTGACTGATTGCGGGCTATAAAGTAAAGTAATGATATGGCTTTGTTTAGCCAAAAGTTGTTCAAAACAGTCTATATCCAAGATCGCCGTACGGCTGGAAACGGATTCCCGGTAGGCGGCGTTAAAGCCGGATGCGTAATCGCTGTATAGCTGATTAGCAGCGCTTTCACCATGATAAGTTAACAGTGCGGTTTTTAATTCATCTCGCCATTCGGTTAAAACTTCGACAATTTTTTGTTCAATTTCATGTACATCAAAATCGACGCAACAATTAACATCGGTATGAATAATAAAATGGATTCTGGCCAGGATGGATTCTGTTAATTGTACGGTGAAATCAGCCCGTTGCGCTTTGAAAACTTCCAGCAGAATTTTTTGGATTTTGATTCGGGTTGAAGTGGTATAACGTTCTCTCGGCACATACACCAACAGTGAAACAAAATGTCCATATAAATCATGTCGAGCAAATACTCGCACACGCTGTCTCTCGTGCAAATGCATAACGCCGGTTGAACATTTTAATAAATCCTCCATCCCCGCCATTAAGATTTCATTGCGTGGTAAGGACTGCAAAATAAAAAACAACGATCTAGCTTGATGCGAGCCTTTTCTGAATGAAAATTGATCTTGAATATGCTTGATTTTTTGCCTGATCATCGGAATGTTTTTCAATTCCGTCAAATATGCGGTTGAACTATACAGACCCAGAAATCGTTTTTCACCGACTAATTCTCCTTGCTCATTAAATTGCTTAATACCGATATAGTCCATAAATACCGGTCTATGGACGGTAGACTTCGAGGTGGCTTTGGTGATTATCAATAAGCGTTGATTTTGAACATGATTAAAAACGTCTTCCGACATCCAATGAACGCCGGATGCTTCGGCGTCTGCTATATCATCTCGCAGTATGCCTAATCCGCTGCCGACTATCGGTTTAAACCCATATTGCTGATTTTGGCGAACCAGTTGATATTCCCGATAGCCTAAAAAAATGAAATGGTTATCATATAACCATTGCAGAAATTCTTTTTGTTCATAATTATCGTCACCGGAATTGGCTAAATCATCAATAACTTGTTGCATTTGTTGCAAACACAATGACCAATCCGCCGTGGTGACTTCGACATCTCTCAATACGCATTGCAATCGTTGTTTGAGGTGATCCAATTGGCTACGATCCGCCAGACGATCAATTTCCAGATGTAACAAACATTCCAGACTATAATCCTCGTCATCCGCTTCCGCTAATCCTATCAGCTTGCCGGATGCGTCGCGTTTGATATGTAACACCGGATGAATAACCAAATGGTTGGTCAAGCCATGTCGATTGATTTCCATACCGACAGATTGCAGTAAGAAGGGTTTGTCCTGGGTGATAATTTCAACAATCGTATGTCCCGACTGCCAACCGTGTATATCCAGACTCGGATTGAATACATTGATTTTATGTTCACCCGGCTCTAGTTTTAATCCCAGATTCCAATGGGATAACACTGCGCCGTATAAATCTTCAATAGCGATTACTTCCAAATCATTAAACGGCACAGCGTCATAATAGAGTTTGGAAAACTTTTTAAATTCCGACGATTTATCTGCGTCTAATTTTTTATCAATATGCTGAATGAGATGATTCAGTAATTGATCATTGATAGAGTTTTCCATACTAACCGCCTTGATCATTGATCTTGAAATTGCGCCAACCGATTTAATATCATTTTCATATGTTCATCAATCTGCAAACCTTGATTAAAGTTTTCCATTGATTGTTCAATGCCTTTTTCAATCACGTTGACTAATTTATTTTCCTGCTCTTCTGTTAAACCATAGCTGAGAAAAGAAGTTTCCAAATTGAGCATGACATTTTCCATGATGCGTACGGATTTTTCTTTTTGCGCCTGCTGTTGAGCTTGAAAATCAACGAGAGCTTTGTTGGAAGATTCAATTAATTCATTTAATTGTTGGTGAATTTTTAAGACTTGCAATCGAGCATCTGCGCCTTCAATCAACAATGCCAAATGATCGCGCAAACGCCCACGATATTCTTCATCCTCAGGCATATTTTTGATCAGTAATGATATATCGCCGTAGTTGGCGATAAAACGACTGCCTTTTTCAATTAATCTCCCGGCATCATTTAATCGGCTTAATAATTCTTTTTCCAACGGCGGCATGGGTTCAATATTGCTGAAATTTAAACTCTCCCCCGCGTAACGAATTTGCACACTGGCCGATAGATCATAATGGGCAATCGAATCGACAATTAATTTAGCTAAATTTTCAATACTGGATACCGAAAAACTATTGCGCATAAACTCTAAAACCACGCCTTGTTCGCCAGCGCTGGTAATCGCAGTCATCGCGACTTTCATGGCTTCCGTAACTTCAACTGTCGATTCTCGGCGCTTTTCTTTGTTTTCGATAGCTTGTTTAACTTTCTGCAACAATTCCGCAGGTTGCACCGGTTTAATCAGGTAATCACTACCGCCGACATCATAACCGGACAGTTTCTCTTCCACAGTATCGTGAGCGGAAACGAATATCACATCAACATCTTGAGTTTCCGAATTCGATTTCAGTAGACGACAAGTTTCATAGCCGTTCATACCCGGCATTGAAACGTCCATTAAAATAGCGTCCGGCTGCGGCGATTTGATTGCCATTTCCAAGGCTTTTTCACCGCTGGTGGCGGCTAAAACTGCATAATCCTGTTTTAAATTCGCCATTAAAATACGAATATCATCCGGCGAATCATCGACAATCAATACCCGTTTTTTTTCGTTACTCACGCTGTTCCCCTGTTAATAATTATTTTCGGTTAATGTCACAACTTTTTCTTTGGCCGCCTCGATATCAAAGCTATTCAAAGCGCTCTCAATGTGTTGCAGGGTCTCTTTTAAAGACTCATCAGCGCTTGATTGCTTTAAAGTGTTGAGGCATTCCTCCGCTTCACCCAAATCATTATCTAAATGATCCAATAATTGATTTAATAAATCTTGTATGGCTTGCGCATCCAAATCCTGGCTTGAATTATCTTCAGCTTGCTGTTGTTCGCCCTGCTCTTCAACGATTTTCAGACCTTCAAAGACGATATCCAAACTGTTTTTTAAATTCATATACGCTTCATCAACTGTTTCAGCATTTTGTTCTTTACATATTTTTTCCAATATTGCCGCCTCCTGATAAACCTGGGTCATCCCCAAATTTCCGCCGCTACCCTTCAAGGTATGGCTTAATGCGGCAGCTTCCGACCATTGCCGTTCCTCTATCATTTGTTTTAGATGTTCGGCGGCATCTGCATGTCTAGTCTTAAAATTGCATAAAAAGTTGCGATAATCCGCCCATTTTCCCAATACTCTGCCGACGCCGTCCTGGACATCAATACCCGGCAATTCAGGAAGTTCAAGTTCGCTGATGTCCGCTTCTTTTTGTTCAGCAACATCGCTCGCTTTTTTTCGACCGGGTTTAATCCATTTCGCAATAGTTTTAAATAGCTTGTCTGAATTAAAGGGTTTAGTGACATGGGCGTTCATGCCAGCGTCCAGACTTTTTTGCGCATCCCCTGTCAAAGCATGAGCGGTCATTGCGATAATCGGTAATTTACGATAATGACCGCCTAATTTGCGGATTTCCCGGGTTGCTTCTAAACCATCCATCACCGGCATCTGGATATCCATCAATACTAAATCATATTCTTTATTCAATACCGCTTGCACAGCTTCTTGTCCGTTTTCAACAATATCAATATCAAACCCGACTTCGTTTAAAATAGCGGTGGCGACATCTTGATTAACACTGTTATCTTCTACCAGTAATAATTGTTTATGTTCAAACCACCAAGCATCATGACTTTGTTCCAGATAGCGATCAACGCTATCCAAATCAACCTTTTCACCTAAAATATGCAGCAAAGTATTGTGTAAATCGGTTTGCCGCACCGGTTTGCTTAGCCAGGCATTCAATTCTTCTATAGGCTTGGGGTGATAAACGGAACTCAACATAATCAAATGGATATTGTTGAATTTTTCATCCGTTCTAATGATCTGTGCGAGTTGGTCGCCGGACATTTCAGGCATTTGCATATCAGTGATGACGATATCGAAGGGCTGTTGATGGGCTACAGCGTCATTTAAACAATGAAGCGCCTCCCGCCCGCCTTCAACATAGGTTACTTTTGCAACTCCCCAGTATTTCAATAATCCCGTCAAAGCCAAACAATTCACCTTATTGTCATCGACGATTAAAATATGCTGTTGTTTTAATATTTGAGAGGCCTGTCGATGTTTGAGCAATTCTTCATCATTAACGCTGCCTAAAGGCAATTCCATACAGAATTCAGTTCCCACGTCGGGCGCGCTGGAAACGCGGATTTCGCCGCCCATAGCCTCCACTAAGCGTTTGCAAATGGCTAAGCCCAAACCCGTTCCACCGTATTTGCGAGTATGTGAACTATCGACTTGAGTAAAAGCCTGGAATAAGCGTTGCTGCTGTTGTTCAGTCATCCCAATTCCGGTATCCCGTACGCCGAATAAAAACCGTCCTGTTTCAATCGGCGTGGCGTACAAAACAATATCGCCTTCAGCGGTAAATTTAACCGCATTACTGACAAAATTAGTTAACACCTGCCTGATCCGGGTGGGATCGCCGACTAATAAATCCGGCATATTCGGTTTGACGACGCTGATTAACTCGACATCTTTTTCATGAGCGCCTTTGGCCATTAACGAAACCACGTCTTCCACCAATTCAACCGGATCAAAACGGATGCTTTCCAAGTCCAATTTACCCGCTTCCAGTTTTGAAAAATCCAAAATATCATTAATAACGGTTAATAACATTTCGCCGGAACCGGCGGCGGTTTCTAAATAGCGTCGCTGTTGGCTTTCCAGTTCGGTTTTGCTGAGCAGATTCAGCATACCTAACACCCCGTTCATCGGCGTTCTGATTTCATGACTCATGGTCGCCAAAAATTGACTTTTCGCTTCCGCCGCCACTTCTGCTTGTTGCTTGGCTTCAATCAAGGCATGCTTTTCATCCCGGCGACTGACTCCCATACTGACGATTTCACCCACTTGGCTGAGAAAATTGAGTTCTTTTTCAGACTTGTTATGACCGCAAGGCAAATACAACACCATGACGCCCAATACGATGTCTTTTTCCATTAACGGCACACAATAATGTCCATGATCATCCATCCCCGGATAACTGATTTCATGGCTGTCATCAACATGGCTTGTATATTGAATTTGTTTCGTCAAATAAGCCTGACCGCATAAGCAGGCGCCGGGTTTAACGCGGTCACAAAGATTATGCAACGGTTCGGGCAAAGCATTTTTATAAATCAATACCAATTCTTGAGTTTGTTGATCCGTTAAAAACATGCCTCCTTGAGCTTCATGATTTAACCAAGGCACTTTTTCCAATAGTATTTTCATGGCGCCTTTCAAAAATTCATACATATCAATTGAAGACAAGGCGACCCGCAACAGCTCTCCCTGCACCAATTCTTCTTTTCGAATGCGTTTTAATTGAAGATTGATTTTTTGCCGTTCTTGTTCTTTTTGCAGCGCGGAAAGTAATTCAGAGCATGGATTGGTCAACGGCGTCAACCGATTAATGATTTCCTGGTCATAACCGCCATCGCGATTGGCAAGACCGATAATCCCTTTTATTTGACCGGCAATCATCAGTGGAATACAGAGGTAATTTTCCAGCTCATCAACATTAAACAACTTTCCCTGTTCCAGTAACTGAGGATCCGGATTATTGATAATCATGGACTGCTGAGAAGCTAATGTTTTGCCAAATAGCTTATTGACCGCAAAATATTGTTGTTTGTGATTATCAATAAACTGGGATGAAACATTTTCTTCCCATTGCGATAAACCGCAATTGGCATATGGTTTGAGAAATTTTTCTTCACCCTCTGCTGCAATCAATTCGCCGATAACGCCGCTTTTACTTTCCGTCAAGGCGATAAGATCGTTCATCATTGCGGTGAAAAGTTCCTGAGATTGGCCGCTATCGATAAACATAGATTGCGCGCGCTGAATAATATCCAATTGTTGGTGTTGCAGATTAATTTCGGCTTCTGTTTCTTTGCGTACGGTAATATCCTGAATCGATCCGACAAATAATAATTTGTCATTGATTTTGACTTCGTTGACCGCTAATTCCAAATCCAGAATTTTTCCTTGCTTATTAATGCCTTGCACTTCCCGGCCGGATACGCCCATAACCTTTTTTACGCCGGTTGTTAGATAGTTTTGTAAATACTCATCATGCTTGATTCGGTGATCCCCAAACATTAATTGATTGATCTTTTGTCCGACTAATTCACGTTTTCGGTAACCGAATATTTTTTCTATCGCCGGATTAAGCGATTCAATAATGCCGTGTTCATCAATGACAATAATGCCGGTGACGACGGTATCGAACATCGTCTGTAATCTAGTCTCGCTGGCTTTTAGTTTGGCCAATAAATCCAAACGTCGGCTGATTGAAATGGAGACCATTAGTAAAATAGACATCACCACCACAAATGAACTTACGCTGACGCCGAGGAATTCAGAGTCCAAACCGGATGATGAATTGTTTGCTTGAGGCGTTTCAAAAAACTCTATCGCCGCCATGCCGGTATAATGCATTCCGGCAATCGCGCAACCCATTACCATAGAAGAAAAGAAAATGGATTTACTGTAAGCATCGAATTCCGCTTTATGTTGCTCACCCCAATATTTGACTTTCAAAGAAATAAAACTCAAGACAACGGCAACCACAATAGACAAACCAAATAAGATCAAGTCGTAACGCATCAGCGCGTCCAGCCGCATGGCCGCCATGCCGATATAATGCATTAACCCAATGCCTGAACCCATCACTAAGGCGTGAAAAATAACTCGTTTATTTGACTGGCCGTCTTGTTGACTGATTATGACGACAGAGCTGGCAATAAAAGCGGGGAAAATTGAAATTAAAGTGAGGGTTGCGTCATAACTGACATCGACAGTGAGCTTAAGCGCCAACATGCCGATAAAATGCATCGCCCAAATGCCGCCGCCTAAAGACAAGGCGCCGGCCAGCAACCAAATCCCTTTATGTTTTTTAGCACCGCCCCTGATCCGTTCAGAGAGTTGAAAACTGGTATAGGCGGCAAGAACAGCCACCAAAACAGATAAAATAACCAGCGGTATTGAATAAGTTTTTATTAATACCGCGTAGATGAGATCGGATTCAGAAATAAATGTCGGCATTCTCTTTTTCCTGTTTTAGAGTAAGCGCGGAAAAAACCGCACTTAGGAACTAAGTGTAAGAGAAATTAGATTTTTTTCTAGATTAATCAATGATGGAATCGCTTCAACAATTATATTTCTGTGAGCGATACGATATTTTAAGAACTTAACAGGGTTGGC
>SPJM01000133.1 GCA_006844585.1 Methylococcaceae bacterium | reverse complement strand
AAAAAATCGGCACTTTTTTAAATTCCAGCCAAGCGTGACGCGCTGCGCCCTTGCCGGTTTGTCGGTTCATTTTGAAGCGGTCGGCATGCACCACCCAGTCTTGATTTTTCGGCGGGCAACTGGTGATACTGGCGGAAGTATAACGAGACAAAGATTTATTATCGCGATAAACGGCGTCGGCGCGGCCTCTAAAACCGCCTTCCGGTAGAATAAAAAAAGCATCGCGCAAACGCGCCTCATCGCTATTAATTTTCAATAAGGCCGATGCGCTGAATAAAGCCAATTCATTTTCGGTATAAATCACCTGCCCTTGCGCATCCAACGTTTCGGAAACCGAATCATAAGTCACCCTGTCCGCTGAAATTTGCTGATCGGCGCGGCGAATGTCCACATTGCCGTAAAAACTGGAAATTTCTTTATCAAAGACTTCCGAATAATCGGCATGCACATCCATCGGCAGTTGCTGACGCAGACTTTTGTCGGTCGGCTGCTGTCGATTCTCTTCGCTATATTCCGTCTCACAGCCCTCCCAAGGATCATAAGGCAAGCGATTATGTAATAATGCGAAAGTCTGTTCTTCGGAAAAATTAAAAGCCGGGGTCAACCAACTATCTTGTTGACCGGCATCGCCCATGACTCTGGCCTGACCTTTTGGATCCGCCCCGACCAGGCTGCAACTCCATACGCCATCTTCCTGGTCATCGTCGCTACATGTCCAGCCCTGCTGCTGTATGACTTTTTTGGGCGGTTCCTCTAAACGGGGATAAGCCATTATCGGCGGCTCGGAAACTGGCTCGACTTGCTGCATTTGGATAGTTTCAAGCGGCGTTTCCGTTTGAATTTGGGGATCAGGCTCATCCTGCCCGGCGCAAACCCACTTGCCATCCATTCCTTGTTCACAGTCCCAGACATTGTTATTTGCGATAGCCCAATCGCTGATACATGAAAGCAATATGACGGTAGTTAAGCGAA
>SPJM01000132.1 GCA_006844585.1 Methylococcaceae bacterium | reverse complement strand
GCCTGTCATACCAATCAAATTGATTACCAAGGAAAGCGGATGTTAGTGGAAGGCGCGCCGACCTTAGCTAATTTCGTACTGTTTTTCAGTGAACTCAATAAAGCGCTGGAAAAAACCTACCAGGATGAAACTAAATTCACCCGGTTTGCAAAAAATGTATTAGGCGATGATTATGCGGAATCAACCGCAAAAGCTTTAAAAGAGGAAGTTGCCGAACAAAGCCTGCAAATGAACACCCGCCAAGCTGTTAACGATCTGCCGAGTGATTACCCGGCAGATTTTACCAGCTATGCGCGGTTGGATGCATTCGGCAATATTCAAAATGCCGCATCCACTTTTGCCTTACATGATTTAGCCAATAAGAATGCGCCGACTGCGCCGGTTTCCTATCCGTTCTTATGGGGAACGCATCAGTCTGATGTGGTGCAATGGAACGGTTCTGCGCCGAATACGCCGATTGTCGGGCCGTTAGTGCGTAATATAGGCGAGGTGGTCGGCGTGTTCGGTTCTTTGGATATGCAACCAGCCTCCTGGTTTCAGCGCACCTTTTTTGACAAGCAAGTGGAGTATAGCTCTACTGTCCAAATGAAAAACTTGGGATTTCTGGAACTATGGGTTAAACAATTGCGCTCTCCCGCCTGGATAGAAACCTCTTTACCCGCTATCGACACCGCTAAAGCGGCGCAAGGCGCTGTGCTTTATGATCAATATTGCGCGCAATGTCATCAAGTGATTCCACGCAAGCAAGAGGCTGATCAATATAATGCCGTGTTGACACCAGTGAGCGCCGTGGGTACAGATCCCGCCATGTCGGTAAACGCCGGTTATCATATGGCAAAAACCTTATTGCTTGAAGGTACTAAAGAAAGCGTATTATTCGGCGACAAATTTCCGGCTGTGGCGCCTGCGATTGAATTAGCGGTTAATGGGGTGACAGGATTGGTTGTTCAGGAACCGTTAAAAGCATTAGAGTCGGGATTAATTTCTACACTCGGCGCCAGTAAAGGGGTTAAAGAAGATAAAAACAGCGTACTTGAAAAGGTTAAAGAGAATATCAGTAAGCGTAATGAATTAGCCGGTCAAAATGAAATTAAACTCGGCAGCCAACCCGATCTCAGCAAAATATATTATAAAGCCAGGCCGCTGAACGGCATCTGGGCGACTGCGCCTTATTTGCATAACGGATCGGTTCCGAATTTATGGGAGTTGATGAAAAAGCCTAAACAAAGAAGCACTACTTTTTGGGTCGGTAGTCGGGAATTCGATCCGGTTAATGTCGGTTTTGACACGAGGCAAGGACTGAATAAATTCAAGGTGTACAATGAAGCCACTCAAAAAATCCAAGCCGGTAATTCAAATTTGGGACACGACTATGGAACCGATTTAAGCGATCAGCAGAAATGGGCTATTGTTGAATATATGAAGACTTTGTGATGAAACTACTCGTTCGATACTGATTGCTTAAGTCTAAGGTATTGATTTATATTATCTGAATGATGGTTATGAAATCTCAGGCGTTTATTGTAAAAAACAACGGAATAATAAACGCCTGAATTTGATTCCCACATAAATTAATTGATTAATAGTTAAATAGAGAGTGAAATGAAAAAAATATTTACAATCATTATCTGTCTTAGTTCCTTTTCGACAGTCGCGGGTGATTATCGGAACATGAAGCAGGGCGATATGGCAGAAATCATGCGACAAGCCGAACAAATGCAAAAATGCATGCGAAATATCAGTCAGGAAGAAATGGCGGTCTTGCAACGTCAAGCCGCACAAATGCAAACGGAAATAAAACAACTTTGCAAAGCAGGCAAGCGAAAAGAGGCAATGCAACGCGCAATGGGCTTTGGCCGGGAAATCAGTCAAAGTTCAACAATGACGAAAATGAAGCAATGCGGACAACTGATAGAAGCAATGATGGCGCAGTTACCCCGTTTTATTTCCAAAGGGCGTGAAGAAGACCGGGATATGGACATTTGTAATTTATAGGAACGAAGACTGTTAACGAGGCTTTTTATTGCAGAGTCTTAAACGATGGGTTATTTAATCGTCTTCACCGCAACCGTGATTGTGTAAAGCAACAATTTCCGGAAGTTTGTATGAATAGGCTCTTGTCGCTGAATTATTTAAAAAACAAAAAATACTGATAAGGACATTAAAAATGCAAGAAGATAGTATTACGATTCTCAGCTCGGTTATTCCTAAAATAAATCTGGCTTTTCAACAAAATTCAGTTGCTATCATTACTGAAATTGAAATTAGAAACCAGAGTGAAAAAAGATTTTGTGAACTTGAGCTTGTCTTAACAAGTTCGCCACAGTTCTTGATTGAGAGAACCTGGCATATCGACGAATTGGAAGCTGGTTCAGATATTTTTTTTGATGATATTCGCGTCGAGCTGAATTCTGAATTCTTGCGTAGTATTCATGAGTCCTTAAAAGCGGAAATGCTTTTCACGTTAAGAGCAGGGTCTGAAATATTAGATGCAAAAACAGAGTCTGTTGAATTATTGGCCAAAGATGAATGGGTCGGTACGCGAATATTACCTGAAATCTTAGCGGCGTTTGTACAACCTAATGATACAGCGGTACAAACTATATTACGTGATGCTTCAAAGATATTGCAATCCGGAGGCCAGCTCGCCTCAATTGAAGGCTATCAATCAAAAAGTCCTCGTCGAGTTGCGATAATGATCAGTGCGTTGTGGAGTGCTGTGTGTAAATTAGATTTAAGTTATGCCAATCCGCCCGCTAGTTTTGAGGATGAAGGACAACGCATAAGATTACCCTCAAAAATTTCTGAAACCCGACTTGCTACTTGTTTAGATACGGCATTATTGTTTGCCTCTTGTCTTGAACAGGCAGGTTTAAACGGACTCGTGATTTTCACTCAAGGGCATGCCTTTTCCGGGTGCTGGCTGAGTGATGACGACTTATCTTCTGCGATCATTTATGATGCGCAAGCGTTAAGAAAACGGTGTAAGTTAAATGAACTAATCGTATTTGAAACTACGTTGTGTACCAGTAAACCGCCTGCTAAATTCAGTTTAGCCAAACGGGAGGCGGAAAATAAGTTAGAAAACGATGATGACTTTGTGTTGGCCATTGATATTAAGCGCGCCAGAGCCGCACGTATCAAACCATTATCAGATACCGATTTAGTTGAGGCTTCTCAAGCTGAAGTGCGGATTGATGAAATTGATCTTCCTGTTGAGATAATAACGGATGTGCCGGAACAATCTTATAACGAAACTACAAAATCTGAAATAATTGTAGATACCCCGGAAGCGCGTGTTGAAAACTGGAAACGGCAGTTATTAGACTTAACCATGCGCAATCGTTTATTAAATTTTACTGTGCGCGCTAGATCTATCGAGATTAATTGTACAGACCCGGCAGCTCTGGAAGATATGTTGGCTGAAAATGAGAAATTTAAGATAATTTCTGTTGATAGCTTAAAACAAAAGAGCGATCCTCGTTCTGAGCAATTGCATTTACAGCAAAGTCAGGAAGATTTGATGACTGAGCAGTTAAAGCAACATTTATTAAGAAAAGAGTTGATAGCGACTCAGGACAGTAAAAAATTAACCTCAAATTTACTAGAGTTATACCGGTCAGCCAGGACCTCTATTCAGGAAGGTGGGGCAAATATCCTGTATATCGCCTTGGGGTTCTTGTCTTGGACGAATGCTAAAGATTCCAGCCGGCATTATCGAGCGCCGTTGATTTTAATTCCAATTGAAATTACCCGAAAAAGCGTCAATTCAGGATTCAAAATGCAGGCTCATGAAGATGAGCCGCGTTTTAACCCCACATTATTAGAAATGCTTAAACAGGATTTCGGTCTGGAAATTCCTGAATTAGAAGATGACTTGCCTACTGATGAACACGGTCTTGATGTCCAAGGCATCTGGAATATTGTTCGCTATAAGATTAAAGAGATTGAAGGCTGGGAAGTCGAAGAAGGCGTCGTTGTTTCTACCTTTTCATTTGTAAAGTATTTGATGTGGCGCGATCTTTGTGAACGAGTAGATTCACTGAAAGAAAGCCAGGTAGTTAAGCATTTAATTGAAAGCCCGCGAGATATGTATTTGGGCTCAGGTATTGATTTTCCTGAACCGGAAAGACTGGATCAAACCAAACACCCTAAAGATACGTTTGTTCCGATGTTGGCGGATAGCTCACAAACTGCAGCGATTTATGCAGCCGAAGACGGTAAGGATTTTGTTTTAATCGGTCCGCCGGGAACCGGGAAAAGTCAGACGATTACCAACATGATTTCTCAGATATTAGCTATTGGAAAATCGGTTTTGTTTGTCTCGGAAAAAACAGCAGCGCTTGAAGTAGTTTATCGGCGTTTGCAGCAGGTGGGGCTGGGTGAACATTGTCTTGAGCTGCATAGCGCTAAAGCAAAGAAGTCGGAAATTATTGCGCAATTGGGTAAAGCTTGGAGGGTAGTTGATGCGCATGATATGA
>SPJM01000131.1 GCA_006844585.1 Methylococcaceae bacterium | reverse complement strand
AATCGCCTCTTCTTGACTGTCTCTTTCGCCAATTTTCGCCAATCCCAAAATCGCATTCAACGGGGTGCGAATTTCGTGACTCATATTCGCCAAAAATTCGCTTTTCACTTTCATCAAGCGCTCAGCTTCATTTTTCGCGGCCATCAACTGCGCTTGTAATTTTTTTTGCTCATTAATATCCGTCGCCAAGCCGATCAATGCATAAGCGTCGCCTTTAGCATCCAATAACGGCACTTTGGTGGTTAAATAATGATGCGCCGTGCCGTCAGGGTGCGGCACTTGTTCTTCAAATGTCAACGCTTTACCACTGTTCAATACTTCCCGGTCAACGTCTACAATCGACTCAGCGCCCTCAGCTGAAAAAATTTCGAAATCGGTGCGCCCCAAAGCGGCTTGTTTAGTCACCCCAACAGCTTCTTCATAACGCCGATTGACCATTAAATGACGACCTTGCCGATCTTTGGTAAAAAACACTGTCGGCAAGTTATCGATGATCACTTCCAATTCACGCTGACCGGCTTTTAACTCGGTAATATCCAAAACCGCGCCGTGCGCCACGGTCGCCTGCCCTTGACGGTTGAACTCAAATTCAGCCCGCTCCCGCACCCATTTAACGCTATTGCCGACTATGATCCGGTGCTCGATATTGTATTCTGCTCCGTTTAAAGCCGCCTCCCACGCCTGAGAAACCTTATCCACATCATCCGGATGGATATAGCTGAAAAACAAAGGAACGGAAATGGACGCTCCGATGGGCGTTTCAAAAATACGGTAGGTCTCATCAGACCAGCTTAAGAAGTCATTTTGCAGATTCAAATGCCAACCGCCGACATGCGCAATCGCTTCAGACCTTTCCAAACTGGCGGTGCGATCAGCAACCATTTTTTCCAAATTCAAGCGATGCTCATGCAATTCCTGTTCAGCTTGTTTACGCTCAGTGACATCCCGAAAAAAACCCGCCAATAATCGTCGGCCTTGATTGTTAAACAAGGAAATGGCGATATCCACTGGTAAATAATCGCCTTGCCGCCCCAAAATCGGCGCTTCTTTGATCAGCTTAATATCGCCCCGAACAGCTAGTTCAAACTTCCGTAGAACACCGACCAAATGCTGCGGAGGCACAATATCTTCCAAAATCATCGCCAACATTTCATCTTTAGAATAGTCCAGCATTTCGCAGATTGCCGAATTGACATCCAGCAGCCTTTTGGTTTCGATATCGACAATGATAATGCCGTCTTGCACACCGGCGAACATCGCGCTTAGCTTCCCTTCACTATCTCGCAAGGCATTGGTTTGGGCGGCGACAGCTAAAGCCATCTCATTAAAGTTTTTAGCTAACTCGCTCAGTTCATTATTACCCTGATCCTTGGCTCTGACTGCATAATCACCACCGGCCATGCTCTGACTGGCAAAAATCAATTGTCTAAATTGAATCGCCGCCTTCATGCCTAAAATCAACAATGCCGCCATTGCCGATAAAACGCCGACCAAGAAAAATAAAAAATTATGGGTGAAAATTTTTTCCCGCGCCTGGTTATTCATCAGCGTAGAATAACCAAAACGCAACCGGGCTATTTTATTGTCCGCGAACAACACCGGCTGTTCGATATGAATGATATTTTCCTGCATTCGCAATTGTTGCTGAAAAGGAATAATCGGCGGCAACGGATTCGGCAAGGAGGGAGTGGCGATTATTTTATGACCGTTCTCATCCAACAAAGCCAAATACACGACAGCCTTAGACTCTGAACTCATTAGCTCGGTTAAATATATCTCCAACTCATCCAACTCCCCGGATTCGGTATTTTCCACAATCAGCAGATTCAACATTTCCGAAGTTTGCGCAATGGCCGCTTCAGTATTGGACAGCGTCAAAGTTTTCAATAAGCGGTCGGTATTAAAAATCACCCCGCCAAACAATAACGACATCACCGTAAAAACGGTCATAAAAAATTGAAACTTAAATGAGCCTAGCCATTTAAACCGCATCAGAACACAAAATCCACACTCAAGGTAAACAACCAATTACTTTTCGGATACCTATAATCATAATCCGAACCATGATTGGTATAAAGCCCCCAACTGTTATGATCCGGCTGTATCCATTCAGTTTGCACTTTAATTCGGATGTATTCATTAAAGTCCTGCGCCAGCCCTATTGCCGCCCGGCTGGCATCATAACGGGAAGAGGTCAGCAATCTGCCCACTTCCGCCTGTAAAAAACCGGCTCGGGCGTCAGAATCCGGCCCGGAAGTCCAGCGGCGAGCGAGAGTTAAATAAGGCATCCATGAACCGAATTGATGAGCAACCGTTAAATAAGCGCCGAATTGATCACGAAAAAAACTATCAATAGTTCTAAAACTAAACTCGCCCATCACTAACCAATCTTCATGATAATGACGAAAACCGAATGCGGCTAGATGAGTCGGCGATTGATCTAATCGCAAATCATCGACTAACTGTTTCCCCTCCGCAAACAAGGGTGAAGCGAGCACCGCGAATAAGCTTTCCATTTGCGCAGTGGTAAAGCTGGTTTCACTGTAGCTATAACTCAGCTTTATCAAAGTATTATCATTTTCCAGGGTGAGATTCAGGAAACCGCCATATGACTCAATCAATTCGGTGTCTTTACTGTTCGTTAACGGAGTATCGAATTCCAGATAAGTCACCCCGCTATGCCATTCCGCCAACCAGCCCGCATAATTATCCTGAAAAATAAATTCAACGCCGTCATGCGAAAAAGTCGGCAACAAGCCGTAAACCTCCAACGGCGGCCTCACCCACGGCATGCTGAAACGAACCTGGCGGCTTTCCGAAAATAAGAAACTAGGCGTCGGCATTCGCCCCAACCGAATAGTCAAATCATCCATCGCCCGCCAACGCAATTGCGCCACATTCACATCCGGCAAATGAGCCCTGTCTTCATCGCGGTCGGCAATCACCTGAACGCCGAATTCCAAATCCTCGGTAAACGCCAAATCCAATTGCAAACCGAATAAGGAATCAGTGCCCGCATCGCAAGTCCGACTGCGCCCCGGTCCCTCCGGTTGATCATTAATCACATAGTCGGCGTTATCATTTGTGGCGCAACTAACGCTGGCCGTCCCAAAACCGCTAATAAAATAATCAAAGGCCGCCGCTGGAATATGCCAACAGCTCAATAAACCCCAAAACAATAATTTAATCATATTGTTACGCATTATGGACGCTCCTGCTTATGCGTAGAAAACAACACAACCGTTTCCTCAGGCTGTTGGTCAGCAAAAAAATAAGCAATCGCAACCGACTGATTTTGAATTGTTTTTGCCGCCTCATCGGCCTGCAACATAGTGGGCGGACGCCCCCGCCCGGTAAAAACCCGCTTCGACCAATAAGCTCTCACCCTGGGCAAACTCAAGCCCAAAACTTCATGATAAAAGCGCTCTCTTAATAAGCGATCTTTCTGGTCGTAAACGACTAATTCACTTTTCGCCTTCCCTAAATAAAGATTAGACAACTGCTTCCGGCTTATTTCAGTCAATACGCCGCCCTGACGAGCGACCACGACGATCTCCTCGGCGCTCGCCGAAAAACAATAAAGCAATAACAAAATCTTTTTGATCGCTTTCATCTTGAAACGGAAACTGGACAGAAAGCCTTACAATATCTCATGCTATTAATTATTGTCTAATTAATTAAAAAAACAACTTTAATCGATTTGGCTGTTTACCAAGCTGCAGTTTAGTAAACAGCGGATAGCGAAAATGTGGTTTCCGATTTGTGTGTCCACGCGCAAGTGAGTGAACTGTTTAAGCTCGTCTCGCCCCGCGTAGCGAATGTTTAAGCCGCAACACGCCAATTAGGCACGCAGTGCGCACCCTACTACCCTACGGGCAGAATTCCATGACCAAAACTGAGAAAAAATGGGATCCGTCATTTGGAAAAACAGCTTGATTTTAAACCCAGTTGCTGCATGGACAGATATTTGCTCCTGCAATATCTGCATTCACTTCATCCCTGTAGTTTATGCAGGAGGTAGAGCAATGCAGGGAGCAGCGAAGCGGTGTGCCGAGGTCTGGAAATAAGTTATGGTCGCAACCAGCGTCCTACTTCAAGCGACACGTGCATATCCATGTGCTTCGTAAATATTTTCACTATGCAGAAACTGAGCAAAAAGATAAGCAAAGCTTTAGCGATTCTTAATGCTTTAATACAAATTAGTTTCGGGGTTTATAAAATCCTCAGTCCTAAGCCTCATTCGTAGCTCTATCCTTTTCCAACAATTTTTTTAATTGATTGTCGACACGCGCTAACGCTGATTCAGCATCAATCCACCAATCGGTAGACCAAATACGCAAAACTTCCCAGCCCAACCCTCTTAAAACCTGCTCTCTCAAAAAATCCCTATCTCTTGCCGTAGCGGAACTATGATAACTGGCTCCATCACACTCTACAGCACATAAGTATTTTCCGGGAGC
>SPJM01000130.1 GCA_006844585.1 Methylococcaceae bacterium | reverse complement strand
TTACAAATAAGATTGCTGGAAAAAGAATATAAGCGTCTTAAACAAGCCTATAATGAAATCATCAGGGATCAGAAAAATTAAGCGGCATGAAAAAAAATTACCGAATACTCATCATTGATGACGACCCGACTTTATTGCTGATTGCGCAAAAAAAACTGCAAACACATGGCTATCAACTATTAACAGCTGCAACCGGCGAACAAGGCATTGCCGATGCTTTGGAAAAATCCCCCGATCTATTATTATTGGACTACGAATTACCGGACATGACCGGCCTGGATGTTTGCAATATCCTTCGTAACCAACCCAGCTACGGCGCCAAACCGATTTTATTTATCGCCGGAAAAAATGACTACGAATCGATAGACAGAGCTTTTCAAGCAGGCGCCACCGATTTCATCATCAAACCGCTAAACTGGCCTATTCTGCAATATCGCATTCAATACATGCTCAGAGCGCATGAAATTCAACTATCGCTATTATCCAGCGAAGCCCGTTTAGCCAAAGCCCAACGTTTAGCCAAGCTGGTCAATTGGGAATATAACCATCAAGAGAAAAATTTCCAATGGTCGGAAACCTTCAAAGAACTGTTTGAAATCAACGATTACGGGTCACAAAATTTCAACTTAGCCGATTTTACCAAACGCGTGTTTCCGGATGATTTATATCAGCTGGAAAACTCGATTCAAAACCTTATCCAACGACAACTCCCTTTTGAAATAGAGCACCGCATCATCACCGACCAAGGCTTGGAAAAAGTGGTTTTGCATGTCGGCCATTTCATTAAAAACGAACTGAATAATCACTGTGATTACATCGGCACCTTACAAGATATTACCGAACGCATTCAGTCAGAAAATAAAATCCGCTCTCTTGCTTATTTTGATTCATTAACCGGCCTGAAAAACCGGGAATCCTTCATAACCGTGTTGAATACCGCCCTGGCCGAAAATAAAAAAAACCACTCCACGTCCGCATTGTTATTTATCGATTTAGATGATTTCAAGCATATCAATGACACATTGGGTCATGATGTGGGCGATTTATTATTATGTAAAATTTCCGAACGATTGAAAAACTGCGTTAGAACTGCGGAAAACGATCAACAATTCGCGCCCGACAACAGCCGCAAATCACCCTCAGCTTACTCTGACAAGGTCAATAAATTATCACCTTTGGATATGAGTCGATTTGATCTGGCGCGCTTAGGCGGCGATGAATTCACCGTATTTTTATCCGACATTCAGGATAACAAAGTCGCCGCCACTGTCAGTCATCGGCTTCTACAAGCCTTAAACATTCCTTTCACACTGAATAATCACGAAGTATTCGTCAGTTTCAGCATTGGCATTGCGCTGTTTCCCAATGATGGCGATAACGTTCAACAACTGCTAAAAAACGCCGATGTCGCGATGTATCACGCCAAGGAATGCGGTAAAAACAATTTCCAATTTTATCAACGCTCAATGAGCGATAAGTCGCTATACCGGCTCTCCTTAGAATCCGATTTGCGCAATGCTTTAAGCAACAATGAATTGTATTTGGTTTACCAACCTTTATATCAATTGGCCAATGACCGCCTGATCGGCTGTGAAGCTTTGCTACGCTGGAAGAGACCGGAAAAAGGTCTATTGATGCCGGAAAAGTTTATCCCGTTGGCCGAACAAACCGGACAGATACTGGTTATCGGCCAATGGTTATTCGAACAAATCAGTAAAATTCTGGAACAATGGCTGAGCGCTGATTTACTCAACGAAGATTTTAAAATTGCCGTCAATGTCAGCTCTTTGCAATTTCATCAGGCCAATATCATTGATAAAGTCAAATCTTCGTTTGTTGATAAATCCTTAAACCAATATGTCACGTTTGAATTGACGGAAACGGTGATGATGCAAAATGCCGCGCAAAACCTGACTAAATTAAATTTACTCTCCGACCTCCATATCAACCTCTCAATAGATGATTTCGGCACCGGCTATTCATCGCTCAGTTACTTACACCAATTTCCGGTCAAATCAGTCAAAATAGATCGTTCGTTTATTATTCAAATGGAAAACGAAGACTTGATCAATATCGTCAAAGCCATTATCGCCATGGCGCACGGCATGAATATAAAAGTAGTCGCCGAAGGCATTGAGAATCAACAACAATTGGACTTTTTAAAACAATTGGGCTGCGATATCGGCCAGGGTTTCTTTTTATCCGAGCCGCTGTCATTGAGCGAATTTCAAACCTTATTGCAACAACATCGCTCGACTTAAAACAGCAGAATTAAGCCGCCGCCGGCTGTTCTATATAACGCTGTCTTTTCTTGCGGGTAATTTTATCCAACTCCACCATAATCAAACTATCCACGCAATTATTGAAATTCGGGTCGACATTAAAATCAATAAAGCGGCAGCCGTTATCGTTACACAGCTCGACATATTGTTTGTATAAAGTCGGCACTTTCACACCCAGTTTTTTTAATTCGGAATTCAGAATTTTATAACTGGCTTTATAGTCATCATTTAATTCCGCTTCCACGAAACGCTGATTTTCCACTGAAATCTCAAACGGCTGCTTGGCGGTCGCTAACCTCTGCTCAGAGCCGAATTGTTGCTTGTAAAAACCGATAATCACCTCTTTCGCCTGTTGAGGATAGGCGCTACTCATACTGACCGGTCCGAATAAATATTTGATCTGCGGATTTTCCCGCAAATAAGCGCCGATGCCGTACCAAAGATAATCCAGACTGCGTTGCCCCCAATAGCGCGGCTGCACAAAACTACGCCCCAACTCGATACTCTCAGGCAATAACTTTTGAAATTCCGGGTTCAGGTCGAATAAAGTATGGGTATAAAAACCATCCACGCCATGAATGCGCATTATCTGCTCGCCAACACCGACCCGGTAAGCGCCGACGATTTCCAAATCATTATCGTCCCATAACACCAAATGCTGATAATAAACATCATAAGCGTCTAAATCTTCCGACAACCCCGTACCTTCTTCCACTGTTCTGAAGGTCAGCTCTCTTAAACGCGCTATTTCCTTAATCACCGGACAATCGTCGGCGTATTGATGCAAAAAAATCTGTTTGCCGTCTTTGGTTTCGCCCAACAAGCGGGAAACTTTCAAGGCTTTTTTGACTGCCTTCGCATCAACCGGGTGAGCTACAGTGTTATAGGTTTCAAAAAGCGCCTTCTTTTTTTTCTTAGCCAGATTAATCACATGTTTGCGAAATTTACGGCTGAGCTCTTTGTTGCTATCTTCCGTTTCCATCAACTCTTGAACAGGCACCGGCAAGCCGACCGTAAATTTCAAAGCCTTGTTATTTTTATTGAACATTTCTTCAACCAACAACAAGGTGGACAAGGGTTTATAGAGCATTGAGGCAGCATAAAACGCGGCGGAATTGTAGGCTTTAATATATACAGGCAACACAGGGCAGCGCGCTTTTTTAGCCAATTTGATAAAACCCGGTTTCCAATGACCGTCAATCACGCCTTTAGGCGATAAGCGCGACACTTCGCCGGCCGGGAACATAATTACCGCTTCTTCATTCTCTAAGGCCGACAACATAGCTTGATAGGCCGCTTTCGAATAGCGTGTATCGGAAAGCACATTAACCGGCAAAAACACCGATTTCAACGGCTCCATATAGGATAAAACCTCATTCGCCACAATCCGAACATCCGGCCTGACCGAACGAATCAACTTAACCAAGGCTAAACCATCCAAAGTCCCGATAGGATGATTAGCGACAATCAATAAACGCCCCTCCGAAGGAATATTATGATAACTCTCCTGGCTGATTTGATAAGTAAACTGGAAGTATTGCAAAAGTTTATCTAAAAAGGCAAATCCCTTTAGATGTCGATTTTTGTTGATGACCTGGTTAAAATCATCTTGATGCAGTAGCTTTTTTAAAACCTTTAGGGCTAATTTATTTTTTTTGCCTGATTTTAAATCCGGATAAGTTTCTTTGAGAATTTTCTCGACATCTATCATATGAATATACTCTGATCGGTAATGGAGAAATTTTATCCCCCGAATATGTCAAGTTGATGAATATAGACTTTGCGAAAAAATCCGCAACCGTTTTTGTGCGAAGTATAAAACAACGCCTGCTCACCGCCAACAGAAATAAGAACAGAGAGATAAAACGGAAAACAGGCGTTGGTTTATAGTTCGCGGATACTAAGGAACGTATCCGATGTAGGTTGTGGGGTCGCATGCTCACCCACAACCTACTGAATGATGCGGGAATCTTAA
>SPJM01000013.1 GCA_006844585.1 Methylococcaceae bacterium | reverse complement strand
CAGCAAAGGCGTATTTTTTTGTCTGGCAACTTCGAATAACGATGCCGGTGGATCAGTATCGCCAATGACGGCTGGAATTCCGCTTCTAAAAATCCCCGCCTTTTCCCGACCGATCGCTTCTCGCGTTTCGCCCAGCCAATCGACATGATCAATGCAGATTGTAGTGATCAGCGCAACATCGGCATCGACGATGTTAACCGCATCAAGGCGTCCGCCCAAGCCGACTTCCAATAATTGAATATCGACCTTTGAGCGTATGAAAATGTCCAAAGCCGCTAAGGTGCCGAATTCGAAATAACTAAGCGTAGTTTGTTTGCGGATATTATCAATTCTTTCAAACGACCGACAGATTGCATCATCATCTACAGGTTGACCGTTGATTTTTATCCGTTCATTATAATTAAGAATATGCGGCGATGTATAAGCACCGACTTTATAGCCTTGAGCAGTATAAATGGCCTCAAGAAAGGCAACGCATGAACCCTTGCCGTTAGTGCCCGCTACAGTTACGGTAACAGGCTTAATATTACCGGGATTCAGCTGATTATATATATTCTGCGAGCGATCCAGCCCTAAATCAATCACTTTGGGGTGTAAGCTTTCCTGCCAATTAAGCCAGCCTTGCAAATTTTTGAATCGCGGCATACCGTCTAAATCAGCTTTATTCGTCCGCTGCTTGTACTTCAGCATCTATGGAATCGACGTCATTGGCTATCGTTTCTTCATCGCCAATGCTTTCCTCCTCTATTTCAGCTTGATCTACAACAGCAGCCGATTGGGTGTATAAAATCGATAGAACTGCGGCTATCTTATCCCGCATTTCACGACGGTCGATAATCATATCGATAGCGCCATGTTCCTGTAAAAATTCGCTGCGTTGGAAGCCTTCCGGTAATTTTTCACGAACCGTTTGTTCAATAACTCGAGGACCGGCAAAGCCGATCAATGCTTTAGGTTCGGCCACATTAATATCGCCCAGCATTGCCAAACTAGCGGAAACGCCGCCCATAGTCGGGTCTGTCATAAACGAAATATATGGAATGCCGGCTTCCGACAAACGCGTTAGCGCCGCACTGGTCTTGGTCATTTGAAACAACGAAAACAGCGATTCCTGCATGCGCGCGCCGCCGCTGGCGGTAAACACAATAAACGGAACCCCGGCCTTCAAACTTTCATTAACGCCTCGGACAAAACGTTCGCCGACCACAGAGCCCATGGAGCCGCCCATAAAGCCAAAATCAAAAGCGGCAGCAACAATGCCTTTGCCTTTTAACGCACCTTTCATAACCACCAGGGCGTCATTTTCCTGGCTTTGCTTCTGAGCCAGAGTAATTCTATCTTTATATTTTTTGCTGTCTTTAAACTTTAACGGATCATTCGGCTTCAAGCCTTCGCCTATTTCAACAATATCTTCCGGGTCTAAGAACATTTCCAAGCGTTTTCTCGCTGAAATACGCATGTGATGATCACATTTCGGGCAAACATTGAAGTTTTTTTCCAACTCAGCGTTATACAGAATCGCATCACAGCTTGGACATTTATTCCATAACCCTTCCGGCACAGAAGCGCGTTTATTAGAAGACTCCGTTCTGATTTTTTCCGGTACTAATTTTTCAAACCAACTCATTGTCTACAATTCCTTAATTTGATTCATCCATCGCTTGACGCATAGACGATAGTAATTCAATTATTTCTTGTTTCGCTTGTTGAGGATCATTTAGATTTGCTTCAATTTTACTGATCAAAGCGCTCCCTACCACAACGCCGTCTGCTATTTTAGACAGAGTTTTCGCGGTTTCGGCATTCTTAACGCCGAATCCGACCCCGACCGGCAAACAGGTGTTTTGCTTAATCATGGCCAATTTTTCTTCAACATCGTCGGTATCCAAATGGCCTGCGCCGGTCACCCCTTTTAACGAAACATAATAAAGATAACCGCTGCCGGCCGCATCCATTTTCTTAACCCGTTCCGCATCGCTATTCGGCGCTAATAAGAAAATCTGATCTATGTCTCGTTCTTTTAAAAGAGCTACACAGTCATGCGCTTCTTCCGGCGGCAAATCAACCGTTAACACGCCATCAACATCGACCCGTTGAATGGCATTGGCAAATTCTTGATAACCCATAATTTCGATCGGATTTAAATACCCCATTAGCACCAAGGGTGTTTTTTGATCCGTTTTACGAAATTCAGCCACCATAGACAACACTTTACGCAAACCTACTTGATGCTCCAAAGCGCGTTCGCTGGCTCTTTGAATCACCGGTCCGTCGGCCATAGGATCGGAAAAAGGAACCCCCAGTTCAATAACATCAGCGCCTGCTTTAACCATCTCATGTAACATCGGCACCGTAAATTCAGGAAATGGATCGCCTGCGGTAATGAAAGGAATTAATGCCTTGCGCCCGGATTCCTGCAGTGCTTGAAAACAATCTGCTAAGCGACTCATATTTGTATCCCCTCTCGTTGAGCCATAGTGTGCATATCTTTATCCCCGCGCCCGGATAAATTGACAATAATAATTTGATCTTTATCCATAGTGGGCGCTAATTTCATCGCATAAGCCATGGCGTGGCTTGATTCCAAAGCCGGGATAATGCCTTCCATTCTGGTTAGCGCATGAAAACCTTGCAAAGCTTCTTCATCAGTGATGTTGACGTATTCCGCTCGGCCTATATCTTTGAGCCAAGCATGTTCCGGTCCGACGCCGGGATAATCCAAACCCGCGGAGATGGAATGGGTTTCAATGATTTCACCATCATCATCGGCCATTAAATAAGTTCGGTTACCGTGTAAAACGCCCGGTCTACCAGCGCATAAAGGCGCTGAATGACGACCGGTCTCCACTCCGTCGCCGGCCGCTTCCACGCCGTACATTTTAACCTCGGCGTCATCTATGAACGGATGAAACAGACCTATAGCGTTTGACCCCCCGCCCACGCAAGCAACCAGGGCATCCGGCAATTTACCGGTCATATCCAAACATTGCTGTTTGGCTTCGCGTCCTATAATGGCTTGAAAATCCCTAACCATGGCCGGGTAAGGTCTTGGCCCTGCAACGGTGCCGATAATATAAAAGGTGTCATCAATATTCGTCACCCAGTCTCGCAAGGCTTCATTTAAAGCATCTTTCAAGGTTTTCGAACCTGATTCAACAGGCACCACAGTTGCGCCCAACAATTTCATGCGATAAACATTCAAGGCTTGCCTGGCAACGTCAACCGCCCCCATATAGACGACACACTCTAAACCTAAGCGAGCGGCAACGGTAGCGGTCGCAACGCCGTGTTGCCCGGCGCCGGTTTCAGCGATAATCCGCGGCTTACCCATGCGCTTGGCCAATAAAGCTTGGCCAATCGTATTATTCACCTTATGCGCGCCGGTATGATTCAAATCTTCCCGTTTTAAATAAATCTGTGCGCCGCCCAATTCTTTAGACCAGCGCTGGGCATGATATAAAGGGGAAGGTCTGCCTACATAATGTTGTAGATCCGCATCCAGTTCGGCGATAAATTCAGGATCCTTGAGATATTTTTGATATGCATCATTAAGCTCTGTAATGGCGGGCATTAATGTTTCAGCGACAAAAATACCGCCGTAAGGGCCAAAATGCCCATTTTCATCGGGCATATCATATTTATCTGTCATTGTTATTCTTTATACTAATGAATTGGTTTTATGAATAAATTCAGCCATCTTTCGGGTATCTTTAATCCCCTTGGCGGCTTCAACCCCACTGCTGACATCAACCGCATAGGGTTTTACGCTACTAATGGCAAGTTCAACATTGTCCGCCGACAAGCCTCCGGCTAATACAATCGGCAATTGGCATTGTTGCGGAATTAGCTCCCAGTCAAATTGGCAACCGCTTCCTCCCTTTAGGTCAGGGTGATAAGCATCCAATAATAAGGCGGAAGCATCGGAATATTCTTGTTCAAGTTCGGCAATCGAGGTATCCGCCTGCATACGCACGGCTTTCATATATGGCTTTTGATAAATTCTGCAATTTTCAGCAACTTCATCGCCATGAAATTGTATGCAGTCAATTGGGGCTTTAGCCAGCACTTCTCTAATATAACTTTCTTCAGCATCAACGAATAATGCGACGACATTAACAAAAGCAGGCAAGGCCCGAGATATTTCTGCAGCTTGTTCTATCGACACGTAACGCGGGCTGGGCGGATAAAAAACCAAACCAATGGCGTCCACTCCCAACAAAGCGGCCTTTTGCGCATCTTGTACTTGAGTAAACCCGCAAATTTTAACGCGTGTCCGCATAGTCCTTCTCAAAAAAAATCAAGCCGTGTAGGATACCATAGTGTAAGGGTTTTGAGTCATAAATTATCGAATCAATGCTGATGAGAATCGGAGTGAGAGTGGGAATGCGAATGATCGTCATGCTCCTTAAAAAAATCCAACACTGAAGGCGCTTCAGCTCGTTTGACCGCAACGCCATACTGATAAACCATAAACCCGCCTAAGTCGGCGGTCAAGGTTAACAAAGCAACCAGAATGATGGAAAAAAACAAAAAAGGAATATTGGCGAAACCTTTGACCACGCCCCCCAAAGCTAACCGCCATAACGACAAAATGAAAGACAAAACACAAACCGATATGCCTAAATATTCATGCCTTTCCATGATTTTATGGACATGATCATTATGCGCTACGGATTCAGCGGCCGATATGCCGAACGCCACGGTAACTGCAGCGCTAATCGCGCCAAGATAAAGACATAAGCTCGCCAACTTTCGCAGATTCTCATGTTTAACAAGAATACCGATGATTTCGATTAAAAAAAAGACAAAAATCAATGCGATGGGAAAATGAACAACCAACGGATGCAGATTTTCCATCGCTGACAGCCCAGGCATCAATGCATCAAAATTTTCCGCACCCGATCTGCCGGACAAGGATTCTAAAAAAGTTAACAGCTGCTCAAGATAGCTTGCGACACCGCCATGATCTTTTCCGGCGGAGCCATGCGCTAAAAAATTAGGGGAAAATGAATGCTCAAACATATAAACGGATTGCCATGTAAATAGGCGCACATATTAACATAGAATCCTGGTATCGACTTGCTACGTTTCGATGAATATTGAATTGATCAATAAATATGATTAAGAAAATAATGTAAAGCTTTAAAAAAACCGACTGAAGCAAAAAACGATACGATAATCATGATTTGGTTACCAATATCTCCGATAAAATCAAAAAACATTCGAATATAGTTCTCACCATCATACCCCCCGTCACCGCTACTATCTGAATTAGCCGCCGCCAGGAAATTG
>SPJM01000129.1 GCA_006844585.1 Methylococcaceae bacterium | reverse complement strand
AGGCATGATAGAGGCCATCTGACCGTATATTTTGACGAACTGCTTGGCCTTGATTTTGAAATCAACCTTGTCTTCGTTTTCCAGTTCTAATTCAAGATTGAATCTCGCAGCAGCTATATCAATAATCGGGCTAAGGGTTTGCGCATCTTCGTTATTGAAATAACGTTTCACAAACTCTTCGACCTCGTGCCATTCATAAACACCGACATCATCCAGTTCATCTTTTAATTCGTGCAGAACATTAATGTCGGTGGCTTCTGATAGCGATGTCGCTGTGTAAAACGGGTCGAAAGCGGTTTTTATATCCTCAACTGTATTAAAGAAGTCGAGAATAAACAGGTCTTCCGTTTTCTTGCCCCACTTGGGCGCAGAACGGTTAAGCCGTGACAAGGTTTGCACGCACAATACACCGGCCAGC
This sequence comes from Methylococcaceae bacterium, assembly GCA_006844585.1. Lineage (GTDB taxonomy): Bacteria > Pseudomonadota > Gammaproteobacteria > Methylococcales > Methylomonadaceae > Methylomarinum. The sequence goes on along the minus strand of SPJM01000129.1, from coordinate 4,746 downwards.
TTTTTATCCACATACATCGCACATAACTTGGGCTGATCAAAGCCCGTCAGATACTTATTGGCTACAACTAGAAGCCTGTATTCATCGGTATCAAACTTGTCCTTGGTATCAGCTTCCGCAAAGCCGTTCACACCGGCTTCTGTATATTCAATACCATCAACTTCTTTAGTACCTGAAAAGGCAACCACGGCTTTAAATGGATTGCCTTGCTGATCCAGTATCTTGGTAATGGCCTTGTAATAGCGAATGGCGGTCTCGATATTCTGAGTCACCACCATACCCTTTGCTTTGCCTCTAAGCTTTTTAGAATTAACTACCTGTGGAATAAAATGCTCCAGCATAATTTCCGCTTTGGTGTTAATCGTCTGCTGACTGCGCTCGACATAGCCCCTGAGCTTTTTCTGAGCTTTCTTGGTATCAAACTCAGGGTTATCTTCGATGGATTTTTGAATTTCGTAATAGCTCTTGTACGTAGTGTAATTCGCCAGCACATCAAGAATAAAGCCTTCCTCAATCGCTTGCTTCATGGAGTAAAGATGAAAGGGTTTGAAGTTGCCATCAGCTTGCTGCTGACCAAATTTTTCCAGCGTGGTATTTTTTGGCGTGGCGGTAAAAGCCAGATAAGAAGCATTACCACGCATCTTTCGAGATTTCATCGCCTGCAAAATTTTATCCTGAGCGTCTTCCGCCTCTTCGACTGCTGACTTGCCCATAGCGCGGTTCATATTGTCGTGAGCAGAGCCAGACTGAGAACTGTGCGCTTCATCGATAATCACCGCAAAGCGTTTGTCACTCAGGTCAGCAATGCCATCAATGATGAAAGGGAACTTCTGAATAGTAGTGATGATGATCTTCTTACCATTCTCAAGCGCCGATTTAAGCTCGGAAGACTTATGCGCGGGCGCCACAATATTTTTGACTTCAGAAAACTCTTTGATGTTGTTGCGCAACTGCTTATCGAGCAAGCGCCTGTCGGTCACGACAATAACGGAATCAAATAAGGGCTGATCCAAGCCTCGGCTTCCTGGTACATCCGCTGTGCTTGGGTAGGTTTCAATCAGTTGATAAGCCGCCCAGGTAATCGAATTGGATTTACCCGAACCTGCTGAATGCTGAATCAAATAGGTTTGACCAACGCCATGTTCAGACGCATGCGCCACCAGCTTACGCACAACGTCCATTTGATGATAACGCGGAAAAAATAAAGTACGCTTATTGAGCGGGTTTTTACTGCTGCCATCCAGCCGGACAAAGTGCTGGATGATATTGGCTAAGCTTTGCTTGGAAAAAACCGCTTGCCAAAGATAGGCCGTTTTGTGGCCGCCCACGCCATTGGCAGCACTGTTTGGCGGATTGCCTTGACCGAGATTATGCCCTTTATTGAACGGCAAGAAGAACGTGCTTTTTCCCGCCAGCTTGGTCGTCATGTAGACTTCATCGGTATCAACCGCCATATGCACAAGGCAACGCCCAAAATTTAGCAGTGGCTGCTGGGTATCCCGGTCTTCACGGTACTGTTTCTGGCCGTGGTAACGCGCTGTCTGATTCGTCCAAGCGTTTTTCAGTTCCAGGGTAATCAAGGGAATACCGTTGATAAACAGCACTATATCGATTTCTTGTAGCGGGTTAGCTTGTGAATAGCGTAACTGACGGGTGCAACTAAAAATGTTGTCAGCAAAGTTTTGTTTAACCTTTTCACTGCTGCTGGCCAATGGTGCGGGATACATCAAATTGAAATGCGCGTCATCAACGCTCAAGCCTTTCTTGAGCAGATGCAAAATACCGTGTTTCTTGATCAGGCGGTCAAAACGTTCATATATTTTGCGCTGCCAGTCATTGGGGTTGTTGCGCTTTATTTTTTCAAGCTCTTCTTCCTGTGTTTTTTCCAAAAACGACCAGAAGAAATGCTCATCCAGCGCATACTGCATAGTAAAGTCAGAGGGCTGACCCACTCGATACAGCGTGTTGCCAAAATCAGGCGCAGGCTCTTTTACTTGGCCTTTGAGTTCTTCCAGGCAAGTACCTGTTAAAGCTTTCTCGATTGCTGCCTCTAGCGCTTGTTCGTTTGTTTGACTTACCATCACCATATATCCTATTTACCCTTTAACCATCTGTGCCAATCAAGTATCAATCAAACAAATGAAAGATTATTTTCCATTATTTATCAGTATCTTATAAAATTCCATTATCAAATCCCCCTTTCGGAATCAAACAACAGTCAAACAAATGGCTTCTCTACAATTATGCCCACATCGGCACATAGCTCATGGCCTTTTTACCTGCAGCCTCATCATAGGGCTTGATCACTTCATGCTCGACAGCCTGCTTGATAACCCGGCTGACCATTGCGCTATTTTTAGACTCTATTCCAAACCGCTTCCTGAGCGTCGCATTAGTCATAGGTTGCCGACTTAAATATCTAAGCACACAGTGATATTGACAAGCACGCAGCTTTTCTTCTTTGGTCATGTCTTTAAAAGCCCGGTGCGCAAATAAAATGCTACGCGTACTGTGCTCGAAAGATTCGAAAATAGGTGCGGGAAGTTGGTACAACTCGGTTTCAATAATCACTTTATCAATACCACTACCCCGTTCTTCGCAATAACCAATCCTGCGCATCATAGATGCCATAGCTTCATTACGACTACGGGGTGGTGAATCAAGAAAACGATCAGGTTTAACCAGCGGTGCGCCAGGATTGGTAATCTCCAGGCGAGTATCAAACACCTCGATCATTGGTCCCGCCCCCGTAATACTGAAATCCTGATGAATAATCGCATTGGCCACTAATTCCCGCAGGGCGAGCTCAGGATAAACAGGTACCTCTTTGCGTAGGGCTTTTTCAATCTGCTCATTGGCCGGAAGTAAGGCTTTTAAATAGTCAATTAAACCTTCAAAACCAACGGCATAGCCTTTGTTTCCCTGCAATTCGCGAATGGTCTCAATCCTACTTGAATCTTTATATAGAATAAGCCTGACCGCCTTGCGCTCCAAATGTCGAAATTGCTTTAACTCTTTGGCAAATAAAATTGCGCCAAGGTTGGTAATTATCCATTGCCCCGCATCATTTTTTGCCACCAATTGATCGTTGCACAATGCGCCCAGTATCCCGTCTCGGTTTTCAGGCAACGGAATACTCATCAAATCAAAATAAGCGGAGTAATCAAGTAACTTCAACACAGCATCCGCCGCCAAGTTTTGCGCTGCGCTTTGCAACTCAAAAGGTGTTTGATCAAACGTTCGCCATAAAGCGCGCTCCTTAGCAGGGTTATCGCGCAATTTCTTGGAATACGAACCGACACGAATATATTCCGTGCCATCAAATTGTACAGGATCATGATGAGCCGCTTGAATTTCCAATATCACGACTGCTTGTCCTTGGTCGCTTTGAAACTCGAAGAAACGGAAATGAATTTTAGGTTTCATTTTTTGCAGCAGCCAACTTTCCAACTCCTGCTGTTTATAGCGAGCTGTCGATGGCTTAAATGTGGTTCCAAGCACCTCGTGCGTATCATTCTCAACACCCCAAACTACATAGCCTGTTTGCTTACCCAACAATGCCGCCGAATTTGCCAAGGCCGAAATATATTCGCCGATTAACGGCACATCGGCGTTATTATGCTTAAATTCCACCCACTCCGTTTCCTGTGGCAGTGAGCACAACTCTTTTAATAAGGATTGTAAATATTCCAAACTTCGGTCTACAGTCATGTGCTTAGCTCCGTCTTAGCTAAAATCAACCTAACCACATCACGCCCACTGCCATCCAGCTTATTCTCAAAAATGACCAAATTGCCGTCTTTATCAAACGCCAATAGATCAAGGTGCTCGCGGGTATCATCAAAGCCATCAAACTCTTTTTGGATGATCAATAGTTCCTCAACCAAGGCTGAAGGCTCATGCGCAAGCCATTCCTGAAGATGCTTCCGCTCGGTAAAGCCAAGTTCGCTGAATGTCTTGGTTTTTACTGCTTTTATTCGACTTTCTTGATAATCTACCGTAAACAATCCCGCCTCCTTGCTACGCCACTTTGATTTTGCCGGTTACGGCACTGTTGATTAGGGTGGTTTTGTATTCTTTTAGTTTTTTGATTTGAGTGTTTTGCAAATCTAGGGTCTCGTCGATGCCCATTAATTCTTGCTCAATATATTCGACTATTTCAGCCTGTTCAGTAAGAGAAGGTAATGGGACGTAAGCATTTTGTATGGTGTTTAAATAAACACCCGGTTGAGCAGAGAAGCCGGCATTATTCCACAAGTATGATTGAAACACTTCAGACCTCATGAAATATGCGACAAATCTGTTTAAGCTCTTTGTGTTCTTAACTCTAATTGTCGACACACTACGCTGAGTAACTATATCTTCTGGCAATTTATCTACTACAGCCACCTTACCAAGAGTCGCACCTACAATAGCCAACTGAATATCACCTTCGGAAACTTGGAACTTTGAGCTAATTTCTTTGAAATGACGATAAGATACGCGGCTATCATCATCTCTAAACACAAATTTGTTATCAATTATGTTGCGAACACTAAGAAGCCTGTAACCTTCTTCAAATCTAGGATATGAACCATGTGTTCCGTCAAGTACAAAACTACTAATCAGCTTTAGTTTGGGTAGTTCCCAATTCTCAGGTATTTTACCAATCCAATCCACACCTGAATCTTTGACTTCGGCAGGCTCAGTCCAGGCATTGGCTTGTTCGTTCCAGACAATTTCCCCTGTTACCGCTTTTTGAATAAT
>SPJM01000128.1 GCA_006844585.1 Methylococcaceae bacterium | reverse complement strand
ATTGCCTGGCGATGGCTTTTTTACCCAAGCCATTGCCATCATCGTATAGCGCTTTAATTTTATGAATCATGTTCCACTCCTTCAAAACCATCTCCCGTACAAATCGGGAAATGATACGGGACAACTGTCCCTTGTGTTAATACCAAAGGGGATCAATTTTGTTGTCCATTAGGGGGGCATTTTAAATGGCCATTAACAAAAACTTTTGACGCGGTTCATCCCCACGCCTGTGGGGAACACAAATTTCCCAGTTTCATCACAATACCAATTCCCGGTTCATCCCCACGCCTGTGGGGAACACAAGGAGTCTTTAAAAGGAATCTTTAAAGGAGTCGGTTCATCCCCACGCCTGTGGGGAACACAGGTAACGCGGGGTACGCCACTGCTCAAGTGTCGGTTCATCCCCACGCCTGTGGGGAACACGCTACTGAGCCAGCTATAACTACAGCAAATAGCGGTTCATCCCCACGCCTGTGGGGAACACTATGGTCGTATCAGGAATATTCAAAATGTTGCTGGTTCATCCCCACGCCTGTGGGGAACACTTTGTTGTTTACGTTTTTGATTTGTTAATTGACGGTTCATCCCCACGCCTGTGGGGAACACAAGAAATTAGATGAATTTTTGGCAATTGTTAACGGTTCATCCCCACGCCTGTGGGGAACACATCTTCAATTATTCTTTGTAATGTTTTAATTTCGGTTCATCCCCACGCCTGTGGGGAACACTAGGACACTTTGTATCATTTTTTTACTTAAGCCGGTTCATCCCCACGCCTGTGGGGAACACCAAAATTAATGAAAAAGTATGAATATTTACTACGGTTCATCCCCACGCCTGTGGGGAACACATTAACAAAATAGACGCGGCAATTCCTAAAGCCGGTTCATCCCCACGCCTGTGGGGAACACCGATATTAACTCATCTTTCCAAATACGGAAACCGGTTCATCCCCACGCCTGTGGGGAACACATGGGTCTACAAAATTATCAACAGCGGTTACACGGTTCATCCCCACGCCTGTGGGGAACACAACAAAATCAGCAATTGATATAGTTAACTCAACGGTTCATCCCCACGCCTGTGGGGAACACTATTCCATTTTTATGATTGTCAATGACTAGTTCGGTTCATCCCCACGCCTGTGGGGAACACTTTCTAGACCTTCAAATAGTATGTTAGATATTCGGTTCATCCCCACGCCTGTGGGGAACACCTAAAATAGAACCCAAAAACGGTATTTTTGTTCGGTTCATCCCCACGCCTGTGGGGAACACTTCGATTGTACTAAATAATCGCATAAAGTAGACGGTTCATCCCCACGCCTGTGGGGAACACCATCATAAAATGAAACTAAACCATGGAATCCCCGGTTCATCCCCACGCCTGTGGGGAACACCAATGTTAAAACAGCTGTTGAAACATCTAATACGGTTCATCCCCACGCCTGTGGGGAACACATGAAACCATCAGAAAAGGCTAAATCAGAAAGCGGTTCATCCCCACGCCTGTGGGGAACACATTACCAGGACCACCCGGAGCTGTAATGTGATCGGTTCATCCCCACGCCTGTGGGGAACACATGAAACCATCAGAAAAGGCTAAATCAGAAAGCGGTTCATCCCCACGCCTGTGGGGAACACTTGTTAATGCGTTGATGGTTTCAATCTGAGTGCGGTTCATCCCCACGCCTGTGGGGAACACCTGTTATTTATGTTTTAAGTTTTATTGATTCACGGTTCATCCCCACGCCTGTGGGGAACACGCCAAATAATGGACAACTGTACAAGCTACGTCCGGTTCATCCCCACGCCTGTGGGGAACACTATATTAACGCCAGTAACTGCATTTGCATATTCGGTTCATCCCCACGCCTGTGGGGAACACTATTAGCTAATGAGGAATAAGTACTAAAATTGCGGTTCATCCCCACGCCTGTGGGGAACACAAAAAAATATTGATTTGTTCGTTGGTAATCTTCGGTTCATCCCCACGCCTGTGGGGAACACCTGGTTATACTTTTCTTTTAACGCGTAAAATACGGTTCATCCCCACGCCTGTGGGGAACACAGTTCGAGTGAATAACAATTGAATTAATCAAACGGTTCATCCCCACGCCTGTGGGGAACACCGGGTTATGTTGAAAATAAACAAAGATATACAGCGGTTCATCCCCACGCCTGTGGGGAACACACTAAGTCTAACACATTGTTATATAAACTAAAAAACGACCTCTGTTTTTCTACCAGCTTTTTTCGCCATTTTGGCGTCTAAATTGTTAAAGAGCTTACGGGGCATTTTCATCTTCCCGCGGGTAAAATGAAACCAGTTTCAAACCGTCAATTTCAACTGGAAATCGGCGGTTTTCACCCGCTGTTAAAAAATCGAAACCGGATTCGGTATTGGTGCTCCAGGTCATGATGGCGTTGCCGTCTTCCAGGCCTTCTACAACCTGATTCCAGAGCATGTCTCTGACTTTGGCCGATAAATCACCAACATATACCCCCGCGCGGATCTCGATTAACCAGACGGCCAAGCGTCCGCGCAGGCGCGGCGGGGCGTTTTCAACTACGATGACCAACATCGCCGATATTCTCCGGATTGGGTATGGCCGGTTCGATATTTTCGTCGGCAGGCGGCGGTACTTCCAGTTCGCCTGCGGCCAAGACTACTTCAATGGTGGGAATGATTTTCTTTAAAATCTTGCTTTGCCGAAACACGTCGCGGCACATCAAGCGCACTTCCCGTTCCGGTTGTTTGGGGTTTTTGGCGGCGATTTTAAAGGCTTGCGGAATAATGTGATCAAATTTAAACAAGTCGGCGATGTCATACACAAATGACAGCGGTTTGCCGGTGTGGATAAAGCCGATGGCCGGGGCGTAACCGGCTGCTAATACTGCGGCTTCGGTAATGCCGTATAAACAGGCCGTGGCGGAGCTGACACAGCGATTCGGTAAATCGCTGTTGTCCCATTTTGTCGGATCGTATTGGCGGCCTTTCCAGTCTACGCCGTATTGTTTGGCCAGCAGTTGATAGGTTTTTTTTACCCGGCTGCCTTCAATTCCGCGTAATTGCTGAACGCTGCGTTTGGCGGGCGGAGCTTCGTTAAAGCGTATTTCGTACATTTTACGCACCACTTTCAAACGCGCGGCATCGTCTAACGCCAGCTTGGCCTGATAAAGCAAACGGTCAGACCGCGCGCCGCCGGGTTGCCCGGAAGCATACAATCGCACCCCCGCTTCCCCCACCCAGACCAGCAGCGTTCCCGCTCTGGCCGCTAAGGCGGCGGCATGGTGGGAGACGCGAGTACCGGGCTCCAGCATAATACAGGCTATCGTGCCGACCGGAATATGGGTGCGGATACCGCTTTCGTCAATCACGACAAAAGCGCCGTCTTTCACATCAATCTGGCCTTTTTCGATAAAGACCATCGAGACTCTTTCTTTCATGGCAATGGGTTTCAGTGGCGGTAGCAGTTGGGTCATAAACTATTTCTGCACGAGCTGTTGTTCGGCCAGTTCTATAAAATCCAATAAAAAGGCATAATCAAGCTCCATCCGGCTATGTATGCGTAAAGTTTCCCGCCATAAACGGTTTTCATCCCGGCTGAATAACACACTATCGGCATCGACAATTTCAAAGGCCAACGGAATCGGCGCTTGATTGATGTCAACAACCGACAGCGCCTTTTCCGACAAATCCAGCGCTTGTTGCCAATCTAGTGCCAAACATTCAGGCCGTAAGCGTTCGGCAAGAGGATCGTCTTTAATAAATGTTTTAAAAGCAACCGCTAAATCATAGTCGCTAGATTCATGCGCGGCCCCTTTGGCGCGAGACCCATACAGCCATAGCGCGACAATCTCATCGTCGTTTTCGGCAAGCTGTTTAAGCTGTTCGATTATGGGGTCGTCCATCAGCTCTCCGGCAGTAATAAATTTTCAAACGGTTGCTGGTTTTTCCAGCGATAGATGTTGAAATCGGGCATATCGGTAGAGTTGATCTTTCGGCTTAGCCAGTGCAGCCAAATCCCCGGTATTAACGATGCCCCAGTTTTCATCCAATCGTGCATTAACGCGCATCTTTTTCTCCTGCATGGCGCTTGTCATCCGACTATAGCATTAAACCCCACCGGAATAACTAAGTTGTTTAACATGATGAATAACAAACACCTCTTCAATGCTTGATAGTTCGCCTTTTTCTATCTCCTGTGCATTTTGCGCAATCATTTCCATCTCATTATTTTAACTGCGTTTAATGAGTAGTAAACCGCAGCCAAAGGCTTTTGAACGCCCCAGACCATTAAACAAGGTATATTCAAATGCTTCCAAATCAGTAATACGCAACTCCCCGGTTAAATCCACCGAGCTGAACCCGGCTTTTTTATCTTTTTTGGGTAGGGCATGCCATTGATACTCGGTACATTGAAATTTTTTCAAGCCATTTTGATCCGTTGCAAGTTCAAAGCCACCGGTTTGTTGTACAGGCTTACCCGCCTTGTGTTGTGCGAAACGCTTCTCGCCTTGTTTGCTAAACCATTGTTCAATAGTTTCATCAATGTTGGCTTTTAGCGCCCAGTCCAGCTTTTCATTGCTATGACTGACTTGCTGTAATCTTTCTGTATATAGTGGATGATGTTGTAGATGGTTGGATAAATACTGATCCAACTGTACCGCATCAGCTTTCTGTAATAACAGGTTTTTATAGTCTGATTTTTTCGCCTTGACGGGTAATTGATTTTGCAATTCAA
>SPJM01000127.1 GCA_006844585.1 Methylococcaceae bacterium | reverse complement strand
GTTGTACGCCCATATCGATCAAGCGGGTGACGGTGGCGGCGGCGGAATTAGTGTGCAATGTGCCTAACACCATATGGCCGGTAAGCGCTGCTTTTATGGCGATATCGGCGGTTTCTTTATCGCGTATTTCTCCCAGCATAACCACGTCCGGGTCATGTCTTAAAATACTGCGCAAAGCTTTGGCAAAATCCAGTTTTTCGGAAGCGGGGTCAATTTCGCATTGCGAGACCCCTTCTATTTCGTATTCGATAGGGTCTTCAACGGTAATAATATTAACATCGCGTTCGGACAGCAATAAACGAATAGAAGCATAGAGTGTTGTGGTCTTACCGCTACCCGTGGGACCGGTCATAATCATCAAGCCTTGGGTGCGGCGCAAAAAGCCTTCGATGATAAATTGATTCTGCGGCGTAAAGCCCAACCTGTTTAAGGTTAAACTATCCGTTTGTACAGCCAGCAATCGCATGGTAATGCGTTCGCCGTATTTTGTCGGCAAGGTCGCCACCCGAATATCAATACGCTTGCCGCCGCCGACAAATTGATGGGTAAAGCGCCCGTCCTGGGGGGCGCGTTTCTCGGCAATATCCAGACTGGCCATGACTTTTAAGCGGCTGCATAGCTCAGTGTAAATATCCGACTGGATGACTTCATAGGTTTCCAGTTGGCCTTCGGCGCGGAAACGAATACGCGCACCCTTATGAGTGGGGTCAATATGAATATCCGATGCTTCTCGGATATAAGCGGCGTATAGCAATTTCTCACCGAGATCGACCGCATCAGAGGTTTCATCTTTCGGGTCTTTTTTATTGCTTGGCGTCGGTAAACTCTGAACGTTGCCGTAAACATTTTTTAGCACCTGATCCAGTTTATCGGAATCCACATCCCAGAGAATGACCGGCGCTTTCAACATGCGCTCAATGGCGCTGCTGATACTGATATTTTTTAAATTGGCGCAGGCGACATGAATCATTCCGTGTTGCTCCAAAAACGGCAATACCCGTCTTCGAAGCGCAAGGTTAGCCGGTATTCGTAAACTGCAAGCCGGATCGATTTTAATATCGTCAATATTGAGTTTATGCGATTCCGGTTGTAGGTCGACATGATCTAAATATTGTACGCCGAATTGCAGCGTCTGTTCGGTAGCCTGTATCCAGCGTATCACCGCGAGCCGGGTCATGCGTAGGCCGGGGGTCAATATTGTTAAAGTGAGCTGATGATCACGGCTGAGTTTTTCAGGGACAGACAGATGAGGCAATGTTAACATTGCGCCGGAAGGCGAAATGTTATGAACTGTTGTGCTCAAACACTGATGGTTGCCGGTAAAAATATTAGCTTCATGGTTATTGATAAGGTCGCGCGGTTGACGACGCTGATCGTTTTTATCCGCCTTTTTATTCTTCCAGCTGGCCAGTGATAAATTGGATTTAGATGCGCTCATATTAACCCCGGCAGTATTCTAATAATTGTTTGAAATTGTCATCATGAACTCGCAACTCGTAGCTTGGGGGGAGTCTGCGAACCCCAACAGTAAACCAAACTTTACATCCATAATTTCAACTCCCAATTCAATTCATCGTTTTGTTCTTGCTGTTGCGAAGGGGCCGGCATGGTCAAGGAAACCGGTATGCCTTGTAATTGGCCATCGGCAATGGCTTGCATGGCTTTATACATATTTTGGTAAGAGCCGCGCAATTGTAAAAACTGGATATTAATCGGCGCGGAGACCGGTTTATCATTCGATTCTGATGGGGTGGGCTTCAGCCACAACCAAACTTCCTTTAATGCCGGACTTAAATCATCTTCGCTAATCTGCATGCTTTGTTCCTTGATGATTAGAATCTGATGACTATCGAGAATTTTCGCCAGCATAATCGAAGATTGGTTGCTGGGTTTGGTTTGCGACATGAAACCGGCCAATTTCTCTAATTGTTGCTTATATTCATTGCGTTGGCTTTCCAGCGTAGAAATTTGTCTTTGCGTCTGGTTTTTACTTTTGATGATATTCGGTAATGAAGTTGTCGTAATGCCTTTGCGCAACATGTTTTTTTGCTCAGTTTCAGCTTCAGTTTGGCTATCGGCCAACATACCGCTGATGAAAACATAATAAATCACCGTGATGCCCAGCGCCGGTAATATGCGCTTGAGCAGTCGGTCTCTTTTTTCTTCTTCGGGCGTCATCTTGCTTGCGTTGTTATTATAGTTATATCGCTTTGTTTGTTATTAACGGTTATCAAAACCTTCAATGCCTAAGTCTTCAATGCTCAATTCAAATGACCAGGGGCCGCCGTTGCTGAGGATGGACAGGCTGGTTTTGGTGGGCGGATTGACTTTCCAGCCCAGTTTTTTTAGATGCGGCTCAATATTGCCGGCCAATAAATTACTCAAATTGGCTTGCAGGGCGACGCCGGAAATGATTATCAGTTGTTCGTTCAAAGTAATCGCGTCTATAACCAGGTCTTCATGGCTTTGCTGCGCGAGGTGTTTCAATAATTCAGCGGGACGTTGTTGTAAGCCCTTTACAGCGGTGGGCACTAACTCGATATTATCGCCGACCAGTGAAATTTGTTGTTGTAATTCGCGCAATTTATCCTTGTTTTTGTTTAATTGATCGCGATGCGTTTTTACTTCTTTTTCTATAGCGCCTAATTGGGCGATTTCCAGTTTTAATTCATCGGTCTGGTAAAGCGACCATAAAGCATGTACGCTGCAAATTAACAGTGCCGCCAGGCCACCGCCGATGCTATACATCAGCTCAATATTTTTGGCTGGTTGTTTAGAAATCAATGGGACGGCGGGAGTTTCTTCGCCGACAAGATATTGCGCCCACAACCCCATCCAGAATATCAGGGCGCCGTCCAAAGTCAGGTGATAGTTTTCATCGGTGGGCGGAATGTATTCCAACTGATTGTTCATCATCGCTTCTGAACGCTCGACTTGACCCGCGTCTTCCAGCATCCAATGGTCAATGTGTTGTTGCCAATCGCCATCGGCGTCATGATTAAAAATTTGTAGTGAATAGCCCGTTTCCGGATTGCGGCTCATCGCGAAGATCAGCGTCGGCCAGCATTCGATCCGCAGCCAGCTTGATTCTTCAGAGCCGGAGAGTAATTGCGGCAATCCGCCGGGATGTGTGAGGCCGCCTAATTTACACGAAACCGCGTTGAGTTTTTCCAGAATGGCGTCCAGGGTCTCGGTCGCAATGGAGTTTAACCAATAGCTGCTCATTTCATCCCGTGCACCGATAAAATGATAGGCGAAACGGCTATTGCTTAAACTATTGCCTGTTAATGCTTCATATTCAAATTGCAAAGCCTGCTGTAATATTTCCTCATCCACGCCATCGACTTGCACCGAAGGCAGGGTAATTAAATAGCTATTTAGACGCACATATAATATCCAGACTTTGCGACCCAGCGACTGGCTTTGTTCCATGATTTGTTCCAGCGCAGATGGCAATTGCGCAGTAGATTCGCAAGCTGTATCAATTACTTGCGCATCGCTGTTCATCACGCCTTTGCTATCGGTGTCGATGCGAAAGGTCTTGACTTCGGTGATGTAAAGTAAGGTGTTGGCCGGGCGCTTGCCGAAACTGGGGAAATGCATAAAGGGTAAGGCTATGATTAAAAACGGGGAAACATTCAGCTTTTCTATTATCCCGGTTTAGAGTTATCAAGAGGGTTGAAAAATTATCTTCATGTAGACTGGGGTGAGTTTTAGAAGCCCAACAATCAATGGACGACGATGCTGAATCGCCGCCAAAAAACGCTTATTATAAACGCAATAAAGGCGTCAACGTAAAAATTACGCAACGCCCGAAGTACATTGATAAAAACACAACAATAAGAAAAGCAGGCATCCATGTCCTGCTTTTGTTCATCCTTGAATGATTTCCCTGTATACCAAGTCTGAAATCCTTGTTAGACGGCGCCGGATAACGGTCAGCAGAGGGGGAGGCTTAGTTATCCGGCAGAGGTTAGGCTAAGAAATTAACCTTCTTGATCTTGACGATCATAGAAACGTTGTAAGGCTTCTTGTGGGCCTTCAAGTGCAGCCATGGCCATGGCGGTACAAACTAATGTGGCATTGTCGGAAGAACCTTCTCTGCCGACTGTGCTGCCATTAGCAGATGCTGTATCGTTATCAACTTTGAAGATGGCAACGAAACGGTTGTAGCGGTTGTTGGCGTTCATAGCGCCGACTTGAGCAAAATGAACAGGAGCGGATTGAATAGTACGACCGGTCATGTCGCTTTCCGGACCTACGCCTAGCATAACGTAAATATTGTCAACAGTACCGTCGCCATCGTTATCTAAAGCGGCGTTTTCAATTCCACAAACAGACTCGACATCAGCGGCAGCAACAACAGGCAAGGCATCGCCAGCCGCCGGTGCTACACCGTTGATTAACCCCATCATATTGATTCCCCAGTCTGATGTGCTGTCGTAGTAATCAAATGTCGGGTTGAATGTAGCGCAATCAGGATCAGCGTCAGCAGTCCCGATAGTTCCGCCCGCATTACCATCGCATACGCCTTTTAAGGTAGTAATACCGCCTCTGAATATTGACTGCATATTTGCTTGCGACATGTCCGTTGCGGTAGCTACAGTGTCATTCATTAAATACTCTGTTGTTGCTGAGCCATCACCCAATACCAAACGATCTAATCCACCTGGATAACCCTGATATTTTGCATCATAACCCGCAATAGCCTTGGCCACTTCCTGAATGC
>SPJM01000126.1 GCA_006844585.1 Methylococcaceae bacterium | reverse complement strand
GCACTCGCATTCGAATGCCGGCGACTTCGGTTTCCGTTTCCCGTTCTAATTGGCCGTCATAATGGGCGACATCAGTGGAGGTGCCGCCCATGTCAAAGGCAATGAGTTTTCCGATGCCGGATGCGGCGGCGGTTTTCACTGCGCCGATCATGCCGCCCGCAGGACCCGATAATATACAATCCTTGCCTTGAAAATGGCTGGCCTCAATCAAGCCGCCGTTGGATTGCATAAACATAAGATCCGGATTTTGTTCAGCGTCGCGGATGCCGTTGCAGACTTGATTAACATAGCGTTTCAGAATAGGGGATAAGTATGCATCGACAACTGTGGTGTCGCCGCGTCCGACGATTTTCATCAAAGGGCTGACTTGATGAGACAACGAAATTTGTTCAAAGCCCACGGCTTTAGCCAGTTCAGCGATGGCTTTTTCATGGTCAGGATAGCGCCAGGCATGTATTAAAACGATGGCTATAGCTTTATAACCTTGTTGTTTTAAGCGGTGTAGTTTTTCATGGCAATCTTCCTTGTCCAGCGGCGTTAAAATTTCGCCCTGGGCATTGACCCGTTCTGTTACTTCTACCGCCGTAGCGTACAGTAATTCAGGCAATTGAATATGTAGGGCGAAGATGTCAGGGCGGTTTTGATAGCCGATCCGTAAACAGTCTTGCAAGCCTTGAGTAATTAACAGCGCGGTTTTTTCGCCTTTACGCTCTAATAAAGCATTGGTGCCGACTGTGGTGCCCATTTTGATGCTGGCAATAGCATCGCTTGCATGTTCGTCGAGAATAGTGCGAATGCCCTGAATGGCGGCGTCTTGATAATGTTCCGGGTTTTCAGAAAGCAGTTTTCGACTGATTAAGCGCCCATCGGGCGCATGGGCGACTATGTCAGTGAAAGTGCCGCCTCTATCGATCCAGAATTGCCAGCCTTGCATGAGATCTTGCTATGGTGAGTGATTTTTGGAAAGAGAAAGGTGTTATCGGCTCTTTAAAAATAGGCTGTTTATTCAGTATTTTGATGGCGTTTGCTGCGCCGTGATTTTGAGCCGACTCTTTTTTTGCTTTTCAGCTTTTTAATAATCGCTTTGTCCATATGGGATATATTCAACGCTTGACCGGCAACCCGGACTTTTTTCAAAGCCATGAATAATTCCTTGGGCATGCCCGCAGGTAATTCAACCGTGCTATGATCGTCGGCTATTTTGATGCGAGCGATATGGTCGCCGTCCAGGCCGATTTCATTGGCGATAGCGCCGACGATATTGCCGGGTTTAACGCCGTGTTGGCTGCCGACTTCAATGCGGAACAACTCCATATCCACTTGACCGCCGCGTGTGCGATTGCGTTTGCTTCTGGAAGCTTGTGGTTCGTGTTGTTGTTTGGCTCTTTCCCTTTTAGTCGTTCTTTTGGGAATTTCTTTTAATAATAACGGTGTTTCGCCTTGTGAAAGTTTAGCCAAAGCCGCTGCAATATCAATGGCGGGAACATCGTGTTCCTGTTGAAATTGCTCGATGAGTTGGATAAAGAAGCTTAATTCTTCGGTAGCCAGGGTATCGCTGATTTTTTGTTTGAATCGACTGATTCGGGCGTTATTGATAAATTCAGTTGAAGGTAGTTGCATCTCTTCAACTTTCTGCCGCGTGGCGCGTTCGATATTTTGCAACAGGCGTTTTTCTCGCGGCGAGACGAATAAAATAGCGTCGCCGGTGCGGCCTGCGCGACCGGTGCGGCCTATGCGGTGAATATAAGATTCGGTGTCGTAAGGAATATCGTAATTGACGACATGGGTGATGCGTTCGACATCCAGCCCGCGCGCGGCGACATCGGTGGCGATCAGGATGTCCAATTTGCCGGTTTTCAGATTATCGATGGCGCGTTCCCGCAATGCCTGCGACATATCGCCGTTAATCGCTGAAGCCGAATGGCCGCGCGCCTCCAGTTTTTCCGCCAATTCAATAGTCGCGGTTTTGGTGCGCACGAAAATAATCATGCCGTCAAAATTTTCCGCTTCCAGAATGCGGGTTAAGGCATCCAGTTTGTGAACGCCGCTGACAAACCAAAAACGTTGGCGAATATTTTCCGCAGTCGTGGTTTTTACCTTGATCGTGATTTGTTCCGGCTCGGTTAAATATTGATGGGTTATTTTGCGGATTTCATTGGGCATGGTGGCTGAAAACAGCGCGGTTTGGCGATTTTCTGGGGTTTGTTCCAAAATCCATTCCACATCGTCAATAAAACCCATGCGCAGCATTTCATCAGCTTCATCTAACACCAGATAGCTCAGGCTATTCAGTTTCAGGGTGCCTTTGCGCATATGATCCATCACTCGTCCCGGCGTACCTACAATGACATGCGCGCCGCGTTTTAATTGGCGTAATTGAATGCCGTAATCTTGACCGCCGTATATCGGTAGAACATGAAACCCTTTCAGTTGTGAGGCGTAGCGTTGGAAGGCTTCGGCCACCTGGATAGCCAGTTCTCGAGTCGGTGCTAACACGAGGACTTGTGGGTCTTTTTGCTTGATATTGAGCTGAGACAGTATCGGCAATGCAAAGGCGGCGGTTTTCCCGGTGCCGGTTTGCGCCTGACCTAAAACATCTCGGCCTTGCATGATAAAGGGGATAATCTGCGCTTGAATAGGCGATGGGTTTTCATAACCGACGCTTTCCAATGCTTTTAAAACAGGCTCGGAAAGGTTGAGATCTTTGAATGAAGGTGTGGGTTGGGTAGAGTCTGACATTAATGTCCTTTTGAAAACGGTGGCGTCTGGGTGCTTATTTCGGGCGGGACTGGTTGTAGGGTATGCTCTGCAGACTTTGGCCTGAAGGTGCGCAATGCGCAGCCTACTTTATGTTCCGTGATAACGCTCAGAAAGGTTATTTTATTCGAGCGCGATAAGCTATTACATAAATTAACATATTATACAACATTTATCCGATTGTTTATTAATCATTGAAAATTGCACTTTTATGCTCCATTTATGTCATAAAGCGTGATTAATTATTGATGAGTTTAACTCTTTATAAATGCGTCATGAAGACGCCAAGTACATGATTGGAGAATCTATGCTAAAACCTGTTTTTTTATTATTGAGTGTTTTTCTGATTAACTCGGTTGCGATGGCCGGGTTGCCTGATTTTACCGACATGGTGGAGACCAACGGCCATGCGGTAGTCAATATCAGCACCACCCAAAAAGCGCCGAAACCGGATGGACAAGGGATGCAGCGCTTGCCGGATGATGTTCCACCGCAAATGGAAGAGTTTTTCAGACGTTTTTTTCAAGACCCGCGCGGTTTGGTTCCTAGAGATTCCAAGTCCTTGGGTTCAGGGTTTATTATTTCCGACGACGGTTATGTGATTACCAATCATCATGTGATTAAAAATGCGGATGAAATCGTGGTGAAATTAAAAGATCGTCGGCAAATTGAAGCTAAATTGATCGGTTCCGACCAGAGCACGGATATAGCTTTATTGAAAATTGACGCCGATGATTTACCGGCTGTCAAAATCGGCTCTTCCGGTAATATGAAAGTCGGTGAATGGGTGTTGGCGATTGGCTCGCCGTTTGGCTTTGAACAGTCGGTGACGGCGGGGATTGTCAGCGCCAAAGGCCGCAGTCTGCCGGGCGGTAATTATGTACCCTTTATTCAAACCGATGTGGCGATTAATCCCGGTAACTCCGGTGGCCCGCTGTTCAATATGAAAGGCGAAGTGATTGGCGTGAATTCGCAAATATACAGTCGTTCCGGGGGGTATATGGGATTGTCTTTCGCGATTCCGATGGACGTGGCGATGAATGTGATTGAGCAGATCAAGGATAACGGTAAAGTCGCGCGCGGCTGGTTAGGCGTTCAAATTCAGGATGTTACGCGCGAGTTGGCGGAATCGTTTGAGATGGATAGACCGCATGGCGCTTTAGTCTCAAAAGTGGTCGATGAGAGTCCGGCGAAAAAGGCGGGGATTAAAATCGGCGATATTATTGTGGAATTCAATGGTAAAAATATTGAAACTTCTGGCGAGTTGCCGCCGGTAGTCGGGATAACACCGGTTAATAAAAAGGTCAAAATGAAGGTTATTCGCCAGGGAAAATATAAGACCTTGAAAGTGAAAGTCGGTTTGTTGCCGGAATCGGAAGTGTTGGCTCAAGCTCATAAGGCGGAAGAAAAGGTGAATCGCTTAGGTTTGGTGGTCGCCGAATTGAGCCAAGAACAACGCAAAAAGTTGGAAGTGGAAAGCAACGGCGTTTTGGTTCAAGAAGTGAAAAGAGGCCCGGCGTTGAGCGCCGGCATTAAGCGTGGGGATGTGATCTTGAGAATCAGAAACCGTTCGATTAAAAGTCTGAAGGATTTTCAAAAAACAGTCGAAGATTTACCGACTGATAAGTCTATTGCGGTTTTAGTGCAGCGTCGCGGCAGTCCGCGTTTTATTACTTTGAAACTGGAAAAGTAAATCTTTGATTAATGTAAAATAAAATTAACAGACTAGATGCAAGTGTATAGCGATGACAGCAAAATACCTTAACCCGTACACCGATTTTGGCTTTAAAAAGCTGTTTGGTGAAGAAGGCAGTAAAGACTTATTAAAGGATTTTTTAAATCAAC
>SPJM01000125.1 GCA_006844585.1 Methylococcaceae bacterium | reverse complement strand
CCGTTATTTCAGGTATTCAGGTTATCAACTGACTTATGTTCGCAATGTAACCGATATCGACGATAAAATCATCAACCGCGCCAATGAAAACAATGAGGATTTCCTGGCCTTAACCGAGCGATACATAGACGCCATGCACGAAGATGAGCGCGCTTTATCCGTTTTACCGCCGGATATCGAGCCAAAAGCGACTCAATCCATGCCGGAAATCATTACTATGATTCAAGCGCTGATCGATAACGGCTACGCCTATGTCGGCAACAACGGCGATGTATTCTACGCGGTGAAAAAATTCAAAAACTACGGTCAGTTATCCGGCAAAAATATCGACGAATTACAAGCGGGAGAACGTATCGATATAGACGCCGCCAAAAAAGACCCATTGGATTTCGTACTGTGGAAAATGGCCAAACCTGGCGAACCGCAATGGGAGTCCCCCTGGGGCAACGGCCGTCCGGGTTGGCATATAGAATGTTCAGCGATGTCGACCTGCTGCCTGGGCAATCATTTCGATATTCACGGCGGCGGCATGGATTTGCAATTCCCCCATCATGAAAATGAAATCGCCCAATCGGAAGGCGCAACCGGTGAAAAATTCGTTAATGTCTGGATGCATAACGGTTTTGTACGCGTTAATGAAGAAAAAATGTCCAAATCATTAGGCAATTTTTTCACGGTAAGAGAAGTTCTAAAAGTCTTTCGACCGGAAGTCATTCGATTCTTCATCTTAAGCAGTCATTATCGCAGCCCGTTAAATTACTCGGACGAACACCTGGATGAGGCGCAATCGGCGCTGACCCGCTTATATACAGCATTGCGAGGCGTCGAAGTTTCACCGGAGACAAGTCTGGATGAAAATTATATAGCCCGCTTTAAACAAGCCATGGATGACGATTTCAACACGCCGTTAGCCATTGCCGTATTTTTTGATTTAGCTCGCGATATTAATAAAGCGCCAGCGGGAAGCGACGAAAAAAATACATTGGCGAACACGCTGATTCATTTGGCGGAAGTATTAGGGCTGTTGCAAGATGACCCAGAAACCTTTCTGCAAAGTGGAGCCGCCGCCGAAGAAAGCGGCATCAGCGCCGAGCAAATCGAGCAACTCATTGAACAACGCCAGCAGGCCAAACAAAACAAAGACTGGGGACTGGCTGATCAGATTCGCGACCAATTAAAAGCGCAAAATATTATTTTAGAAGACGCTCCGGGCGGAAAAACGACTTGGCGTCGAGAATGATATAAACAGGGTCATTTCCGATTCTGCACCTATTCCTTAAAGCAATATAGATCTTGGCGGAATTAAATCCGCCAAGTTTTTGTGGCGCCCCTGCTCCAATACAAAATATATTCCGACAAACTCCTAATTTGTTTGGAATATAGCGACATCTCCACACTACTGAATTCAACCATTATTTCATCCTAAAAAACGACACGTTTATGAGCGAAATCAAAGATAAAAGCATTGAACAATTTTTAAACGAGCTGGCCAGTAAAGCGGCTACGCCGGGCGGCGGTAGCGCTGCAGCGGTGATGGGCGCACAATCGGCCGCCTTAACCAGCATGGTTTGCAATTTAACCATCGGCAAACCCAAATATGCGGAAGTCGAAAACGACATGCAGGCATTACTCGCCAAATCCGAGACTTTACGGATAAAACTGACCGAAATGATTAAAGCGGACGTAGACGTTTTCGACCGGTTAATGGCCTGCTACGGCATGGCAAAAGAAACCGATCAGGAAAAAGCCCTGCGCAGCGCCAAAATTCAAGAAACTTTAAAAGATGCCACTCAAGTTCCACTGGATTGCGCTAAAGCCTGTGCTGAAGCAATTGCATTAAGCCGCATCGCTGCTGAAAAAGGTAATTTAGGGGTTATCAGCGACGCAGGAGTCGCGGTAATGGCGGGTTACGCCGCGCTGAAAAGCGCCGCGCTGAACGTCTATATCAATACAGGAAGCCTGAAAGACCAAGCCTTTGCCGAAGAAAAACTAGCGGAACTGGAAGCAGTTTTAAAAAATGCGGACGTGGATTCTGAGGAAACCTATCAAATCGTAAAGAAAAAACTGTAAGAACAACAAGTTATGCTAATAAAAAATGAATGGATATATTGTTTCAAATAAAGTTTTAAAAAACCCTTGACGTATCCATTCTACCTCAGTATCATAGCCGTTCTTCGCACGGTGGCCTTGGCAACACGGCCTACATCATACAGCACGAAGGTATAATCGGGGTATAGCGCAGTTTGGTAGCGCGCCTGCTTTGGGAGCAGGATGTCGGGGGTTCGAATCCCTCTACCCCGACCAAGATTTGCGCTTGTAGCTCAGCTGGATAGAGCAACGGCCTTCTAAGCCGTGGGTCGCAGGTTCGAATCCTGCCAAGCGTGCCATTCTTGTTATTTCCATATTATGGTGAGCGTAGCTCAGTTGGTAGAGCCCCGGATTGTGATTCCGGTTGTCGTGGGTTCGAGCCCCATCGTTCACCCCATTTTATCAATCACTTAGTCACTTTTTGCATTATTCAGACATTCGGAATAATGAATGACCACTTGATAAATAAACATACTTTCTAATGTTCTAATTAGATCGCACCCCATTAACAAGACAATTCCCACCAAGAGTTAAGCTCATATTTCTGAACATGGCTATTAATTTCTATAAATCAGCAACCATCCTTGCACCGAACCGATAACGATGCGTTGTATTGAAACAACCAGGTGATCTCGCCAAACACCGTCCATATGCTGACTGAGTATTGAATTTTGTTGCGCTGCAGTTTCAGCAGCATCCGGAATAAAATGTTCTTGATTCATAATCCGCCTCCTTTTAATAAATTTTAGTTCTGTGCTGCACATCCTTTTACGCGGATAAAGTATCCTATTAACTATTAAAATTAGCTTGCACTGTACTTTTATCCAACCCTATGACAATCATTTCAACGCATTCATAAAATTGATATAAATTGGCGTACTTGATAGGGCCTTGCTGATTCTTTGCTTTTCCTTTTCCGCTGCTTGTCCTGTTCCTTGTAAACCAGTTTTTATCAAGGGTTCATCAATGCTTGCGCCGTTCAGCCGGTAACTATCCGGCTGAGCCAAAGCGCTGTTTATTGTTGTTTCTACAGCCGCTACAGCACCCCAGTACTTTAATAAACCATCAATATTTTTTTCATATGTATCAATCTTTGTTGTATCTTTAATTAATTCAAGATGGGAAAAAGATGATGCAGTAACAGATTTATAAAAAGTAAAAGGATATTGTGCCGGCATAGTATGCTCAGCGAGATGATTCAATTGACTCAAATGTTGCTGAGCAGCCGCATCTTCAGGTTGTTCTTTTAATAAATCAACAATATTACTGATTACCGAAAGTTGAACGCCAGCTTTGTTAATATTATTTGGACTTGCGATAGCTTCAGCTGCCTCTACGCCCTTCTTATTTAGCGCCGAGCTATCAAACTGACTAGCAGCTTCACCGGTTACAAACGCATGCTGAATGGTTACTGGGCCAAAATCCCATAATGCACCTTCTTCTTTTTTGAATCGAAAACTGCTCAATGCCGATAAAGCTTCACCACAGTCATTTACATTTTGCCCAGAAGCATTTTCAATGCTGTTATTACACTCGCTTGTAGAGTGGGCGTTAGCTGAACTGCTCGTCTTTTCATTTTTCTTGGGGCTGACCAAAACAATTCTTTGTTTCAAACCCAAATTGCCCTGAACAGGTTGAGAAGAATCCGGCCTGACTTCTAAAGTTAAAGAGATCTTATCGGTTTCATAAAAATATAAAGCATCGGCGCAGCCCGACAAAGAACCGGCTATTGCCAGCGCCAACGCGCTCATCATTATTATTCGCATTTGACGCCTCCCCCGAAAATACTGGATTTAATGGTTTTTAAACCATCCGGATGATTAGCTATATTTTTTGCAGATTCTCCTGTAGAAACAAAATGATTAAAATTAATTTCATTTAAGCCATCCACATATACGCAGCCGAATGAAGTTAAAGTCATCGCATCCTGATTCTTCGCTTTCCTCGGCACCAAAGCAAAGGTATCGCGATCATAACCAAAAATTAATTTACCGGTATTTTCCGGGCTATACACCACATC
>SPJM01000124.1 GCA_006844585.1 Methylococcaceae bacterium | reverse complement strand
ATGCGCAGGGCTATTTGAATTTGGGCACGGTGTTATACGGTTTGGGCCAACATCAAGAAGCTGTAGAAGCATTTGAAACTGCATTACAGTTGCAGCCGGAATTTGCCGAAGCCTGGAACGCTTTGGGCGAAATCCGCCGCGATCAAGGCGATATGAATGCGGCGGTAAAGTGTTATAAGCGGGCAATGGGAATCGATCCGAAACATGATCGGGCGCTTTACAATATGGGTGAATATCTTTGTTTAGCGGATAAGTTGGAAGAGGCGCTGCCCTATTTTCAACGTTCTCAGTTTGCCGACAGTCAGGACAGAGCGTTGCAATGTCTTTACAAAACCGGTCAATTTGAAGCATTTAAACAAGGCTTAGAGGCGCTTAGCGCAAAAAGCGCTCATAACTCCATTTTGCTGGGCGCATTGTCCACCCATTATGCGACCAATTTTCAACAGCAAAACAACTATCGGTTTTGCTTGTCGCCGATGGATTATGTTTGGCAGACGCATATTGATGAACTTACTGCGTCTGATAATGATTTATTACAGAAGCTACTGCATGACATCAAGCATCTGGCGATTGCCGAGCGTAAACAGGGGCGGCTTTATTACGGCATCCAGTCGGCGGGTAATTTATTGCTGCGTTCGGAGGCTTCTTTTCAACAATTAGCGGCTTTGTTGCGCGACAAAATTAACGCTTATCAAACCCAATTCAAAGGCAGTCAGGATAATATCATCAAGCATTTTCCCAAGCATATCAGTTTTACCAGTTCCTGGTACTTACGGATGAAACAGGGTGGCTATTTAAGTTCGCATATTCATGAAGAAGGCTGGATCAGCGGCTGCGTTTATTTACAGTTGCCGGAGCGGATTGAAGAATATGAAGGCTGCTTTTCTTATAGCACCGATGGCGATGATTATCCACGACAGCATGATGAATTTCCCAGCCAGGTTGCTGATATTAAAGTCGGCGATCTGGTGTTGTTTCCTTCTTCCTTATTTCATTGCACTTTGCCATTTCAATCCGATCAGGAGCGGGTGTGTGTGGCTTTTGATGTCAGTCCGGCAGGATAAAGCCTACGCTGATTACCACATCAAATCATCGGGAATCTGATAGTCCTGATAAGCCTCATCGATTTGTTCCGAATCGGCATCGGTATATAAGACGACAATAGATGAGGCGTCGCGTTGTTCGATTTTGCGGGCGGTTTCCAATGGAACGACTTCATAAGCGCTAGCCAGGCGAATGATGGCGGCTTTGCCGTTGATGATTTGTTCGCGCACGGCGTCGTCCAGATAAAGCGTTTTTACTTTATTTTGATCGGTAAAGTTATAGGCGTCGCCTTCCTTATCCTGAGGTAGTTTATTCGGTTCCGCTAATTGGGCGATTTGGTTCGCCAGTTGCTTTTGCTCGGCTTCCTTATTGCGCTGCTCGTTAAGTTGTTTATCTTTTTGTTTCTGTTGCTCCCGTTTTTGCCGGGCTAACTGAGCAGAATGATTATCAGCCGCCGTATTTTTGTTTTTTTGCTGTTTCTTTTGCTTTCTTTTATCGGCTTTAGCTTTTTTAACCTGATTGTTATCTACTAAACCTGCGTTCAATAATTGATCTTGAAGTG
>SPJM01000123.1 GCA_006844585.1 Methylococcaceae bacterium | reverse complement strand
AATGGCTTGGGCTGCGAGTTCTTGGGCTTGTTGATCACCGCCTTTTTGTTTGATGATGATTTTGGCGCGGGTCGGTTCAAAATCAACAAACCAGCTTTTAAAAATCGCTTGGGCGATCTGTTCTAGTGTTTGGTTGGTTTGGCGGTTGAGATCAATTTTTTTATTAATCGAACCTACATGCTCAGCTATAGATAGCTGTCTTTCAACAGGAGGAACTATTACTGGAAGCTTTAACTGCCCTGTTATTCCTAAATACGCTCTTGTTGAACCGGCACCTGCCCACAAGCCAAGAATATTCTGAAAAAAGCTTGAATCAAAATAGGCCTTTAAATAAACGTTATTCAGCTTTGTATTGTCTTTAACCCTATAGTAAGTAACTTGAGGTGTAAGCATAATAAAGTCATGCTGATTGTCTTGAACTAGTGCAGTCCTACCAATCGTTGCTTTATGAGAAAGGAGGACATCCCCAACTAAAGAAAAACCTTTTCTTAGTGTTGATGCTTGTTGCTGAGTAATGAATTTGCATGTTTCAAAATTCACACTGCCATTACTAAGATCTGAAGCCATGACAAAAGGAACCCCAGACTCAACATAATCGGAAGACTTTGGGTGAATTCCACCATGATTTCCATCAAGTGGCTTTTCAATTACCTCTTCTTTAATTAACTGCTCTACAGTCTTTAATCGCCATCCTTCAGGCAATTCAAAAGGTAAATCAGACATCAAAACCCAATCCCGCTAAGTTATTTTTAATCTCCGCTTCTAAACGATCCGATTCTTCAAATTGTGTTTTCAGCTGTGCGGTCAAGCGTGCCATTTTGTCGGCAAAGAGTTCGCCATCGTCCAACACCGCTTCGGCACCGACATAACGGCCGGGTGTGAGCACGTAATCGTGTTTTTGGATTTGTTCGAGCTTGGCTGATTTGCAAAAGCCGGGGATGTCTTGGTATTGCCCTTCGACAGGCTCAGGACGAACGGTCTGGATTGCCGCGTCGCTGTCGCTCCTCGCAATGACGGGTGAGGAGGTTTGCCAATTATGAAAGGTATCGGTGACATTATCTAAATCTTGTTGGGTGAAATCGCGTAATACACGGTCTTTCATATAGCCTAAGTTACGGGCATCAATAAATAACACTTCGCCTTTTCTATCGCGTAGTTTACGACCGGCTGCATTAGTCCGTTCTGATTTGTTTTTGGTTAAAAACCAGATGCAGGCAGGTATTTGGGTATTGGTGAATAATTGCCCCGGTAAGGCGACCATGCATTCAACTAAATCATTTTCAATTAAGGCTTTGCGAATATCGCCTTCACCACTGGTATTTGAACTCATCGAACCGTTAGCGAGTAATAAACCTAAGCTGCCATTGGGTGCGAGGTGATAGAGCATGTGTTGTAACCATGCAAAGTTGGCATTGCCACTAGTACTCCTTCAATAACATAAATTAGGATGTTAAAGTAGTTACTCAATATACGACTCCCACTTATTGAGGGCTATAACAATGAAAAAACGCTATGTAGTGAAATTGACATCTGATGAACGTCATCAACTCGAAGGCATGATCTATCGATTACGCGAAGCTGCGCACAGAAGGCGGCACGCTCAAGTTTTGATGCTGGTCGATGAAGG
>SPJM01000122.1 GCA_006844585.1 Methylococcaceae bacterium | reverse complement strand
CCGTATATTAACGCCGATAGCGTTTGGAGCGAAGGTTATACGGGGGATGGGCAAGTAGTTGCAGTTTTGGATACCGGTGTTGATGCCGCTCATGAATTTCTCGCCGACCCGGTTACCGGCAGTAAAGTTATTTCCGAGGCTTGTTTTTCAACGACATATGCGCCCTTTAGCTCGGTTTCATTGTGTGCGGACGGTTCAACTGCAGTGGGTTCCGGCGCTAATTGCAGCGGGTATACTGGTTGCGGTCACGGTACTCATGTGGCGGGAATTGCCGCTGGAAATGGAACAGCTTTTTCAGGCGTTGCCAAAGACGCTCGTATTATAGCGATACAAGTCTTTTCAGGTTTTCATGATTCGGAAATTTGTGGAAGCAACTCATGTATTTTGGCATATGATTCGGACATTATTCGGGGTCTGGAGAGAGTCTATAGTTTAGCGAACGATGGGGTTTATTCAGTTGCATCTGTTAACTTGAGTCTTGGCGGCGGCGGCTTTACCTCGGCTTCTGATTGTGATATTGAAAATGTTGCGGTCAAACAGGCTATTGATAATTTACTTTCGGTGGGCGTACCTACCGTAATTGCTTCCGGTAATGACGGTTTTCCGGATAAGATTTCCACACCCGGTTGTATTTCCAGCGCAGTCAGCGTAGGCGCAAGCAGTATTAACGATGGTATTGTTAGTTTTAGTAATGGCGCAAGTTGGTTGTCTTTAGTTGCGCCGGGTCAATCCATCAATTCATCTACGCCGAATGACGGATATTCCAGTTGGAACGGCACTTCAATGGCGACGCCGCATGTCGCTGGCGCTTTTGCATTGTTAAAATCTAAATTGCCTAGCGCATCGGTGGGTCAATTGTTTGCCGCGCTGGTGAATACCGGTTATCCCTTGACTGATTCAGGCAGCGGATTTAGTACGCCCAGAATACAGTTGGGTAAAGCTTCGGATGCATTGGGTTTAAATAATCTACCGGTCAATATAGTGTTGGATAATGATTTTCACGGCGTGACTGTGCAAGGAACTTTTGACCGGGTTGGCAATACTGAAGGATATAAAGGTAGTGTTTTGGAAGGCGTCGGCGCTGGAACAAATAGTTATCGATTTACGCCGACAATTACTCAGTCCGGCAATTACCGGGTCTTGGGATGGTGGTCCGATGCTGCGGCAAATGCTAATAATGTAGTCTTTACCATTCGACACGATGGCGGAGATGAGCAAGTTCTAGTTAATCAACAACTTAACGGGTCTCAATGGAATGAATTCGGTGTTTTTTATTTTACCGCTGGCAGTAGTGCTTATGTTGAAGTTTCCGATGTCAATGGCGCAGTGGCGATTGCTGATGCGGTCAGATTTGAGTTTATTCCAGTCACAATCGATACCAATGTTTTACCCGGCGGCGTAACTGGGACACAGTATTCATATAGTTTAAGCGCTAACGGCGGATTAGCGCCTTATCAATGGATTATCAGCAGCGGCGCGTTGGCTGACGGGTTAAGCTTGCAATCCAATGGAAGCATTATCGGTACGCCGACACAAAGCGGTAGTTTTGACTTTGTCGTTCAGGTAACGGACGGTTTAGGCTATT
>SPJM01000121.1 GCA_006844585.1 Methylococcaceae bacterium | reverse complement strand
ACGCCGATTTATTACGCTATGGATTATTGTCAGCTTCCGAGCAAGACCGAGCTGTGACCGATATATTACAGGCGGCAAAGCATCTCTCCGGCATTATTAATGATATTTTGGATTTATCTAAAATTGAGGCGAATAAAATGGAATTGGAGACAATTTCAACTTCTTTGTTTCAGGTTTTAGATTCAATTGAAGCCATCGCCCAAGGTCAGGCTAAAGAAAAAGGCTTGTCATTTAAAATTGATTATCAATTTCCTATGCCTTTGACTATTAAGACCGATCCGACGCGGCTAAAACAAATATTACTGAATTTGTGTAATAATGCGGCAAAATTTACCGAGGACGGTGAAATTAAAATTCAGGTCAGTTGCCTGCCTGAGCAAGAAAAAATGGTGTTTGCCGTTTCGGATACCGGCATAGGCATTAGAAAAGAAAAGCAGGATAAGTTATTTCATAAATTTGTTCAAGCGGACGAGTCGACCACAAGAAATTATGGCGGCTCCGGTTTAGGGTTGGCTATCTCAAAACAATTGGCGGAAATGCTGGGCGGGACGATTACCTTCAACAGTAAGCTTAATGAAGGAAGTTGTTTTACCGTATCCATCGGCGCCGGGCCCATAAATCAGGATTCCTTAATTTATGCTATGGATGAGTTACCGGAACATGATAAAAAAGCCGGGCCATGGTCAGTAATCGATAAATTTTGCGGTCATGTGTTATTGGCTGAGGATAATATCAATAACCAACAGTTGATTTCGCTTTTTTTAACTAAAGCAAATATAACAGTGGATGTTGTCGATAACGGTAATGACGCCATTGAAAAAGCATTGGTTAATCATTACGATGTCATTTTAATGGATATGCAAATGCCGATAATGGGAGGGATTGAGGCGACTGAAATGCTTCGCAGCGCTGGTTGTGCGACGCCGATTATTGCGCTGACTGCAAATGCGACTGCTGAAATAAAAAAACAGTGTCATGCAGTTGGTTTTAATGAATTTTTATCCAAGCCCATTGAAGTTGATGTGTTTTTTGACGTCATTAACCAATTTCTTAAAGAAGCCGATATTGAAAAAGAGCGTTCAAATCATTTGAATGATCCTGAGTTTCAAATTATTCTTCAACAATTTATCAAAGAGTTGCCTGACACGATTGCAAAAATGGTTCAATTTCACCAACAAAAAAATTGGCTGGAACTTAAATCGCTGGCGCATCAGCTTAAAGGCGTAGCGGGCGGTTATGGATATCCGGAAGTAGGCGTAATTGCCGGACGGATTCAAAGCTGTTTGGAGGAAAATGAATTTAATGATTTGTCAGGTTTACTTGATAATTTACAAAGTGAGTTAATCGAAAAATGAAAATGAAACATATCTCCGTTTTAATTGTTGACGATAACTTTGCGGCGCGTAAACTACTACGATCTGTCTTAATGAGCTTAGGTCGGAGAATTTTGATTCATGAAGTTGAAGACGGCCCGACTGCAATAAAACAAAATCAAATCGGTTATTACGATATTATTTTTTTAGATATTGAAATGCCGAGAATGAACGGACTGGAAGTATTGGAAAAAATTCTGGCTGATAACCCGGAACAGTTTGTGAG
>SPJM01000120.1 GCA_006844585.1 Methylococcaceae bacterium | reverse complement strand
CTAAATTTTCAAGTTGATTTTTTAAGTTAAGGCGATAATCTTCAAAAACCGCATCTAAAAATCCTCTCACATTTTCAAGCATGACCGCTTTTGGTTTAATTTCATCCACTAACCGTATAGCAGCGGGGAATAAGTCGCGTTCGTCATTTTTTCCGAGCTGCTTTCCCGCTTTAGAAAATGGAGGACATGGAACACCGCCCGCCAAGAGATCGACGCCAGAGTATGGAGAACCATCAAATTCATTGATGTCGCCTTCAATCACAGTCCAATGAGGGCGGTTTATTCTGAGTGTGTTACAGCAAGGTTTTTCAATTTCTACCAGCGCTTCCGGTTCAAATCCCGCTCTCTCCAAACCAAGCGCCTGACCACCGGCGCCTGCACAAATTTCTACACACGTTAATTGTCTCATTTTAATCACTTCGATTTTAAAAAGGCGCTGAATAACAACAATGTCAAATTTAACTTTCCCAAGCTCTGCCGTCTCTAGCCAACAGGGCGTCCGAACTGATCGGCCCCCAGGTGCCGGCCGGGTATGAGTGCGTTTCTTCGTTGGTTTTTTCCCAGGCGTTGACGATTGAGTCTACCCAGGTCCAGGCTTGTTCAATTTCTTCCCGGCTCAAAAATAATGTTTCATTGCCGCGCAAAGCTTCCAGAATCAGCTTTTCATAGCCACCGAATAATTTACTCTTTTTAAAGGTTTCGGAAAAACTCAAATCCAATTTGGTTTTTTGCAATTTAATATCATCATCAATCCCTGGCACTTTATTGAGCATTTCAATTTCGATGCCTTCATTGGGTTGCAGATGGATGGTCAATTTGTTGGGCGGCAATTGGCGGAAGCTGTCATGAAAAATGTTGTGCGGCAAATGTTTGAAGTAAACGACAATTTCCGTGCGTTTATAATTCATTCTTTTGCCGGTGCGCAGGTAAAAAGGAACCCCGGCCCAGCGCCAGTTATCGATATCGACGCGCAAGGCGACAAATGTTTCGGTAGTGCTGTCGGTGTTGGCGCCTTCTTCTTCCAAGTAGCCCGGTACCGGGTTCGCTTGCTGAAAGCCTTTGCTGTATTGTCCGCGCACGGTAGTTTGTTCAACGTTGTTTGCAGTGATTGGGCGCAAGGCTTCCAGCACTTTGATTTTTTCGTTGTGAATATTCTTTGCGTCTAAATTGGCTGGCGGCTCCATCGCGACAAAGGTTAGAATTTGCAGTAAATGATTTTGCAACATGTCGCGTAATTGACCGGTATGGTCAAAATATTCCCAGCGGCCTTCAATGCCGACATCTTCGGCGACCGTTACCTGGATATGATCAATGGTGTTATGATCCCAGTTGGTGGTGAAAAAGGAGTTAGCGAAGCGTAAGGCCAATAAATTTAAAACGGTTTCCTTGCCCAGATAATGATCAATCCGGAATACCTGATTTTCATTAAAGACTTCAGCGACGGTATCATTGATTTGTCGGGAAGATTTTAAATCATGACCGATCGGTTTTTCCATGACCAGGCGCGCTTCATCATTGACTAAACCAGCTTGATTAAGGCCTTGGCAAATATCAGTAAATAGAAAAGGGGCGACCGCCAGATAATTGACTAATACTCTTTGCTCGGGCGCAATCAGCGATTTTAATTTTGCATATTCCGCCATTTGGGTCAGATCAATTTTGATATATTTTAATCGGGCGGCATATCTTTTCCAAACATCGTCCTCAACCGGC
>SPJM01000012.1 GCA_006844585.1 Methylococcaceae bacterium | reverse complement strand
CCAACCATTCCCACCGCTAGGCATTTGACTCGCTCTTCCTTCATCGCATGAGCCGTTACCCCGATTACCGGCAATTCTTTCCTTAACATTCGAATTTGACGAGTGGCCTCATAGCCATCCATTACCGGCATTTGCACATCCATCAATACCACATCAATTTTTTCAAAATTTGATTTTTGTAATAACTCTATAGCCTCTCCGCCATTCTCGGCTAATATCACTGAAGCCCCTTCATGTTCCAGTAAGTCTTCAATAATTACGCGGTTAATTTCAATATCTTCAGCCACTAAAATCGTCAACCCGCTCAAACGCATATCATCATTAGCATTGTTAACGGTATTATTTTTTTCAACGGCTTGCGTTGCTGGTAATGGTAGCGATAAAGTAAATGCACTGCCCTTTTTCGGCTGGCTGACAACGGCAATTTCACCGCCCATCAAATGCGCTAAATTATAACTAATCGTCAGCCCTAAGCCGGTTCCGCCATATTTTCGCGTTGTCGAAGTATCAGCTTGCTCAAAGGGATTAAATAAACGAGCAACTTGTTCATCATTTAACCCGATGCCTTGATCTTTAATTTGAAAATGAATCAACCCTTGCACTCTACTGATCGATAAGCTGATATCCCCATCATCGGAAAATTTAACGGCATTGGATAATAAATTAATTAAAATCTGCTGCAATCGTAAGGAGTCCCCCATCACCCATTTCGGTAAATCATCCTGATAATTAACGTGCAGATCCAAATCTTTTTCATTCGCTTTTTCTGCGATCATTTTAACGGCGTTGTCAACGCTGTCATACAATTGAAATGCGGTCGATTCTATGGTTAATTTTCCGGCTTCAATTTTGGAAAAGTCTAAAATATCATTAATAATCGTTAATAAATGTTGTCCTGAATTCTGAATTTGATTGAATATTGATTCCGATGCGGTTGTAGGCGCATCGCGTACGCCTATTTTAGCCATCCCCAAAATGGCGTTTAGCGGCGTTCGGATTTCATGACTCATATTAGCCAAAAACTCATCTTTCACTTTCGCCGCCAATTGTAAGTTTTCGTTTTTTGCTTGAATGACTTGATTCTTTTGTTCTATCGTTTCCAACATCTGGTTAAAGTTTTCCGCCAAAATACCGAATTCATCATGATGCGTCACTTCAGCTTTTACGCCCTTTTCTCCCCGCGCTATTTCATTAGAGGTTAAGGCTAATTGATATACAGGCAACAATAATTTTCGCGCAACGCTGATTGAAATCAGCAAAATCAAAAAAGCGAAAATCAAACCGATATATGTAAATTTTTTGATCAATGCCAATTCCATTTGCTCCAACTCGGCTCTTGACTTCATCAACATAATGGAGCCCGACAACCCACCGCTCATCCGTGAAATAGGCTTGGCGGCAATATAGTAATCCTGTTCGATAAATTTAGTTTCAAACAGTTTACCGGGTTGTTTCAACAAAATGAGGTATTCCAAATAAGGAATAGGCAGGTCCGCCAATGGTTTTTCATCGATAAGCAAGGTGGTGGCCATAATCGCCCGATCTCTAACCAGCGCCACGTCAATATCATCAATGATTTTATGATCGGAAACATATTGATTGGTGATTTTTTTTCCGACAATAACAAAACCGACATTATGTGATTGATGCAATATAGGGCTGACCGAATAAAGGGAAAAACGATTATCGTCATAAACGACCGCTCCGGATGGCTGCAGCGAATTAGCCACTCCGCGAATCAATTCAATCCCCAAAAAAGAGTCCCCAAGGTGCGGACAATCATAGGAACAATAAATAACTCGCCCATTTTCAGCTACAAGAATGACAAAACTTTGGTCAGAAAAAACTAAATTATGATCATCAAAAAATGCTTTAAATAAAGCATCCTTATCCGGTTCGGCGGATAAGATAATTTGCTGCAGCTTTGGATTAAGTGATAGATGCCCTGCCCGAGTATCGGTGGCGACGAAATAATTTTCTAAATTTTGTTCTTCAGCTTTTAACAAAGTTTGAAATTGCCGACTAATTGACTGTTCAAAAT
Organism: Methylococcaceae bacterium; assembly: GCA_006844585.1. Classification (GTDB taxonomy): domain Bacteria; phylum Pseudomonadota; class Gammaproteobacteria; order Methylococcales; family Methylomonadaceae; genus Methylomarinum. The sequence continues at coordinate 3,357 of SPJM01000012.1, read as the reverse complement.
TTCGCGCCACCGATTTCAAACTTAAAAAAAGACTGCTGCCCAGCACTAATAGAACAACCGCTAAAAACAAACAAGTCAGTTTGAAGCCTAATGTTCTATAAAACGGAATGGTCGATAAATGTTTATCTAGGCTCATTGTCTATCTGATCAGTAAAATCCGGATAGTGCAGATCAAAAGCTTGTTTCGCCCACGCCAACGATTGATTTTCATGGCAGCCGCCGTTTTGGCAAGAATTAGGAATGCCTATTTCTTCAGTGGCTATCGGCGGCACTATTCTGAACGCATGGCTTCGAATCGGAAAAGCGCCGCCGGACTGCACAATATAAGGCATATGACAATCGGCGCATGAGGAAGCGCTGGGCGGACATGGAGTATGCGGCCTTCCAGTTTCCGCCGCTTTAATACTGATGCTGTCGGCATGACATAAACCGCAACGTTCGGCGCCGATTTTTAATGATCCGCTTTTACGATCCATACCGTGCGGTTCATGACAAACCACGCAAGACAAACCCATTTTCGCCGTTTCCAAAGTCGGTTTATCGGCTTCATTAGCCAAGCGGTAATCGGCGGAATGGCATAATAAACATTGATCGGTCAATTCACCGCGCATATCGGTATGTTTAGACTTAAGAAATTCTAACGCGCGATTGTGTTTGGAAACGGAAAAATCGGCAAATTCTTGATGTCGATTTTTAGATACGCCCATTTTCCACCAATATTTTCCTTTTTTGTCTTGCTCTTGAGTCACCGGTAGATAATTTACCGGTAATTCATCACCGGGTTTATATTTTAACGGAAAGCGGAAACTGGTCTGCAAATGTTCACTATCATTCACTTGATTTCCCCGGCTATGGCATTGGCCGCAAACCGAATTTTTAAATGATTTGATAATATGATGTTCATCGGGTTTAATTTCATCCCTTGCATGGCATAAAACACAATCGGCTTCAGCCATCTTTCTTTTCGCCAGCACATGTTTACTACCCGGCCCATGACAAGCTTCACAACCGATTCCGAACTCATTAAATTCATAGGTATCGGGATTAAAACCGGTGGTATGACAGCCGTTGCATTTAGTCGACAGCGGCGTATCTTTCCAACTATTGACTTTGTACGGAATCCATTGTTGTGTGGTAATCAACCATTTGGCGGTCAACGGATAATATTCGCCATCTATCATCCGCGCATAAACTTGTTCCCACTTGTTGCCGATTACAAATTCAATATCTTCTTTTTTGAAATTCACAATCGGGTTATCAGCAGAAAAATCACCTTGTATATCTTCTTCTGATTCCACCGGCCTGAACATAATAGGATGCAATGTTTGTTCGCGCCAGGAACGGTAGTAATTCTCATGACAATCAGCGCATTCTTCAGAAGACACATAATAAGCCTGTTCGTCATTTTGACGATGAACGTAAAAGAAATACCCGACAGCAATTATTGCCACTACTATCAGAAATTTAATGATAAAACGCCTTTTAGCTGTGAAATTCCATGATTGTCTTTGCATACCCATACTTAAATCTTACTACCTTGAAAAGCCCATTGATTAAGTATAGTTCATAGTCAACGAATAATAGCCGATCGACACATTATTAAAACATGCAATGTAAATTTAAGAAATTGAGAGGGCGGAGGGTTGATTAGCGGCGCGAGGAATCCACTCCGTCCCCAACACTTGGGTTTAGTGCTTTGGTTTAGATAATCGAGGAACAACAAACGCCATGGATGGGATGAATATCCTGACCAACCAGAAACCAACAAAAAAAGCGGCTTGGTTATTTCTACTAGCTCTCTTTTCTGACTAAACCCGGCAGGCTTTCTAATTGACCAACCAGATATTCGCTGGTCGCTTGCAAGGAGCCCAATAAAACATCCAGGTCGGTATATTGCGCATATAAGCGTTCTTCCAATACGGTCATTTTTCTATCCAATTCCGCTTGCTCTTCCTTGATGTCAGACGCTTTATCATTCAGACTTTCAGTTTTGGTGGAAAGAATTCCGGATGATTTCAAGATTTCGTCCAAAGCCGTTCCCATTCGGTCTCCATAACCGCGAGCAAAACTGATCGTTCCTCTATCGGTATTGGCTAAACCGCCCAAGACCCGAACTTTCAAACCCTCGGCATCCCCGGCGCCGGTTAAATATTGGCCGCTGCCGGTTGCATCAACGCCGCCTATTTTTCCTTTTATATCGACTCCGTCCACGCCGATCGCCACCGCCAATCCTAAATCGGCGCTCTCAACCGAGGTAATTTCAACCGTGGAGCTGCTGCCGAAACGTTCGGAAACAATTTCCAGATGATCCGTATCAAAGCTGACTTGTACGCGAATGCCTTGCCCTTTTAATGTATTGTCGCTATTGATTTTGGCCTGAATTTCAGCCGCCAGATCGTCGCCGTTCAGATAATCTTGCTGAGTGATGGAGATAGCGCCGGACTGAACGCCATTGATCTTTAAAGCAAATTCATCATTACCGGCATTTATGGTTAAGGGAAAACCGGCAATCGCCGCCCCGGTATAACTTCCTTGGCTCGCCAATTGTTCAACAAATACATCATAATCCCCTGCTTTGGTGGCAGTCGTGTGACTGCTGTAATTAATCAAGGAATCATCGGCAACCCCATGAGCAGTAAATAAACTTTGCACCTCGGTTAAATGATCCGCTAAAACGGATTTTAACTGACTTTCATTCACCTCCAGCAAGCCGCCTTCTTTGGTGGTAATGCCGACATCGCGTAAAGACTGCACTTCTCCGTTTAAGCCGGTTACGCTTTGCGTTAAAATGCTTCGCAGCTGTGAGGAAACGGATCTAACTGTAGAATCGCCTAAAAAAATGCCGGCTTCTCGCGTTTCCGCATCATAAAATGCGATTGAATCCACCGCGTTGACGACACCGTTATATTTTTCCACAAACCCGGTTAAAGCCTCGGTCACCCGCTCCTCATCCACTGCAACTTGCAAGCGGGTTTCAACGCCCACCGCCTCGCCTTGTAAGTTCAGAGTGACGCCGTGTATCGCTTCATATACGGTGTTACTGGAACTGCTAATAGTCAAGCCATCAACTTTGAGCAAGGCGTCTTGAGCAGTCACAATCTCTTCAATATTTTTGCCGTTGCCGACCGCCGCAGTCGGATCAAAAGCCATCTGCGACAAACCGTTGGTGTCCAAAGAATTACCGTCGCCGTCATTAACCGTCAATTCAATACTATTATCTTCTCCCTGGTCGACTGAAGACATGACTAAGCGATAACCGGAGCCGTCGTTAATAATGGAAGCCTGTACGCTGATTTCAGCACGGTTAATTGCATCGCGAATACCCTGCAGACTATTATCGGCCGGGGTAATCTGAAC
>SPJM01000119.1 GCA_006844585.1 Methylococcaceae bacterium | reverse complement strand
ACTGATTAATAGACTTATTTGTGATTCTATTCCTGGAATGATGATAAATAAAATTTCTGCAAGAGCCAAGCTTAAAGTTAAAAAAACTAAAATGACGGATTGGGTTCGCCCCAGTTTCCAGGATTTAATTTTCAGCGTTTCCAACCAATCAACCAAAGGATCGCCTAAATAAGCCAAAATGGCGGAAATGACAAAGGGTAACAGAATAGGCGTCAGTAAATAAACTACCCAGCCAATGGCAAGCAATAAGATTAAAATCAGCCATTTTTGTGAATCAGTCATTTTAACGATTTACTAAATTGCGCTACAAAGGCTGGGCTGATTCCTGTTCACCCTGAATCAAAAAACCATTCACTTTCTGTAAATCCGTTTCGCCAAGATTCCCCGCCGCTTCTTTTAAGCGAATGCCGTTAATCAAATAATCATAGCGGCTGCGTGAATAATCCCTTTTGGATTTAAACAGATTGCGCTGTTCCGATAACACATCCACCATGGTTCGGGTGCCGACTTCAAAACCGGCTTCAGTCGCCTGTAAAGCGCTTTTTGATGAAAGCACGCTGGCTTTTAAAGCTTGTACGCGGCTGATGCTGGATAATACGCCGCGATAAGCGTTTTTGACTTGGCGGGTAACGGTGCGCTTAGCTTTGGTCAGGTCTTGTTTGGATTTTTGGAATTCAAAGTCCGCTTGTTTTACCCGCGACAGGGTAGCGCCGCCTTCAAAAATCGGCATATTAAACTGTATTCCTACCGATTGAGTATCGCCGCGCAGACCGAAAGTACTGGTGCTGTCTTGCACCGCATAATTGGCGACAATGTCCAGTGTCGGCATATGCCCGGATTGATGGCGGCTGACATCTTTTCGCGCCACCTCAGTTCTATTGAGTTGAGCGATAATATTAAAATTATTGTTTTGCGCCGATTGGGTCCACTCCGAAATGTCTTCCGGCTCCGGTCTATTGAGTTGAAACTCGGCCATAATCGGTTGCAGATCGGCATCATTTTCGCCAATGATTTCGCGCAGGTTTTCTTTATTGTCATCTAACAAGTTGGCTGCTTCAATTTCATTGGCGCGGGCTTGGTCATAGGCCGCTTGGGCTTCATGGACATCAGTGATCGCGATTAAGCCGACTTCAAAGCGTTGCTTGGCCTGCTCCAATTGTTTGGCGATGGCTTTTTTTTCGGCAATTGAGAAATTCAGGTTATCTTCAGCGGCCAGAATATTAAAATAGCTCTCCGTCACTTTTAACATTAAAGCTTGTTGCTTGGCATGGAATAGCGCTTCGGCTTCGGCAATTTTGTTTTCAGATTGACTGAGTTGTATCCAATGATCCCAATGGAAAACCGGCTGGGTGAAATTGAAGGATAAAGAGTGCGACCAGTAATTCTGAGTGCCTGAGGCTTGGAAAGTAAACTTTTTATTGTTGAGTCTATCTCGCGCACTGGAAGCGGCTATATTAATCTGCGGCAGCATTTGGGCAATGCTTTGTGATTTGCTTTCAGCAGTGGCGTATTGATGAAGATAGGCATTTTGATATTCAGGATCGTTTGTCAGCGCCAATTGATAAGTTTCAAACAAATC
>SPJM01000118.1 GCA_006844585.1 Methylococcaceae bacterium | reverse complement strand
GGGATGAACCGGTCATTTAAAACGTGGAGCCTACAAGTACTATGCGTTCCCCACAGGCGTGGGGATGAACCGGTGTTGGTAATGATACTCGTAATGCAATCATGGCGTTCCCCACAGGCGTGGGGATGAACCGGCTTGGATATGAGTCATAAGGCGCGGATGGAAGCGTTCCCCACAGGCGTGGGGATGAACCGCTTACAAATGTGTTGATGATGAATATCGGTTAGCGTTCCCCACAGGCGTGGGGATGAACCGCTGGAATACAATTAGCACGGTATCCGGTGTCACGCGTTCCCCACAGGCGTGGGGATGAACCGGCTTGAATGATTTTGCGGCGGATGGATTGTTTCGCGTTCCCCACAGGCGTGGGGATGAACCGATTGTTTTATGCCCGGATAACATAAACACCACGCGTTCCCCACAGGCGTGGGGATGAACCGTTTAGCTTTAACAATACTGGCTTTCAGTGTATGCGTTCCCCACAGGCGTGGGGATGAACCGACATCGCTATCATAGTCTGTATAATAGGAACTCAAACCCATACCAATTCGGAGCTATCTTGTATGACTCGTAAGCAAAAACTGTTTGATTCCATTCGGAATAACATTAAAACCGTTCGCTTCCATGATGCATGTACAATAGCCGAATCATTGGGCTTTATACACACAGCCGGTAAAGGGTCTCATCGCGTTTTCAAGAGGCCAAGCGAAGTAATGCAATTGAATTTTCAAACAGAAAAGGCTTTATTCCGCCATACCAAGCACGACAGTTATTAACAATGATTGAAAAATATGGTGACTAAAATGAATAAATATCTGATACAAATTTCTTGGAGTGAAGAAGAT
>SPJM01000117.1 GCA_006844585.1 Methylococcaceae bacterium | reverse complement strand
GACCATTGCTCTCAGCATCAACACAGCCTCCTAAAAACAGCGTGTTGTTGATGGAATGACGGGCGCCATTGCTGGCCAATAAGGTGTTATAGGAAGGATCCGGGTTATCGCCGAAATCTAAAAATTGGCCGGGACGGGTTTCGATTCGACCAATAGCCACATCCAACGCTGCTGTCGAGGAGGACACCAGCAATTGAATTGAGGTAATGGCGGTTAAGTCTGCGCTTCCTGTAAATCCACTATACGGAAATAACTTATCTCCGGTTGTTACCGTTGGATCGAAAGTTATAGCGCTGCTTGAAGAATTTACGCCATCCGAAAGGATAAATTCAAAAGTCACCGAGTTATTGGCGTCAATTGAATCAAGCACTAAATAGAGTCCATCCGATGTGCCTGCCGCGGTCAGATCTACCGCAGTCGTCATATCATCCCAAGTAATCGTTGAAATTGAAAACTCAGTAGTGCCATTGGTCACTCTCAACATATCCGATTCAACGGTCACGAAACTAGTACCCAATCCGCCGGTCATTTCCAAGAAAATATCCCGACTACCACCCAACATACTACCGGCTTGTGAACCCGAAGCCGTATTCGGGGCTCCTGTTGCGAAAACTCCAGGGAAAGGCAAGCCGCCGGAGGAGAAGTCATCAATGGTCAATGCGTTGGCATTGATCATCGAAAAAAACAAGAAAAACCCGATTAAAAGGTTTCCTGTTTTAAAAAAACGCTTACATGATTTATTCATAACAAGCTCCATAAATAATAATTAAGCAAAACTACCTTTCAGCCGAATTTGTAAAATAATGGCTGGGTCGTTTTGCTTGCCATTTAATCAGCTAACATCATTAGCCA
>SPJM01000116.1 GCA_006844585.1 Methylococcaceae bacterium | reverse complement strand
GCAATAACAATTTAAACCTGTCCCGGAATCTGCAAATCGACGCTATCGCGATAAAAACCATCTAAATGCCAAGCCAACATTCCCTTAGAACCTTCCAGCTTGAACGCCGAAGACTTTCCTTCATTAATGACTGGATATGAATGCCGGGTTCATTTTTCAAGGTCTCGCCTAAAGTCGCCCCGGCCTTACGCCTCAACGCGTCGCCTTGTAACACGGAAACCGGCAACGCGGTATTTGTCGCCGACTCAATAGTCAAATTATCCAATTCATAAGTATGTTCGGAAGAGGCAAAAGACTCTATCGCGCCAAACCCTCCTATGAATTAACAAATACCCAGCGTGATTCTTTTCAACTGCAGACCTCAAAAAAAATAAGAATGTTACAACATAACACTTTATAACACAAAATCCAGATAGGAAAGAGCCATGAATCTTTTGCTTTTAAACACTAATGAAAACCGACCTTGTAGATCAGACTTTAGTCTGACCATTATATTTCGCATAGAAAACCGCAACCGTGGCCGCGCGAAATATAAATTAAGCAAGTAAAAAACGAACCCTACTCGGCTACCTTATTTCTAAACTCATCATCTGCCTGCTCCATCGCTTCCTCCGGTATCGCAACCGAAATCTCCGCATAAAAATCCAGTTTTTCAAATAAATTTTTCATTTCATTCATTGCCTGATTGCGAAAACTCTCATCTTTATCAGCATACTCCAAATTAAAAGCTCTAAACTGACGCTTCATGGAAGCATATCGTACCGCTGATGATTTATGCGCTTCAGCTTTTTCAGAGGGTTTTAGAAATGTTTGTAAGGCCGATAATACGGTCGCCGCAAATGAC
>SPJM01000115.1 GCA_006844585.1 Methylococcaceae bacterium | reverse complement strand
CGCTTCTGTCCAGGGTTAAATAATCCAAGCCGACATTGACCAAAAATTCCAATCGCTCACTGATTTCCTTATTGATTTTAGCCGCCACTTCGCCGCGCTGGCCGGGTATATCCAGTTGCTTAAAGAAGTCCAGAGCCTGTTTAATCGGCAGGGCGGTGATGTGGTGTATCGGTTTGTTATCAACAAAAACATGCCGCGCTGAAGTATTAATGCGTGCGCCTTCGCATTCGGTGCAGGTTTGTTGCGCCAGATATTTGGATAACTCTTCCCTGACCATTTGCGAATCGGTTTCCCGGTAGCGCCGCTCCATATTAACGATTATGCCTTCAAACGGATGACGACGCGTGGTGGTTTTCCCTGCGCCGCTGATATAGCGGAATTGAATGGCTTCGGTACCGCTGCCGTATAAAATAATCGCCTGGATTTTTTTCGGGATTTCATGAAAAGGGGCTTCCGTATCGAAGCCATAATGCTCAGCCAGGCTGCAAATGATTTGATAATAATAAGCGTTGCGTCTGTCCCAACTGCGAATAGCGCCACCGGCCAAACTGATTTCAGGGTTATGAATCACCAATTGCGGATCAAAATGTTGCCGGACGCCTAAGCCGTCGCAACTGGGGCAAGCGCCTTTCGGGTTGTTAAAGGAAAAAATGCGCGGTTCCAGTTCAGTTATGCTGTAACCGCATTCAGTACAGGCGTATCGTTCGGAAAAAATAATCTCCTGCTCGTTTTCCATTGACGCAGCAATGGCGATGCCGTCGGCTATGCGCAAAGCGGTTTCAAAAGACTCGGCCAGACGTAGGCTGATATCGTCGCGTATTTTGAAAC
>SPJM01000114.1 GCA_006844585.1 Methylococcaceae bacterium | reverse complement strand
GGTGAGCTGGCTGAAAAAGCAACTACCGAGGATTTCTCGGTAGTTCGAAAAGAAGGGGCGCGGCAAGTAACGCGCAAGATTAAACACTATAATCTGGATGCCATTATTTCAGTCGGTTATCGAGTACAAAGCCACACGGCAACACGCTTCCGGCAGTGGGCGACTAGGCATTTAAGTGAATACATAGTTAAAGGCTTTGTGCTGGATGATGAGCGTTTAAAAAACCCGGATCAGCCCTTTGATTATTTTGAAGAGCTGACCCGCCGCATTCAGGATATTCGCACCAGTGAAAAGCGCTTTTATCAGAAAATCACTGATATTTATGCTACTAGTGTGGATTATGACCCTACGTTAGAAACCAGTATTCAATTCTTTAAGACGGTGCAGAATAAGGTGCATTGGGCGATTACCGTCAAAACGGCTGCTGAAATTATTCATAGCCGTGCCGATAGTCAAAAAGGCAATATGGGCTTAACCAATTGGCGAGGGAGCAAGGTACGTAAACAGGATGTGGTTAATGCCAAGAATTACCTAAATGAAGAGGAGTTGTTGGCGCTCAATAATCTGGTGGAGCAGTATCTAATTTTTGCTGAAGGCCAGGCCATGCGAAGAATAACCATGACAATGGCTGATTGGGTCACAAAACTGGATGGTTTTTTAACACTTAATGATCGCAATATACTTGATCATGCAGGTAAAGTATCGCATCAGTTGGCTAAGCAATTGGCCGAAGAGGAATATGAGAAGTTTAATCATCAACGCTTACTAGATGATGCAAAAGCCGCTGATGAACATGACTTTGAACAGCTGGCAAAAATAACAG
>SPJM01000113.1 GCA_006844585.1 Methylococcaceae bacterium | reverse complement strand
CTACGAGAAAAAACTTCAATGCTCAGAATTTTTACTTACATCATTTCAAATAATTTTAGCCGCTGCTGTTCCGTCCTCGGCAATAGCTGGATTCAAAATCTGGGATTTTTGGCTTGGTGAATACGCCTGGGAAATTTTTGTGTCTTTTGCCTCCTTGATCGCATTTATACAACCATTTTTAGGATTACCGAAAAAAACAAAAAAATTTAGTGAATTGGTAGATGGTTACAAGATCCTATACTACGACCTCCAAGACATAAAACAAAAAATAGAAGAAGATCAAAGTTACAATAATCAACACAAAAAACTCTTCAAAGCTGCAAAAGAAAGAAGGAAAAAGTTAGAAGTTAAAGAGACAGGGATTAAGTTAAACAATCGCTTAAGAAAGAAGTGTCAGGCAAAAGTTAAGAAAGAGTTGCCAGGAAAGAATTTTTACTTACCTCCGGAGTAATCAAATGACCTCAGATGAAAAGTATCGTTACGACATGCAAAGTAATGGCCCAGATGAAAAAGAGAAATCTCCTCCACCTCCTCCACCTCCTCCGCCGCCTCCACCTCCTGAGCCGCGTAGGGACATTCCTGCATATGAGCCACCCCCATCCCATATAGAACCAGATGAAGGGTGGGAAAGAGAGTAGTGGCGCATCTAACAAGCAAATGCAGTCGGACGCGACTAAAGCCGCGCCGCTGATTTGAGCGTTAGGCAAAAAACCAAAAGAGGAGAACGAGAATGAAGAAAGTGGAAAAACTGAAAAACTTGGCGTTGAGTAATATTGAAACGTTAAGTCTTGAGGTTAAAGAGCTAAGAAACATTGAGAAAATC
>SPJM01000112.1 GCA_006844585.1 Methylococcaceae bacterium | reverse complement strand
TGGGAATCGTACCATCCATACAATAATAATCAGCGGAAATGCGTCCGACAGCCGGAAATGCGGATTTCCGACCCGCCCACATCCGTTGCCGTTCTTGTTCGCTATGAGCCATTCGTATCGATGTTGCGCCCATATCGCGCATTAATCGCTCAACCTTTTGCAAGTCAATTTCCACCTGAGTCCGCATCCCATCCATTTCACACAATAAAATGGCCTCCGCATCCATCGGATAACCGGCATGAACAAAGCTTTCCACCGCATGAATAGTGGTTTTATCCATCATTTCCAAACCGGCTGGAATCAAACCCTCAGCAATAATTAACGCCACCGCAGCACCGGCTTTTTCAATCTCATTGAAAGCGACCATCATGACTTGCGCAAATTCAGGAATCGGCAATAACTTCACCGTCACTTCAACAATAACCCCCAACATCCCTTCCGAACCGATCAACAAGGATAATAAATCGTAACCGGGACTATCCAAGGCATGACTACCGATAGTCACCAATTCACCATCCATGCAAATCAATTTAATCCGTAAAACATTATGGGTGGTCAAACCGTATTTCAAACAATGCACGCCGCCGGAATTTTCCGCCACATTGCCGCCTATCGTGCAGGCGACTTGCGATGAAGGATCCGGCGCATAATACAAGCCGCACCTTGCAACCGCCTCAGAAATGGATAAATTAGTCACCCCCGGCTCAACAACGGCCAGCCGATTTGCAGCATCAATCTCTAAAATCCGGTTGAATTTCGCCAAGCTGATTAAGACGCCGTTATCTAAAGGAATCGCTCCACCCGCCAAGCCGGTTCCCG
>SPJM01000111.1 GCA_006844585.1 Methylococcaceae bacterium | reverse complement strand
CATAGAAGTCCGGCAACAAGGTGCGGCCTGATTGCTCGGCGGCATGTTGGCTGATATTTCGCCAATGTTGCAGGCGTTGCTGCTGTTTTTCATCAGTGAGCTTGACGACGCAACGTTCGGTAAATAAAGGCCTGATGCTGTTCACCCCAAGTTCAACGGCTTTTTGGATTGCCCAATCCATTTTATCGCCGCGAGATATGCCCAAGCCCAGCGAAACATGAAAGTTAGATTCCGCGGAGCGATCATTAAAGGATTTTACAGTCAATAATGTACGCTTGCGACTGACTTCGTTGAATTCAGCGTTGTACTCGCCGCCTTTGCCATTAAACAACATAATTTGTTGATCTTTTTTCAGGCGCAATACGGTGCGGACGTAATGACCGGCGGCTTCGTCCAATTGTATTTTTAAACCGACTGCCAGAGATTGGTTGACATACAGGCGTGAAATTCTCATAGGCGGGATTATATAAGAAAAAAGGCGCTTAAAGCGCCTTTCTCTTTTTATTGCTGATCTGACAGTTCTTAGTAGCGATAATGGTCCGGCTTATAAGGCCCTTCCACAGGTACGTTGAGATAATCAGATTGCGCTTGAGTTAATTCTGTTAATTGTACGCCGAGTTGAGCTAAATGCGAGCGAGCAACTTTTTCATCCAGTTTTTTCGGTAATACATAGACCTGCGTCTCGTATTCGCCGTGATTTTGCCATAATTCAATTTGCGCCAAGACCTGGTTGCAGAATGAATTGGACATTACAAAGCTGGGGTGGCCGGTTGCGCAACCAAGATTGACCAAGCGTCCTTCTGCTAACACAATTAATCGTTTGCCGTCAGGGAATATCACATGATCCACTTGTGGTTTGATGTTTTCCCAGGTGTATTGACGAATGGCGGCAATTTCAATTTCAGAGTCAAAATGGCCGATATTGCAAACAATCGCCTGATCGCGCATGGCTTTCATGTGGTCATGGGTAATGACATTGAAGTTACCGGTGGCGGTAACGAAAATATTAGCTTGTGGGGCGGCTTCTTCCATGGTGACCACGCGATAGCCTTCCA
>SPJM01000110.1 GCA_006844585.1 Methylococcaceae bacterium | reverse complement strand
CAGTGAACACTTTGTAACGCTGAGGACGGTTAAGTTGACCTTTCTAAGCTGCCTGTGCGGCAGTGAACACCCAAATCACCCGCCGCGCTATTAGCGACGGTTTCTAAGCTGCCTGTGCGGCAGTGAACCAGCCGGAATTGAAAGATTTTATCGTCGGCATTTTCTAAGCTGCCTGTGCGGCAGTGAACTACAACTTCTTTACATCAGCGGACAACGGAATTTTCTAAGCTGCCTGTGCGGCAGTGAACACTTGCGTATCAAAATCCCGCGCAGTCCCTTTTTTCTAAGCTGCCTGTGCGGCAGTGAACAAAACTGAACCGGATCTAAAGACTTTGTCATATTTCTAAGCTGCCTGTGCGGCAGTGAACCCTTGCCAATACTCCATTTCTTTACGCAAAGCTTTCTAAGCTGCCTGTGCGGCAGTGAACATTGTGTCTGCATTTCCGCCAATAATTGGTCTTTTCTAAGCTGCCTGTGCGGCAGTGAACCCAGGTATATCTACACCCGCAAAAAGACGCCATTTCTAAGCTGCCTGTGCGGCAGTGAACACTTATGCACGCAACGCAACGCCCAAAATTTATTTCTAAGCTGCCTGTGCGGCAGTGAACAATCAGCTTTTCGAGGATGGAATCGAAACATTTTTCTAAGCTGCCTGTGCGGCAGTGAACCGCGGCCGTCATGCAGTGTTAGTGTATGCGTTTTTTCTAAGCTGCCTGTGCGGCAGTGAACGACCAAAACGCGATGGGTTTAACGCTCAATAATTTCTAAGCTGCCTGTGCGGCAGTGAACGGCCAATGCCTGACAAGCCATGTGACATTGTTTTTCTAAGCTGCCTGTGCGGCAGTGAACAAATTAGTGCGATAAATGACGCGGGTGCGCCATTTCTAAGCTGCCTGTGCGGCAGTGAACAAAGAGCGGCGCGATCAGATCGAAGCCAGCCTTTTCTAAGCTGCCTGTGCGGCAGTGAACAATCAACTAAAAAGCAAAAAAATAATAACATCAGCTAGTTATAAAGAAAACAGCAAAATAAGCAATATTTTTTCACCTTTTGTAAGTTATTGATTTTA
>SPJM01000011.1 GCA_006844585.1 Methylococcaceae bacterium | reverse complement strand
CAAAGTTGGCCAACAAGATTTGCTGGTTATTGGTGGCGGTGCTGAACAGGCTTTGAAGCGTCCACTTGGATACGTTGTAAAAAACCTGACCTGACGCAGCTTTTAGCGGCTCATCATCCAGTTCCGTGGCATTCATATCCTCTTTCTGGAACTTGACTTCGTCCAATACGGCTTGTTTGCTCGGTTCCAGCAAGGTATCCAAACGGCGCAGAACAGCCATTGGCAGGATGACATCACGGTATTTACCGCGCACGTAGACATCGCGAAGACAATCGTCGGCGATGCTCCAGATGAAAGAGACTAATTTGTTGTGTACAGAGTGATCCATTATTTAACCTTGTTTTTTTGTTCTTCTATCCATTGGAGGACATCCTCTCTTTTAAACCGCCAACTTCCACCCACTTTAAAGCCTGGCAGCTTACCTTCGGCTGCCAGGCGATAGGCGGTCTTCTCTGCTAATTTGAGATAAACAGCAACTTCTTTCAAGGTCAGTATGTCATTACTCATGGCTTTTCCACCTAAATACCCAGTGAGAATATAGAGGAATATTGGGGAATATGCAATTATAAGCCCCTTAAACACAGTAAGTTACCTAATCATTCAGGTTTTCGGTCACGAGTACGCGTTGTTCGTTTCGATAACCTGGTTCTGGTACGTTCAGATCGTCTTGTTCAATATTGAGATGCATCCCGCCAAGCGATAGCGAAATGAAGATTTTTAGTCCGCAGCAGGCGAAGGGAAATGAGTCAATCTAGCGAGAAAATGATCAGCCGAAGGCTCTCATAACTAAACTATGTTAAATAAATGTATTTGATATTGTCATTTGCCCTGTTGCAACGAATAAGGCTATTTTTTAATACTACGCAACCACTGTCTATGTTATTTAACTGAGTTATCTAAAATATTTATTTAACTATGTTATTTAAAAAATCCGCACTGATAAGATGATCTGTAGCGCGTATAGGCCAAACAAATTTCAGGATTTTTACTGACGGAAAAAACGCATCACTCCGTAATGGTTTGCAATGAGAAAATGAGACTAAAACTTCTTGAGGAAATTTTATTGAATGAGCTTCGTATAAGGAAACGCCATGCGAAGCCAATTGAAAATGCAACATCCTTGTTGCAAGTTACTGATAAAACAATTAATAATTACATCATTGCGTTATTATCCATACATTCACCGGTATCCGGCATAAAGTGTTGGCCTTCAGGACATTGCTGAGTTTCTGAATCTGAATCGCCATGATCATGGGCATTATGATCGTGTGAATCATTACCGTGCTCAACGCCGCCCCACATAGGCGCAAATTTAGCTAAATATTCATCAATATCATGGTCTGAAGCCATCACTGTCACCACTTTCCCTGCGCCGCAGCTTTCATCCAAGGGGTTGCTTTCGGAGCGAACGATATCAAAATAAGGCGTGTAACCGGTTGAAATATCAATGCGATTATTTGAACTCTCTTTCAATTCAGCCGATAAAGTCTCAGTATTTTCCCCTGTCCAGACTTTTACATAACCGCCTGCGCAATAATCTGCTGATGGCGTATAAACGCGTACTTTAGCCGCGCATCCTTGTAAAGTTCCCACATTAGCTTTAAATTCCAAACTGGTTACATAATCATTAGGCAAGCCGACTTTGTTCGGATCAAGTGGATTTCTAGCATTCATATAATAAATAGCGCGTAAATCTTCGGTGCGCTCACCATGATTATAAAAAGCGCCGACCTCGCCTTTATTGATAGAAATGAGTCCCCAGTTGGCGTCCAAAACCGGTTTGATAGACATTAAGGAATTCGCGCCGTGAGCATTTCCTTCTCTATCAAAAGTCGCTAGAACGCCTGATAAATCAGATAGCTGAGACGATTCACCCTCTGTATCAGGAGCGCCTGAATCGGTGATATTGTATTCGGTAATGGTCGCATTGTTATTGGGTAACAAAACACCGGCGTGATGAATATCCTGATAAACGCCGTCAGCATCAGCACAAGTGTGGTTTAAGCTCAATTTTAAATAATGAGTGCTATTCTCCTGGAACTCACGTTTACCGTTTACCGGATTCAGCACAAAAGCCGAATGCGCGAAAACAGCGCCGCTGGTTACAATTGCGCCCATTACAAAAGAAACGCGGCTTAATTTTTTTATATTTTTCATTATCGATACTTCCTAATCTAAATCATGGTATACAGATGACAAATGAAATTAATTATCATTTACCAAAAAAACATAATCACTTTTCGTGCCAAATGTTTGTTGCAAGTATTTTCAGATTAGCAATGAACAGGAAAGCGCTTCTATACTTGTCAACCCTTCCAAGCAAAACCACATATTATTGCTTGAGTTTGATGAACGATATATCGGACGCGTAGGACTCAGGATTTAATAAAACCCGAAACTATAGGGATAAAGGGAACGGCAACATAATTCCACTGAGCTAAGAATTCATCAAATTGAATTCGCATATTGTCTTTGAAATCATCGGCTACTTTTAACTTTTACAAGTCTTCTTTTATTTGCCAAAGCCTTTTTTTAAGCGCTTTTTGCAGTGTTTGTTTTGCATAGGGTTTCATTTTTTCCCATGCCCGGCATTCTTCGCGAGTCCGACCACAGCCAGTGCACCAGCTGTTGGGGCCAACGAATTCACAGATATTGATACAAGGGCTCTTGGTTGCATTCATTTTTTCATCACTCAACTTGTCGTAATGCCTGATCTATACTCGCTTCGAGTTGACGAAGTCTGTTGAATTCCTCAAGCAGGCGTTGGTCCAGGCTCTTGAAATTAAGGGGCAGGTTACGGGAGCATATGTTATAGCCCTCACCGATCACGCTATAGCCCTTCCAATTTCTTATACGGTCAGCTTCTAGTGTAAGAAATTCTTGAATAAACCGCTGCTGTTGTGGGCAGTCCTCTTCTGCATGCAGATGAATAGGGAATTCTTTGTTTTGTATCTGAGGCCCTTCAATATAAGTTTCAAAATGAACTCCGCCTTGGTTCTGGTTATACCAGCTGTCCTTATATAGGTGGAGATAAGCACCACGGTTAAAGATATCCCAGCCATCGTCAAACCAATTTGACTGCCTTAAATTTTGCTCAAGGCTACGAAACACTTTTTTTATATCTTTCATAATTTTCTATTAGTCACTATTAATATACAGAGTAAACCGGATCGATTTTGCTAACGGACTTTGCATCGATAGCTAACGGCTTTCTAAATTTTCTTTTCTCGTTCCCACCATCCTCGGTGGGAATGCATACAGTACTTTTATCAGACTCGGTATACATTCCCACGCAGGAGCGTGGGAACGAGTTATGTCTCATCCAGAAGTTCAGTTATGATTTCAATCCGACTTTCCATACATTCATCTAGAGCGAATTCCGTTAAAGCATCAGCGGTCAGGTTATTTCTCGTTCCCACCGTCCTCGGTGGGAATGCATACTGTACTTTTATCAGACTCGGTATGCATTCCCACGCAGGAGCGTGGGAACGAGGTAGTTTCGGGTTTTAAAAATTCTCAGTCCTAAGCAGGGTAACTATCAGCTAGCGATACAGTCCATTAATTGTGCTTCCAATGTCTCATCCAGAAGTTCAGTTATGATTTCAATCCGACTTTCCATACATTCATCTAGAGCGAATTCCGTTAAGGCATCAGCGGTCAGGTTATAGGCAAATATTCCTTTGCTGGTAATAAACACGGCTTTCATTCTTTCAGCCTTGATACCGTTTAAGAAGTCGAATAGTTTTTTGTAGTCAAACATATGCTTGGGTGAAAAGCGCCAGCCGACGCTTTCAAAGCCTTCGCCTTGGTTGTGCGCTTTAATATACCCCGATTCTGAAAAAGGCTGCTCGGATAGCAGGGGTTTTTGCGACGTTGCATGATGATGAGCGTCCTTAATCGCTATAACTGACGCGGTTTCGCCTTCTAATGCTGTTGGAGATATTTGACCGTTCCGGGTAAAAATAACTCGGCTACCGTGTGTTGCATATTGTGCGAAATATTCCTCAAGCATAGGCTTGTCAATATCCCGATACAGATCCGTTTTATTGCCGACCACAATATCGGCTATGGCAATTTGCTGCTGGAAAGTGTCGTGTTCTGTATAACGCGGGTCAGATAATTTACGTGCATCCACTAAAGTCAGGGTTTTTTGTAAAGACAAGACCTCCCGATAGTGTTCGGCAGACAGAACTTGCAACACTTCTTCAGGATGTCCTAAGCCCGTGGGTTCAATCAACAAACGATCCGGTTTTGCCCGAGTCAGCAACTCATTTAAGGCAACTTGCATCGGTAAACCAGCAGCACAACACATGCAGCCACCGGGTACTTCGCGGATAAACACACCGTCTTTATTGCCATGCTGCCCCTCAAAAAAACTGCCATCGACGCCAATCTCGCCAAATTCATTCACCAGCACTGCCCAGCGCTGCTCAGCCGGTTTGTTTTTTAGCAGATGTAAAATAGCCGTGGTTTTACCGACGCCTAAAAAACCGGTGATAATATTGGTGGGAATTGCATATATTTTGTTTGATTCAGAATTCATTGTTGTTTTTAATTTTTTACTCGATAATTTTTTTCTGTCGTTCAAGGCCGTTTTTTAATCTGAGTATGAATGGAAACCTGTTTTCTTCTGGCTTTATATTCAAAGCCGAGCAGATTCATCTCCGCAGAGGCTATAAAGCAATTTCACGAAAGCGAGACTGTTTGAGATAGTCAAAATCAGCCTCATCAACACCAAAGTTACTCAGTTTCAAGCTATAAAAGCGATCAAAATGATTTTGCACAGTGTGGATAATTTGCTGGTCGTAATGGGGCGCAATCGTTTGCGCCAGCCCAGTCAGTTTATTGATAACGACCCCATCCTGTACAACCCGCTGGCCATTTTTGAATAATAACACCGCATCGGCGAACATCGCCTGATAATCTGTTTTAGCCTGCCCACCCGTCATGGCATGACTGAATTTATCGGGATCATACACCGCAATATCGGCAATGGCGCCGGGCGCAAGATGGCCTCGATCATTCAAACCCAATAGTTCCGCGGCAGCACTACGGGTCATCACAGCCACTTCCGATAAGGAAAATTCACGCTTCAGTTCCGGCAACAGAGTCAGCGATAAAGCTTCCTGATTAACCAGCGACATACATATTGACGATAATCGGCATCCATTAACAGCCGTAATAATTCTGGATAAGCCGTAAACGGTGCGCCATTAGGGTGATCTGTGGTGAAAAACAGGCGTTCGGGTGCTTCATTCAGTAAAAATAATTCCAGACCGATCGCCCATTGCAAGGTATTGACAAAACTGGCTTCTCGGTAGCGATAAGGCACTACACCTCCAGAACCTTCGGTTTCCGCATCCCACATCACATATTTGCTCGGACTGGCATCATCGCGTCGGCTATATT
>SPJM01000109.1 GCA_006844585.1 Methylococcaceae bacterium | reverse complement strand
GTAAAGATACGTCTGCCAGCGTTTCCAATAATCTGGAAGTATTAGCCGGCAATATCAGCGGCAACACCAACATAACAGTGACTTCCGCCAACACAATAATGGCGATGGTTTTCCAAATCAAAATTTTATGGCTTTTTAGCGTCACCAACATCAATAATAAAAGCACTAATAACGTTGAACTGATCACCGCATAAGCCAAGCCATGACTATCCAAGCCTTGTCCCCCGGCGGCCAAGGAAACACTATCAGGTTTAAATACCGCCCCCGCCATCGCGGTATAGTGCATTGCGCTAACCGCTACGCCCAAAAAAATACCGGTAAAAATTAATCGCCAAATTGTTTTAGGCTGACTACGCTCCCAATAACCCATTATCGATAAACCGACAAAAGAGGCAATAAAAGCGATCAATATCGATAAGGAAAAAAGCCAAGGTTTATACTCAATTGCCGGCTGCATGCGCATCGACCACATACCCGTATAGTGCATTGCGCTAATGGCAACCGTTAAACAAAGCGCCGCCAACAAGCGATAAAACACGTTCAGTTGACGCCTGATAATCAATAGCATCGCCGGCAATGCGCCTAACAAGGCGAAAAGATAGGAATAAAGAGTGATTACCGGATCATAAGCGACTGCAAAAGGAAAAACACATGCCAGCATGCCGATAAAATGCATAGACCAAGTGCCGGTTGCAAAAGCGACAACAGAAAATAAAATCCGGGTAATTCTATTAGCATCGACTCTGGCTTTTCCGCTATCCAACAAATATAAAGCAATTGATGAACTGATCATCGCAATCAGCACTGACACGATCATTAAAGGAATTCGATAATCAATTAACATTCATCATAAACCCGGCGTCGAACAAGCAACACTCCTCAAGATAGATTTTCCACCCACTCAACCATTAAACATTTCGCGATAGAACTCATCATGACGACAATGTTTTGAAAACTTTGAACCAAAGCATGATTGGCACATCATTAAATATAGCCGAAAACCTAAAAAATAATGCTGTAGATTGAAATTTGAGGCGATAACAGGACATATAATTAGCGTATTTGCGCGAAGTATAGAGTCGCTAACGACAATATCGCTCCATAAGCACCCAAGCATACACAATTGTTATAAAGTGGATGGCATGGTCGGCAAATAAACTAATAATTTTTCTTCTAGTTGTTGTAG
>SPJM01000108.1 GCA_006844585.1 Methylococcaceae bacterium | reverse complement strand
TTTGTCGTGTGGCTCTCTACGTTCAGGGATCAGATAGTTTTTCTGCTCCTCCGCCGTAGCCTTGGCTTGATAAACATTAAGACCGGAATTCAATTGAATAAATGAATTAAATAAAAAAGCATTACTGTTCAATTGTTTAAAACCAATCGCCAACATTTTTGCCAATTTTGATAACTGTTTATTATCAGCGCTGCCGAATAAAGCCAAACAATAAAAATAGCCGGGTAATCCATTCAAGAACACATTGCGTTTACGGGTTAACTTTTTTTTCACCTTAATCGCCTGTTCAAAAAAATCAATCGACTCGGCATATCGGTTTTGCAAGAACCGCACAGCGCCCATTCTTTCAAGCACAAACCCGCTGTCTTTATCCGTTAACAGCGCTTCCAGCCCTTCAATATCCCCTCGATACAAATGTAGATCAACATAGCCATAAAACACTTTCGAACCCGCCTTGCGCGATTCCTGAAAACAAGCGTTCATGATTTGATACTGAGCGGTGCATTCCTTAAGATCAATGACATGCATCATTTGATAGTCTTGTAACACTCCCATTCGCAGCGCATAACCGAGACTGTTAAACCAGTTTTCATCAAAATCATCAAAAAATATGCGTTTTGATACAGAAATATCATAACTTTGATAATGACTTCTGAATTCATTAAATTGTTTTAAAAAATCGTCCTCTCGCCCCTGATATAAAGCTATCCGCATTAATTTGATCAAATGAAGGTGGGAAACGTTATATCCGATATAACCGGTTTCATTCAGCAAGTAAGTGGTGATTTTGGTAAAAAAATCCGCTCTGCCTACAGCCTCCCTCATTAACGATTCGGAAATCTGTCGTGAACAAATCCAGCCTTCCGGCAAGGTTTCTATCAACTTTAAATCCAGTAATTTTTCCCGCAACGGTTTGGCGACCAAGTTAGCCGTCGATTTGCTCGTACATTGCGATAGCGTCAGTTTTTTTTGCAAATTGGTTTGACCGACGGGCATATAGATAATCGCCAACGCTAATACAATATCTTGTTCCTGATCATTCAGACTGGCAAAACTTGTCAGTAATTGTTCTTTCATAAAGTTGAAACAAAAATTATTGATTTTATAATGATTTTTAGCTTTTTCCCAGTCATTTATGAAGCATCGCCGATACTCAGAAACCTTGCCCTCAT
>SPJM01000107.1 GCA_006844585.1 Methylococcaceae bacterium | reverse complement strand
CTATAAAGCAATTTCACGGAAGCGTGACTGCCTGAGATAGTCAAAATCAGCCTCCTGAACCGCATAATTTCTTAGTTTTAAACTATAAAAGCGATCAAAATGATTTTGCACGGTACGGGTAATTTGTCGGTCGTAATGGGGCGCAATCGTTTGAGCCACCCCAGTCAGTTTATTCATAACGATGCCATCCTCTACAACCAGCTGGCCATTTTTGAATAATAACGCCGCATCGGCGAACATCGCCTGATAATCTGTTTTAGCCTGCCCAACAGTCATGGCATGACTGAATTTATCTGGATCATATACCGCTATATCAGCAATCGCGCCAGGCGCAAGATGCCCCCGATCATTCAACCCCAATAGTTTCGCAGCAGCACTACGGGTCATCACGGCCACTTCCGATAAGGAAAATTCACGCTCCAGTTCCGGTAACAAGGTCAAGGCCAAAGCTTCCTGGTTGACCTGCGACATGCAATATTGGCGAAAATCGGCATCCATTAACAGCCGTAACAGTTCTGGATAGGCAGTAAACGGCGCACCATTGGGATGATCTGTGGTGAAAAACAGGCGTTCGGGTGCCTCATTCAGTAAGAATAGTTCCAGACCAATCGCCCATTGCAAAGTATTAACAAAACTGGCCTCTCGATAGCGATAAGGCACCACACCGCATGAGCCTTCGGTTTCCGCATCCCACATCACATATTTGCTCGGACTGGCATCGTTGTGACGGCTGTATTGAGCAATCACATCACCGGAAATAGTCACGGTCTGGCCAAACATAACCTGCCCGACATCCATGGTGATATTAGGGTGACGATGGAAAGCTTCCAGCAGTTGTGCTGCAGCCGATGAGAACCCTTTAGCCCCCTCCTGTCCGTAGGCATAAAACTGCACATGAGCCAGATGCATCGGCAAGCCTTGCGCGGCCTCCATGGTGTCTACAATGGTATCGACATTGCCGGGAATCCCCAGATTGTTGCAGTGCACATGCACAGGATGAGGCACACTAAGCTGGCAGGTGGCGGTTTGTAAGGCTTGTAATATCTGCCGTGAACTGACTCCGTAATCGGGCACTATATCGTCCAGCGCAAACTGCCGCACATTGGATTTAAAGGCGTTGGCGCCACCCGCATTGAT
>SPJM01000106.1 GCA_006844585.1 Methylococcaceae bacterium | reverse complement strand
TTTGTTTTAAGCGGGTTTTCATACCTTCCCCAAATAAAAAGCCATCGGGCAACACCACAGCGGCGCGGCCTTTATCCTTGAGCAATTTAATAATCAGGGCCATAAATAAATCGGCGGTTTCACGGGTACGCAGATTAGCAGGAAAGTTATTTTCGATGCCATCTTCTTCCATACCGCCAAACGGTGGGTTGGTGATAATGACATCTACCCGGTCTTTTTTGCTGTAATCTTTATAGGGTCGGCTCAGCGTGTTGTCATGGCGTATGGCTGAGGGGATGTCAATGCCGTGCAGGATCATATTAGTGACGCAGAGCATATGCGGCAGGGCTTTTTTTTCTACACCGTGTATGGAGGCTTGCAGGATTTCTTCATCGGCGGGCGAGCTGACAAATTGTGCGCGTTTATGGTCGATACTGCAACTTAAAAAACCGCCAGTTCCACAGGCTGGGTCTAATACACTTTCTTGTAGTTGTGGGTTGACCTGATTGACAATAAAACGGGTGACGGCTCTGGGCGTGTAAAATTCACCGGCATTACCGGCACTTTGCAGGTCTTTAAGCAGTTGTTCATAGATGCCGCCAAAAGTGTGTTTGTCTGCGGTGTTATTGAAGTTTATTTCATTAATTTTGTTAATGACCTGGCGTAATAAGGTGCCGGACTTCATGTAGTTGTAGGCATCTTCAAACACGGTGCGCACGACTTGGGCGCGATTGCCGGTTTCGCCTTGTAGGGTTAATTCTTCTTTTAGCGTAGGGAATAATTGCAGGTTTACAAAATCGGATAATTCATCACCGGTCATGCCTTCGGGATCTTGCGCCCAGTGACACCAACGCAAGTTGTCAGGCAGTGGCGATTGATAATCGTCTTCCAGTAATTCCAGTTCGGCTTCGCGGTCATCAAAGATTTTCAGGAAAAACAGCCAGACCAATTGGCTAATACGTTGCGCATCACCATCAACACCGACATCTTTACGCATGATGTCTTGTATGGATTTGATAATGCCGGAAATATTACTCATGCTGTTTTTTCCTGTTCAAATAAGGCGTTTTCCAGTTCTAGTAATGCCTGTTGGTATTGCTTTTTGCCACCAAAAACCTGGTTAATAATTTCTACGGGGGTGCCCAT
>SPJM01000105.1 GCA_006844585.1 Methylococcaceae bacterium | reverse complement strand
AATACGGCGGCGAACGCTTGCCGAAGCGATGTCTTAACACCGCCAGGGCAATGGTAGCGTTCCAGCGCCAGCGTAAGGGAAACATCGGCACGGCCAATAAGGCCTGAATCAATACCTCGCGCACGCTATTACTGTGTAGGTAATGTTTCACTTCGTCCAGCGGGAAACTATGGCTGGAGGATAAGGATAAAACAATGCTGTCTTCCAGCGCTGAAGCCTGCAATTCAAAATTGAATTTACGGCAAAACCGTTTGCGCAGCGATAAGCCCCAGGCTTTATTAATGCGCGAACCATAGCAGGAATGCACAATGAAATGCATATCGCCCACCTCATCAAAAAATCGCTCGAACACGATATTGTTTTGGGTGGGTAATTGGCCTAAGGCGGCTTTAGCGGCGGCCAGATAATGGCTTAATTGCTCGGCGGCCGATGCGCTGAGGGCATAATCCTCCATTAGCCACGATTGTGTTTGCCGTTCACCGTTTGATAAATGTCGGTTAACGGCTGTGCGCAGCTCGGAAACCGCTGCGGATAGTTCAT
>SPJM01000104.1 GCA_006844585.1 Methylococcaceae bacterium | reverse complement strand
CAATCGGAAGAGACGCTAAGTCGCGCAATAGAGTTATCGCCATTGGCTATATTACGGCAAAGAAAATTAGCCAAAACAGCCGATAAAAATCAACACCCTGAAATCTCGGAACAAGCTTATCAAGCTGCCGTCAAATTAGGCCGATTTTCCATTCATAAAAACAGCGCCGATTATGCCGGACTGGCTAAAACTTACCAAAAAACCGGAAAATACCAAAAAGCTTTGGAAACGGTAGATGCGATGCGTAGCGAATACACCAGCAACCCGGATGCCTTATTGTGGTCCAATTTATTAGCCGCTGAATGTTTTCAAAATCTGGGCGAACATAAACGAGCAGACGAGACTTTAGCGCAGTTAGGTGATTTAGCCGAAAAACATCATCACGCATTACCTAAAGAATTACAGCTAGACCTAGCCAAAAGCTGTTTCTTGAATCAACAAACCGAACATGGCGTTGAAATATTAGACTCGCTAATCAAAAACCATATCGATGATGAAACGTTGATGGACGACATCAAAGCGATGCAATGCGACATAGACA
>SPJM01000103.1 GCA_006844585.1 Methylococcaceae bacterium | reverse complement strand
CCTGCTTGCTTAAATCGCCGACAATCACCACCATAGCGTTGGCGGCGACATAATAACGTTGATAAAAATCACGGACATCGGTTTGGCTGAAGCCACTGACGGTTTCAATCAAGCCGCCGGTGGGGTGACCATAAGGGTGATTGCCGTATAAGGTTTTATAAAAGTTGATGCTGGCGATGGCGCCGGGCGATTCTTCTCGGTGTTTAAGTCCGGCCAGGGTTTGTTTTTTGATGCGCTGGAAATCAACTTCGTTAAAACCCGGTTGCGTCAAGATTGTTTTCAGCGTATCTATGGCTTTGTTAAACAGCTTTTTTTCCGTCAAGCTGCGTAAAGATAACCAGGCGTAATCAATGGAAGCGCCGGCATTAAATTGCGCGCCGACGCTTTCAAAGCGTTGCGCTACCTGATCTGCATTCCAGGAACCAGCGCTGGTATTGAACATTTCCGCCGTCAGCGCAGCGATGCCGAATTGATAACCATCACGGGCGCTGCCGGCGTCGAACGTGAGTTTAATATCAACTAAAGGTAAGTCTTCGG
>SPJM01000102.1 GCA_006844585.1 Methylococcaceae bacterium | reverse complement strand
CCTCGACAATAATAATGGGAGATTCGGTGAAATAAGGTTCCGATTCATCAAAATTGCAATCGACGGTAACGTCCGGATAGAAAAAATTTTCTCCGGCTTTAACTTTCATATCGGAGCCAAAAGGTTCGCAAGGTTGATTAATCAAGTGATTTCTAAATTCAGCATGGATATTACCTGAGATTCGCTCATGGTTTGCGCTGGCGCCGGCCATTGCATATGCTTGGCCGTCAACCAGTTCATGCTTGATCTTTGCGATCAATTCTCCTGCTAGATATTCTTTAGAAGTAAGCGTTTCAGTTTGTTTTCTGTTAGCCAGCATCATCAGTTTCCTGTTTGTTTGCCAAGTATTCCAATACGTCTGCATTATTAACGCGGCGGTAAATTTCTTCAACGCTGAGGGTTAAGTCAATAGATTCCAGAGTCAGTTCATCGCCTAAAAAATAATGCCTTGGAAACCAGTTCTCTTTTCTGCTGAGGACTTCAACATCGACAAAGTCTTGTTCGACTAAAATATATTCCTGCAAGCTGGGAAGCTCCA
>SPJM01000101.1 GCA_006844585.1 Methylococcaceae bacterium | reverse complement strand
CGCCAGCTTAGGGGTGAGTTCTTTGCAGGAAAAAGAAAACAGCCAATCATTAGTCAAGCGTGCGGATGACTATATGTATAAAGCCAAAAAAAACGGACGTAATAAAGTCGTTAAGGACTGAAGCGCGGCCTAAGCACCCTCTGATATTATAAAAATTGGGACGTAAACTTAAGCTCTGCACCCCAATTTACCATTTATTTATGTGATGAGGCGCTAGGCCAGCATAAGGCGATACTCTTGCATCAGTTCTTCCGTCAATAGTTGATGTTGCGGATCAAGTTTTTCTCCATCCAACTCCAGCGCCAATAAATTCATGGTCTGCATCAAATCTTCAAAAACCGCTAAAGCATTATGTAACTCTCGCGGCTGCATGAAAAAAACAATGCCGGGACATTGAAACTCTTCTACGGTTAAATCCGGAAATACGCCCGGCTCCAGCATATTGGCGACGGCAAAATCCACCAAGCGCTGATCATCAACCCGTTCATAAACCTGCATACTGCCGTATTCCAAACCCACTTGCAGCAATGCCTGGT
>SPJM01000100.1 GCA_006844585.1 Methylococcaceae bacterium | reverse complement strand
CTAACGGCGCTAACCATAAGGCCTGCAATAAATGCCGGGTCGCGGTTATTTTGTCTCCGTTGCGGATTTCCCATTTGGCGTAATCGCATAACATGGTGGCGTAACATTGCGGCCATAAACTTTTTTGCGCGGATTCATTGAGCAATGTTTTATTTTTGTTCAGTACTTGCATAGCGCTTTCCCGCATTGTATTTAGGTGGCGGCTCATGCTGTCGGGGCGTTTGGTAATCACGGTATGAGTTTCCGGTATGCAGCAATACTCTCCATGCGCTGCGTAGCGCATCCACATATCGATATCTTCCAGGCTTTTCAGGGATTCGTCAAAGGAGCCGGCTTGCTCTTGTAATTGTTTGCGCACCATGACTCCGGAGCCGCTGCCGGTAATCGCAGCATTATGGGTGAAAATGGTTTTCAAAGTCGAATCGTTAATTTCCGGACAAAGCCAGTCATTCAAAAAATCGCCTTCGGGCGTCTCGACGCGGGTTTGGCTGGAACAAAAACCGATTTCCTTATGCGCCTGCATTAAGCCAGCCTGTTTTTCCAGTTTTTCGGAAGTCCAGTAATCATC
>SPJM01000010.1 GCA_006844585.1 Methylococcaceae bacterium | reverse complement strand
GCAGGTCTTTTTCAAACACCAAGCCGCCGTCCACCGAAACAATCGGTAAAGTTCGACTAATATCATCCGCTTTACCGGCCTCTTGATCCTGCAAATAATACTCGGTATGTTGCACGGAAAATTTCGGCACGATGAATCCCGCCGCCGTCCGCAATGGAAAACTAATCGACGGTTTAAGGTTAATCCGGTGCCCCTTCACCCGTTGACTGCGATAAAAATAGCTGTATTCATTTTCCATCGCCAGATTAATCGGCAAGTCGGCAAAATCATGGCGCAGATTCAAACTCACCTGCGGATATTTTTGATACGGTTTATTGTCCGATGCTATCGCTCTATCAATGGTTTGATAATGTTCCAGCTTGGCGGAAAAGTCTAACCAGTCTTGCTGATAACGTAAATCGGCCAAGCTGCGCAAATGCCGGGTGTTTGAGAAACCTAGAGCATTATTCAAGTCATTGAAATAATCATCATCCGAGACATAATTCAAATCCAGATGCGATGACAAGCCGGGCAGGAATAGCGTATCCGATTGTATACTGGCGGAATAACGCGATTCATCGCGCCGGGTGTCAACCGGCATATACTCCAGACCCACTTGACCGC
>SPJM01000001.1 GCA_006844585.1 Methylococcaceae bacterium | reverse complement strand
CCGCCAATACAAATCGCTCCGCTTTTTTGCCCTCAATGAATAATTCATGACATCCGGGTCTATGCGTATGCCCATGAATGAGTCTTAAACAATCAAATTGTTTCATTACATCGACAACGGTCTGTTGATTCACATCCATAATTTCCGAAGATTTTTTCCGTTTATGAAAAAAACTCCTAAAGCGATACCAACGCGCGGCTAAAAGCCTTAGCCACAAAGGCTTGGCTAAAACATTATCAATCCATTCCCGGCTGCGCGATTTTTCACGAAATTGCTGATAAGGAATATCGTCGGTGCATAATAAATCACCATGCGTTAACAAAGTCCGCACCCCGAATAATTCAATCACTTCATAATCCCCGAGCAATTTCACCCCGGTTTCTTGTGCAAATCGCTGACCTAATAGAAAATCACGATTGCCCAATTGGAGAAAAACCTCGATATCCGCAGCAACTAGATTTTTAAAAGCGTTTTTTATCTTATTGATTGGCGGCGTAAAATCATCATCGCCTATCCAGGCGTCAAATAAATCACCGAGAATATAAACCTTTTTGGCCCGCGGCGCTCGATCAGCCAGAAAAGCTAAAAACTGTCGGGTAATTTCTTTCTTTTCCAAGGAAATGTGTAAATCGGAAATAAAGAGTATTTCATTTTTCATAAACAAAAAATCATCCGGATAAAAAAAGGGGCCGGACCAGCCCCTCTCTCAATGATAAAAACCATCTCTGTTATTCGGCAACGATTTCTGCTTTTTCAATAATAATATCATTGACCGGCACATCCTGGTGTCCGCCGCGCGTAGTCGTCGGCGCTTCCGCCATTTTATCGACAACCTCCATGCCTTCAACAACCGATCCGAATACCGCATATCCCCAACCATTCGGTGTCGGGCTGGAATAATTCAAAAAATCATTATTTTTATAATTAATAAAAAACTGAGCTGTGGCTGAATCCGGATCCGATGTGCGCGCCATTGCTAATGTGCCGCGATCATTTTTTAAGCCGTTATCTGCTTCATTTTTGATAGG